>JBCCJU010000061.1:0-31063 GCA_039027715.1 Cyanobacteria bacterium P01_C01_bin.120
GAATTTCATCTATCATGAGGCGTCTAAAAGCAACGGATTGAGGCAAAGCGATGGCCTTCTTCGAAAATTTCGTATCGGTTATTCGCCAAAAATGGTTGGATTATGTGGAATCGAACCGGGAATGGCTGCAACTGCAAATGCTCATGAACTCGGTGAGAACTCCCGATGGTGGTCGCCGCCCTTCATCATTACTCATCTTGGGTGTGGTGAACGCGCTAGAGCCTAAACTTGGCAATTTAATGGTGCCGTTTTATCAGCTCAACTCAGACGAAGACGCGCTCATAGAGGTTTTAGGACTCAATTTTGATCCTGAAATGGCGCTGAGCGAGGGTAACGTGCCCACCACCTTGGATGCTGAAAACGAAGAGGCGAAAATGCTGCCTGATTCAGCAGAAAGCCTTTGAGGAATCAACAGGGGCGATCGCCCCTGATCCACCATTAGCCGCAACCATCTGGACTTTGGGCTGCTTCACTAACTGCACTTTCAGGAGTAACCCATGACTCTAGCTAAACCCCAAACGCAAACGCAAAACCTGGAATTTGATTGCGACACCGGCAATTACCATACGTTTTGCCCGATTAGCTGTGTCGCTTGGCTATATCAAAAAATTGAAGACAGCTTTTTTCTCGTCATCGGCACTAAAACTTGCGGCTACTTCTTGCAAAATGCCATGGGAGTGATGATTTTTGCCGAGCCCCGCTACGCCATGGCGGAACTTGAAGAGGGCGACATTTCGGCTCAGCTCAGCGACTACAGCGAATTAAAACGGCTTTGTGAGCAAATTAAGCGCGATCGCAATCCTTCTGTCATCGTCTTTATCGGCACTTGCACCACAGAAATCATCAAAATGGATTTGGAGGGTCTGGCTCCCAAACTCGAAGATGAAATCGGCATTCCCATTGTCGTTGCTCGGGCTAACGGCCTAGACTATGCCTTTACGCAGGGCGAAGACACGGTATTAGCGGCCATGGTGCAGCGATGTCCCACCAGTGCTGACCTAGCCACGCCAGAAGAAAAAGCTGACCGCGGCGGCATTCAAAAGCTCTTGAGCTTTGGTCGCAAAAAAGAAGAAGAAATCTCAAGTGAAATAGTTGAGTATCGAGACCATCCCAATCTGGTGATTTTTGGTTCCGTGCCCGACCCCATCGTGACGCAAATCACCCTAGAGCTGAAAAAACAGGGCGTAAAGGTGGGCGGGTGGCTGCCGGCCAAGCACTACACCGAGTTACCCGTGCTTGACGAAGGCGACTATGTCGTGGGCATTAATCCTTTTCTCTCGCGAACAGCCACTGGATTGATGCGGCGCCGTAAATGCAAGCTGATTGGCGCGCCCTTCCCAATTGGGCCAGATGGAACGCGGGCTTGGGTGGAAAAAATCTGCTCCGTCTTTGGCATCGAGCCGCAAGGTCTGGAAGCGCGGGAGGCCAAAATTTGGGCATCACTAGAAGAATATTTAGCGATCGTTCGGGGTAAATCCGTCTACTTTATGGGGGATAACCTGCTCGAAATTTCCCTAGCCCGCTTTTTAATTCGCTGCGGCATGACCGTTCCCGAAATCGGCATTCCCTACATGGACAAGCGTTATCAAGCGGGCGAATTGGCCCTGCTCGAAAAGACTTGCCATGACATGGACGTGCCCTTACCCAAAATTACAGAGAAGCCTGACAATTATCATCAAATCCAGCGTATTCAGCAACTGCAGCCCGACTTGGTGATTACCGGGATGGCCCACGCCAATCCCCTAGAAGCTCGAGGCATTAACACGAAATGGTCGGTTGAGTTCACCTTTGCCCAAATTCACGGCTTTGCTAACGCCCGCGACATTTTAGAACTGGTTACGCGGCCTCTACGTCGCAATCGTAGCCTTAGCGATTTGGGCTGGGATAAGCTCGTGAAAGAGGAAGCTCGGCTGTAAACCTTGCCAATCAGCGTTGCTTTGTCCAGAGCCTGTTGTCAATTATTACATCCTGGCTCCAGTGATCTGGACAAACCAGTTATCCAGGCAGAATGGGCAGCAGCAGCGTCACAAAATAGTAGACGATAGGGGCCGTAAATACGTAGCTATCGGTGCGATCGAGGATACCGCCGTGCCCTGGAATCAACTGGCCTGAATCTTTGACCCCAGCATCCCGTTTCATTAGGGATTCGGTGAGGTCACCCAATAGGCTGGTGATGCCTATCAGCGCACCCAGGGCTCCTCCCGATAGCGGACTGATGGGCCAAGCCAAAAGTTGCGATCCCAACATTCCCACAAGAATGCTCATGGCCATGCCCGAAACCGCTCCTTCGACCGTTTTTTTAGGACTAATACCAGAAAGCGGAGTTTTGCCAAACAGGCGTCCGATAATGTAAGCACCGATATCAGCGCCGATGATGCAGGCAAAAGCCGTTAAGGTGGCCGTCAACCCCATTGGCAGAGACGAAATTTGCACCGGCCAAGTAGGCCAAAATCCATCTAGGGGAAGCGCTTCAATGGAAATAGAATCTAAGTCCCGCAAACGAATCCAGTAGCTGGGTAAATAGCCGCCATAAAACAGCCCCAAAATAGAGGCGGCAACATCAGCAATGGTGGCGAATTTAGGTTGAAATAATAAATAAAAACAAATAAATGTGCCCCCCAACGGCAAAACCGCATGGGCAAGCGACGGTGAGATATGGGCAAAAACGAGCAGCAGTTGACTCACTACGAAGGTGGTTTTGGCGGCAGGCAAAATCCCTTTGGCCTGAACCAACTGAAAGATTTCTCGCTGCCCTAAAAAGACAATCACTCCAAATGCCGCCGTGAAATACCAGCCCCCCAAAATTACAATCAGGAAAGCAAACAGAATGGCGACGATGGCGCTGATTGTTCTAGTTAAAGGCATGGGTTGAGGGCCGTGAAACCAAGGAAAGGGCGATCGCCGTTGGAAAGAACAGTAGAGCCTCGAGGCTGCCTCATGGTTTAGGTCAGCTACAGTAGGGTGCTATGAAGCATGCCGGTATCAGTGAAAAAAAATTGGCGATAACTTAATGTAGATCGCTGTCTGCCAACTTGCTTGAGATTGTTCGATCGCCATCGCCTGTTGATTGTGATCGCCCTCTTTTCTGGCCGGGATCTGGCTCTTCAACGGCGGACTTTGCCACTACACCTCTAACGCTATGTCTGTCAGTAAAAGTCCTAGAGTCGGGTTCTTAGGGGATTTCTCGAAACGAATATACCGCTGTAGGTTGGCGTTGAGGAACGTTGGCGCAGCCTTGCCGCAGGCATTAAACCAACACTCCAAGTGGGTAATTTCTTTCTCAGAGATCGCCTTAAATTCGTCTGTGTGCTCGATTTGGCCAACGAGTGCGGTAATGAAATATGAAACAATCAAGAGTCCAAGACTTAGTATAAAAGGCTTGCACGCTCAAATTGTTTAGCTGTTCGAGTCACCTCAAACAAGTCTTGGTTAGCTGAGTGAGATACAGCCGCGTACCATGTCTAAAATCAGCTTCGGCTAACAAAGTATGCTTAATACCTACAAATCAGAGCTGCACCAGAAAAAATATCGCTGTCCAGCCTGCTGACGATGAGGCTAAAAGCGAGCAATGAGGAAACGCCCATGATTGAGTTGGCTGATTCTGGGAAAATTTCGTTGCCAAAAATCACCGACAATTTTTTTGACTGATGAGACTTCCACATCAGCCAAAACTGAGCGGATAGAGCGATCGCGCTGGTTAAATCTGCCTCCTCGACGCCAGTCTACAGAGACATCGCTGTGACCGAGGGACTTGCTAAACGGCCAAATTAGCGCGCACAGCAGTGGCAATATGATCAGTCCAATGGTCAACTAAAGGCTGCTGCTGGGCCTCGACCATAACGCGGATCAACGGTTCAGTGCCTGATGGCCGAACGAGAACGCGGCCCAAATCGCCCATATCAGCCTTTGCCTGGGCAATCGCCTGCGTCACCGCACCACAACTGTGCCAATTTTTCCGGCGATCGCTATCTTTGACCCGCACGTTCTCCAGTCGTTGGGGATAAGTGGTAAAGCTTTGGTCCACCAAAGCCGCCAGCGAGCCACCAACCTGCTGCACCAAGTCGGCTAAATGCAGCGCCGTCAAAATACCGTCGCCTGTCAGGCTGTAGTGGTGGCAGAGAATGTGGCCCGACTGTTCGCCGCCAAGCTTCGCACCCCGACCCACCATTTCCGCATGCACGTGCTGATCGCCGACTTTGGTACGCAGCAAAGAACCTCCCAGAGCAGTCCAAGCTCGCTCAAAGCCCAGGTTCGCCATCACGGTTGAAACAATCAAGTTTTCTGGCAGGCGCTGGGCAGCCTTCAAGGTCTTGCCCCAGAAGTAAAGAATATAGTCGCCGTCAACCACGCGGCCCTGACCATCGACCGCAATAACGCGATCAGCGTCGCCATCAAACGCAAAGCCAATATCGGCCTGATGCTCACGGACTGCAGCCTGAAGCGGTTCGAGATGAGTTGAACCACAGTTAACGTTGATGCGATCGCCATCCGGCAGGCCATGAATCCCCACCACCTCGGCTGCTGTGTCACCAAAAGCGCGATTAGCAATGCCGGCAGCGGCGCCCCAAGCCATATCTAGCACCACCTTCAGGCCGGCGAGATTGAGATTTGGCAAAGGCTGATGCAAAAAGTCCAGATACTGTTCCACCAACTCGGGCCGGTTGTGCCACTGCCCCCAGCCAGAACTGGCACTAAGCATCGATACTGGGGACCCTCGCAGGGCTTGCTCAATTTGCTGCTGCACAGGCATCGGTAGCTTGGTGCCCTGGGGACCAAAAAACTTAATGCCGTTATCTTCGGGCGGATTGTGACTAGCAGAAATCATGACGCCAGCGATCGCGCCCAACCGAGATGTGAGGTTGGCCACTGCAGCGGTGGGGCACAGCCCCAAGTTCCACACTTCCAATCCGGCTGAGGTCAATCCTGCCGCCAGCGCCGATGCCAGCATATGGCCCGAATTACGTGAGTCTTGACCGAGCAAAACGGGGCCTTTGGCACTCCCATATTGATGTTGTAAAACGCAACCGGCCCAATAGCCAATCTGGACAGTAAAGGGAGCATTTAAGAGTTCACCCGCTTTCCCCCTAATGCCGTCTGTCCCAAAAAGCTTATTATCAGAAAGTGACAAAGACTGCCAACCCGGTCCCTCGGGCTGTGAGCAATCTGAGCAACTCATTGATTGCGCCGAAATGCTTACCATACAACACACTCCTCATACACTCATCAGTGGAGAATACCATCTCTTTATTAAGAATTCGTAGCTTACTGGCTCAATTATCAATTTGTCTGACTGTTTAACTCACTGACGGGCTCTTTGCTTATGTCATTTGATCTGCCGCCTGCCGCTGCCCAGCAGTTTCAGCTAGGTCTCCAACAATTCAATCAAGGCGAATATTATGCCTGTCATGACACGATGGAAGATCTCTGGATGGAAGCTGAGTTCGCTGAAAAACCTTTCTTTCAAGGAATTTTGCAGTTCTCAGTGGCGCTCTATCATTTGGGTAACCATAATTGGCAGGGCACGGCCATTCTTTTAGGAGAGGGCATTGGTCGCCTAGAACCCTTCGAGCCGATCTATCACGGGATTGATGTCAGCCATCTGCTTGACTGTGCCAGTGACTGGCTCGCCTTGGTGCAGCAGTTGGGCCCCCAACAGGTAGTGCTGTTGGCCACTGCTCTCACCCAGATCCAACAGGGGCAGCCCGGGCCGGGTGCCACCGCAACTCTCCCTCAGTGGCAAATCAAATTAAGAGACGCTGCCTCGTCGCCCGATGGACTGCCATAAGTGTGGATATAAACGACAAAATGGAGCAGGCATCGCACAAAACTTAACTGCAGTACGATGTCTTTTAGCTGGAACTGACAATAATAGAGAAGCGTCTAAAAAGATTGATGTGAGGGGCGATTAATGGCCAACGAGTCTCGGATATCAAAGATGACAGGTGGAAATAATCGAGGGCGGATTTGGCGATCGCCCTACGTCTTAGCCGTGCTGGGGGCGATCGGCTTCTGGCTGGCTAGCTCAGGGTCAATGCGCCAAGTACAGGCCCAAACCGGTCAGCAGGGCACGATCACTCTGAAAGCAGACGTTCAAGAAGCTAACGCCATTACCGGCGTGATTACCGCCCGGGGTAACGTGCAAATCGACTATCCGTCTCGTGATATCATCGCAACTTCAGCTCAAGCCCAATACTTCAGCGAAGAAAATCGCATGATTCTTAGCGGCAATGTCGTCATCCTGCAGGAAGGCAATCGCTTGGAAGCCGAAACGGTGACTTATTTGATTGACGAAGGGCGGTTTATTGCCTTACCTCAGCCCAATGATCAGGTAGAAACAACCTATATTTTGCAAGATAATCCAGCACCCATTTCTGAGTCTGCTGACGATGAAGAACCGGCGGCCAGCGGAGCAACTACCGCCCCACCCGACAACACGCTGAGTATATCGCCACTGGATTGATGCGCATGGGTCTGCGATCGCTATTTGCTGCTGCTCACTACCGCTTTGGGTATTCTGATAGCGGTTTTGTTGATTCTAGGGAGGCATCGCTGCTCGACAATGTTTCCCATAACTTGCCGTAGACGAGATGCGCTTTGATAGGATTTGAGCCAAATTCGGTAAACCTGCTGGATATAGCCCCTTGAAAATTGTTTTAGAAAATGTTGAAAAGACCTATGGCAAGCGCCGGGTGGTTCATCAAGTAAGCTTATCGGTCGCCCAAGGTGAGGTCGTCGGGCTTTTGGGGCCGAATGGCGCTGGCAAAACCACTACTTTTTACATGGCTACTGGGCTGGAAAGACCCGATTTGGGCCGCGTTTGTTTAGATCAAATTGACATCACTGACCTACCGATGCATCAACGAGCGCGTCTGGGCATTGGCTATTTGGCACAAGAACCCAGCATTTTTCGTAATCTTTCAGTACAGGATAATTTGCTGTTGGTCATGGAGCAGACTAATGTTTCGCCAGCCAGCTACCAAGAGCGGCTGCATGACTTGCTCAAAGAGTTTCGACTAGAAACAGTCGCTCATACACTGGGAAATCTGGTCTCGGGAGGCGAGCGGCGCCGTACTGAATTAGCCCGAGCCTTGGCCGCTGGTGAAGATGGCCCGCGATTTCTGTTTTTGGATGAACCGTTTGCCGGCGTTGATCCCATCGCTGTAGCGGAAATTCAAACCATGATTGCCCAACTGCAGGCCCGCGATATTGGCATTCTAATTACCGACCACAACGTTCGCGAAACGCTACAAATCATTGATCGCGCTTATATCATGAGCGAAGGGCGGATTTTGGCGTCTGGCACCGCTCAGGATCTCTACAACAACCCGCTGGTGCGTCAGCATTATTTGGGAGAAGATTTCCGGCTTTGACCCACTGCTAATTTCAACCAGCTGTTGACATTGATTTAATCGATCTCCTTTTCCGTATATGGACACTCCCTTTGCCAAATCAGCGCTACCAAAGCCGGCCCATACGCCTTCTACTGGGTACCAAATCTCCGTCATGGACTGGTACATTGTGCGTGAAATTTTGCTGCCCTTTTTGTTTGGGGTAGGAGCGTTTTCCTCGATTGGCATCTCCGTGGGAGCGCTATTTGAGCTGATTCGTAAGGTCACCGAGTCGGGGCTCTCAGTAGGCTTGGCAATGCAAGTTTTTGTGCTGAAATTGCCAGAGTTTATTGTCTTAGCATTTCCCATGTCGACATTGCTAGCAACCATGATGGCCTACAGTCGGATGTCCGCTGATAGCGAGTTGATTGCTCTGCGGGGATGTGGCGTTAGCGTTCGGCGAATTATTGCTCCGGCGATCGCCTTCAGCATTGCCATTACTGGCGTGACCTTTGCTTTCAATGAGTTAATTACCCCAGCCGCAAACTATCAAGCTGATTTGACCCTTGATCGGGCGCTCAATTCCGAACGCCCGCCGTTTGCCGAAAACAACATTCTCTATCAAGAATTTGAAGACGATGACGACGATGATCAGCGCATGAAGCGACTATTTTACGCGCAGAGTTTTGATGGTGAGCGCATGTATGGACTGACCGTATTGGACTATACCCAAGACGGATTGAGCCAGATTGTCAGCGCTGACTCCGCCATTTTTGATCTTGGCGAAAAAACTTGGGATTTTTTTGATGGCACGATTTATGCCGTCTCGCCGGACGGGTCTTTTAGCCACATCGTTAAATTTGAAAATCAAGAAGTGCAGTTGCCGAGCACCCCATTTGATATTGCCAATCGCACTAAAGATGATGAAGAAATGAACATTGCCGAAGCTTCGCAGTATCTCCGCGAAGTGATTCGTAAAACGGGGGACGAGCGCGAAATCCGCACGTTTGAAATCCGTATCCAGCAAAAATATGCGTTGCCTTTCGTCTGCGTGGTGTTTGGCTTAGTCGGGGCTTCCCTGGGCGTGCGTCCTCAGCGTACCGGCAGAGCCACCAGTTTTGGCATCAGCGTGGTAATTATCTTTAGCTATTATCTCATCGCCTTCATCTGTAATGCGATGGGTGAAGTTGGCATCTTCTCACCGCTGATGGCCGCTTGGGGACCCATCGCCCTATTTCTGGCCGTCGGTGTTTTTCTGACGCAGCAAACCTCTAACTAGCCTGCCAGAGTTTCCCTTACAGAATTAGGAATCTACGGGCAGGTACCTCTCAATTTTACGCTGCTAATGAAGGCAGAGCGCTTGTAGACAACAATGTCTACGTCAAACGCCACTGATAACCTTTCAGAGGTGAAATTCCCGGCGTCGATCGCCCCACTTATCCAAGATTGATTAAATTCGCAAGCTTATCAACAAGTGAGTCCAAACTCAGCTGAGGCCGCTCTGAGGGAGTTGTTTGAAATATCGTATCCAATCTGGGATTTGACACTGCCAAATCCTGACAGCCACTTTGTGCTCTAGGTGGGTTATTTGAGGACAGATCCCTTAACAAGAGTCCAGATTACGCGCTCAAGGGACTGGTACTAGTTCATTGGGATATAGGTTGGAGCCACGTTTTCGGGACGATAGCCCGCTGCGATGCAGCTTGCTAGGGCATCTTCTGTGGCGTAGCCAATTTCGTCAGCAATACCGGTGACGCAGGCGGCATAGCGCTCTGGCAAAATGGTACGGTGGCAGTGATCCAGTACTAATTGAGAATCATTCACGACCAAATCCCCGTGAATGCTGGAGACACAGCTTGCAACTTCGTCGGGACGGCGATCGCGGCTGCAGGCAGACAGGGCCGCTGTGGGCGTCACATCGGCAATATCTAATACTCCCGATACGCATCCCGAAACCTCTGTGGGACGATAAGCCAAGGCACAGGCGATCGCGGCTGCATCAGCCTCTACTCCAGCTCCCAAAAGCTCATCAGCACAGGCATCATAATCTAAGTCGAGGGCTTGAGCTTGGACAGCACTCGTCATCGATGGCAGTAGAGTTATGGACAGCACGGTCCCTGCTAAAAATGGCATTTTAGGAAAGCCAGATAGTATCACGGGCCACTGGAAAAGTTGTAAATACCGAGAAAGATGGATCATGACAAGAGATTAACGGATTTTTCGGTTGATTAACGGTCGAAACAGCCGTGTTAGCAAAAAGGGCGCCTAATTTACGATTGTATTAGAGGCTTTATCTGTAAGAACCTCTTCCTTATTCCACCATAATCTGACTTTTCTGGAATAAGAGCAGCGGCCTGATCTTTTACAGTAAAAAGACAGCTTACACGTTACCTACGTAAACCTGAGGGTATTCCGCTATGCATTTGAGTGACGTAACTCACCCGAACCAGCTTCATGGTTTGTCGATTCATCAGCTCGAGCAGATAGCTCGGCAAATCCGCGAGAAGCATCTGGAAACTGTCGCTGCCAGCGGCGGTCACTTGGGGCCAGGTTTAGGCGTTGTAGAACTAACCTTGGCACTATATCAAACCCTCGACTTAAATCACGACAAAGTTATCTGGGATGTGGGGCATCAGGCGTATCCCCACAAATTACTCACCGGGCGCTATAAAAATTTCCACACCCTGCGACAAAAAGATGGCGTCGCTGGTTATCTCAAGCGTTCTGAAAGTAAATTTGATCACTTTGGTGCCGGCCATGCTTCTACAAGTATTTCAGCAGCTTTAGGCATGGCGCTGGCTAGAGATCTGCAAGGAGATGATTATAAAGTGGCGGCCATCATTGGTGATGGTGCTCTGACGGGCGGCATGGCCCTAGAAGCGATTAACCATGCCGGGCATTTGCCCAACACCCGACTATTGGTGGTACTCAATGACAATGAAATGTCTATTTCTCCCAACGTCGGAGCAATTCCCCGCTATTTGAACAAGATGCGCCTGAGTCCGCCGATGCAGTTTTTGACAGACAATTTGGAGGAGCAATTTAAGCATCTGCCATTTGTGGGCGAGTCTTTAACACCAGAGCTAAGTCGAGTTAAAGAGGGCATGAAGCGCTTGGCCGTACCCAAAGTCGGGGCCGTATTTGAAGAACTGGGCTTTACCTACATGGGGCCAGTAGACGGTCATAATCTAGCTGAGCTCATCACTACCTTCAGTGAAGCCCATAAGATTGAGGGGCCAGTGCTGGTACATGTCGCCACTGTTAAAGGTAAGGGATATGCGATCGCCGAAGCCGATCAAGTTGGCTATCACGCGCAAAACCCGTTCGATTTAACTACCGGCAAAGCGCAGCCTTCCAGTAAGCCAAAGCCTCCCAAATATGCCAAGGTGTTTGGCACTACGCTAACTAAAATCGCTGAGAATAATCCTAAGGTTGTTGGCATCACTGCCGCCATGGCTACCGGCACCGGGCTGGAAATTCTCTGCAAAAAGCTGCCTAAGCAATACATCGATGTCGGCATTGCTGAACAGCATGCCGTTACCCTAGCAGCAGGACTCGCAGCTGAAGGGATGCGACCCGTGGCGGCAATTTATTCCACGTTCCTGCAGCGAGCGTTTGACCAAATCATCCATGACGTCTGCATCCAGAAGCTACCGGTCTTTTTCTGTCTTGATCGAGCTGGCATTGTCGGTGCTGATGGTCCTACTCACCAAGGCATGTATGACATCGCCTATCTGCGTCTGATTCCCAACATCGTCCTGATGGCTCCCAAAGATGAAGCAGAACTGCAGCGGATGATTGTGACCGGCATCAACTACACCGATGGTCCGATCGCAGTGCGCTATCCTCGTGGCAGTGGTGTTGGGGCGCCGCTAATGGAAGAGGGCTGGGAGCCATTGCCCATCGGCAAAGCCGAAATTTTGCGCCAGGGTGACGATCTGCTCATTCTGGGCTATGGGACTATGGTGTATCCTGCCATGCAGACCGCTGAGATCCTTAGTGAGCATGGCATTCAGGCGACAGTGGTGAACGCTCGCTTTGCCAAGCCCCTCGACGAAGAGCTGATATTGCCCCTGGCCAATCAGATCGGTCGTGTAGTCACCATGGAAGAAGGTTGTACAGCCGGGGGCTTCGGTAGTGCGATAGCAGAAGCGCTGTTGGATGCACAAATTGTGGCTCCACTAGTGCGTCTTGGTGTGCCAGACACCTTAGTCGACCATGCAACACCTGAGCAGTCCAAAGCAAGTTTAGGCCTCACCCCTGCTCAGATGGCGAGCACCATTCTTGAGAAACTTCAGCTCAGTGCCGAGCCTGCCACTGCTCTACAAAAAATGTAGTTAGCAAACTGACATCTGCTATTAAATCAGGGCCGGAGGCTTATAGCTTCCGGCCCTGAATGCTGTTTTCTCAAAATACTAAACTTAAGCCCGCAATCTCGTCGTTAAAGCTACCAACAGCAGGCTTTTCCGATGTCATACTTAAACGATGATGAATTCAGGACCCATCATCGTTTAAGTATCTCGTACCCTTATCTAAAAGCTTGTCTACTCTGGCCTGTAAACAGAATAAAACAGGGGCGATCACTACTTAAGGTCATCGGCAGTGACTAATTGTGAGCCCTAATCAGCAAGTAGACTAACTTTTCAATCAGCTACGCCTCTCGGTTGTTGAAAAATGTTTGGAATTGACCCAAAGCCGCCCGACCGATATTAAATACCGCCCAGCTTGCGGCTAGCGCCACAGGAGCCAGAACAACCACAATTCTCCAGTCCATTTTAAATCTCCCGACACAGATAACTTAACAAGATGTTATGCTCTTCTCATAATTAATATGTAACATATTTTAGATAAATCTTTTCATCTAAAGCTGCCTATCTGAAAAATCCTTATTCAGAAGCCATTGGACAGTTTCCCATCTTGGTAGTTCATTAGACCTTTCTAAAGCTTGGGCGAGTAGTGTGGTCGCCAACTGACATATTTTCGATTGGGTCATTCCCAGCTAAATTGACTGCTTTGACCAGCATGAGCTAAAGCCAACTGGTAATACTTTTGCGCATGTTCAATCAGGTCGCTGGCTTCAGTCTCAGATATTGGGCGCACAACCTTAGCTGGTAAACCCACAACGAGCGATCGCGCCGGCACATCCTTGGTTACCAAAGCTCCGGCCCCAACGATGCTGCCAGTACCGACACGCACACCATTTAATACAATCGCTCCGATACCAATTAGGCAGCCTGATTCAACATAAGCACTGTGAATTACCGCGCGATGGCCCACGGTTACATAGGATTCCAAAATTGTTGGTTGGTCGGCATCGCTATGCAAGACCGCCCCATCCTGAATATTGGTGTATTCCCCAATCTCAATCCCGGCAACATCCCCACGCAAAACAGCGCTGTACCAAACGCTGCTGCCAGCGGCGAGCGTCACCTGACCAATGACTGTCGCTCCAGGCGCCACAAAGGCAGCCTGTTTGATGTCAGGCGGTGGCCATAATGTTCCTGGTGTGGATAGAATCGGGGTCGGAATTTCAGTCATCAATCAAAGCTTTATATAGAATCAACGGTGGAAAGGTTGTTCCTCCCGTTATAATACGGCTACCGGATTCCGCCGGATGTATCCATCAGCCTGCTGCTTAATGGTTAATCCTGCATTACAAAATCCCATCTTTGGACCTGATATTAAGTGTCCCCATTGCCGTCAAAAAATTCCGGCACTGACGCTTACGGATACTTATTTATGTCCTCGTCATGGCGCATTTGAAGCCAGTCCCACAACTAAGGAGTTGGTGCATTTGCAGTCGGGGCGCCATTGGCGGCAGTGGGAAGGTGAGTGGTATCGGCAACACACCCATCCTGACGGCATTCGATTTGAAATTCATGAGGCTCTTGATCGGCTGTACACCCAAGGATATCGTGCTACCCGGGTGATTATTGCCCAGCGCTATCAGGACTTAGTGAAAACCTATCTGGAGCGCAGTGCGCCTTGGCGTGGCCACAGCGATACGAATACGCCTCGGCTCTATGGCTTGCCAGTTGAATTTAGCTCTCCGTCTGACGAAAATCCCTGCTGGAACGTCATCAACTTTGATCTGGAGAAAGAGCCTGGCGTACCGGTACGTTATCCCTATTTTCGGTTATTCGAATAGATTAATAGGACTTCCTGGAAAAGCTTTTCAAGTTTGCCTGCTTATTGGTCTTTAAAGGTATGACGTCCCTTTATCCAGTAGCGTCAGCAAGCGCAGGAATTGCCAAACACGAGGACACTGGGCGCATCCGTGCTGTCGGCTCACTTGCTTACGATGACGAGTCGCCATCTTCATAGGCAGCTTCAATTTCCTGAACTTGCGTGCTCAACTGTTTTAGCAGTTGCACCAGTTGTGGCAATACATCAGAGTGGATTGGCTGATTGTGAATGGACAGACGAGCGCGCTCGCGGATTTCTCCCAAGCGCTGCTGAAGCTTATGCGCCACATCAAGAGCATCGCGTCCCAAACGCTCCATATACTGTTCACGGTAGAACTCTAGGGCTTTACCGCGCAAAATTTGAATTGTGGCTTGCTCGCCATGCTCGCTTGGCATGATGCTCAGACGAATGAGAATTCGCTGCCCTTGCTGATCCCGTTCAATCTCCGCCTTTTGCGGGCCGGTAATTGGCTCAACTGGCAGTCGCACCAGTCTTTTGAATTCGTCAATCACACCTTGCAAAATATAGCGACTAATGGGGTCAATTTCTCCTTCCAATACTCCATTACAGCTCCACAAAATGCGACTCGACTGGGGCCGAGGCTCTAAATATAGGCGACCGATGCCTTCGCCAGTCACCTTATCCAATAAGGCCTGCATCAGCGTTTGGGGTGGCATGGACGCCAATAGCTCGCTAACATCCCGATACAGGGTGTCCAATTCCGGCTCAGGAGCGTCTGCTGCTAACCCACTCAGCGACTCTGTAGAAGATGCCGTTGGCGCAGTTTCGGATGCGCGTACAGCTGGCTCAATTGCGCTATTAGCGGCCCCTGAAAGAGTATCAGAGTCGGCAACAGGTGCCGAGACCGCTTCTGCAGTAGGCTTCTCTATCGATGTCGGGACATCGGTATAAGCCATTCTTGCGTTTAGATGCTCTGTCCTTTCTAAAATGTAAGTGGCTTCAACTAAACGATTATTGATGAAAGGAGCAGAAGCTTTGGCCAGTACCGCAGGCTGATCTGGCTCATCAGGCAATTCTGTTGGTAAGGCTTTAGCTGCATTTGGTAGTTCAATGCGATCGCCTACATCCTCAACCGATAATTCAGCTGCTGCATCACTGGCAGCAGAGACAGCTGAATTCGCCGGGACGTCTTCCACAGCATCTTCAACTAAAGGCTCATCTGACAGTACCGATTTTTCATCAATTGCTGCCGCGTCATCCAGGCTAGATTCTTCGCCATCCAAGGCTTCGTTTGTTGAGCCAGCCTGCTGCTGTGCAGAATGATTGAGATATTTAGAGAGCACATTGCGATGCCACTCCGAAGTGATCTGCTGAAACTGTATTGAATAGTTGATATACGAGATTTGCTTAGTAACGTATTCAATCGCAGACTCATCATCTGGATCAACAATACCTACAGTCAGACAACTGCTTTCAATTGATAATGGAAAAACTTGATAGTATAAGCAAGCCTCGAAGGGCAGAATCGCATCAATTAAGGTATAGATCTGGTCAAGCACTGTTGGATCCACAGTGGACAAATCCCCTGATGTCGGGACATCTTGCCGACCACCTGAATCGGATGCGGTAACTCTTTCATCAGACTGCATGCTCATCACTGCCAGAACTACAAAGCCCTATGCTCAAGCCAAAAAGTCTCGACTGGCTTCATCAACAGACCCTTCAAACAGCATCAATTACACCTTCAAGCATTGCACCCCCCGTAAACAATGCCGCAGAAGAACAAAGAATAGACTCTCCTATATGCCTTTATAACAAGCACTGCAAAAATACGGTACCTTCTCTCAAAAACTCTATGAAGACTATTCACTGAACGTAAATATTCTTTTAAGGATTTGCGGCAGCAGTCTCATAGCGGAATGGAGCGATCGCTGGTTGCGACAATGGCTTCTAGCGCACCTGAGTAATGGTAGTAAAGACCGTGTGATCCAGATATTCTGGTGCAAGGCTTATTCATCTTCTGTTTAGCTCTCTGCTGCTGCGAGATGAATACTATTGAAATCCAATGGCAGCAGTTGAAAGCCCACGAAACGGCGGGCCGGATGTTTGACAATGAACATGACCTAGTGATGAATGTCATTGAGGCCATGGAATTCTGCCGTCAAGCTGGCAACTATGTACTGGAGCGTTTCAGGTTTAATTGCCTCCAGCTATTGACTGAGCAGTCGCAGGGTTTCTTGAGAATTGCGGCAATTCTGATAAAACTCCACTCTCATATACTTTTCAAGCTTTTTATCCTATGCTCAGCAGCTATCTAAAGAGCATTCTCTAAAATATGTAAAATCACTGTCCTTGATTGCCTGCAGCATTTTTGATTACTGCATTGTCACTGAAGTTACTGATTTTAATACTCGAAGCAGTTCAGTATATTTTCTGGACTGATCAGTTCTTTATTTTAGAATGGTCTTAAAATCCTGAAATACACTTAAAAATTTGAGTTAAAAATCAATATTTTCATTCCTTCCTAGAGACAGATAAATAGAAATTTTTTATTTTTTAATCAGTAATCAAATATTCGATAAATAGCAACCTTAACGAATCCTCCTATGTTTTAAGACCAATATACTTAAATCATAAGTTGTAAATGGGTTCCAATCATGAAAATCGGTATCACCAAACAATTCGCCCTAGGAATCGCTGTTATTGCTTCCAGCGTTTTTCATTCTGAAGCCCAAGCGTTTACGTTTACGCAAACAGAAGCTCAAAATTTACAAGATCAGAACCAAGAGCTGTTCGACTTTTTTAAGTCTCAAGTCAACAAAGAAAGAGCTGCTTTGAGTGAGACTGATCTACAGCCTTTAGATGCCAACGGCCTATTATTTGACACTAGCGAAACAGTTGAAATTTATTTCATCCATGAAGGTGCTGGCTATAAAAATCAAGTGCTGTTTACTGCTGATGATCAGGCTCCTGCCATGCTCATCGAAAATGCTTCACTACAAGGTTCAGGCGGTGATCTGAAAGCCGGAGATGGATTTATTTTGAGTGATTTTGAAGGATTATCTGGTATTGCTCAATTCGAGTTTCTGATTGCTTCTAACGGCTATGGTAAAAGCAACCCGACTCTGCTCTACACTGACGCCAGTAAAAATTCAGATGGTTTAGAGCACGTCACAGCTTTCGGGTATACCGATGAATCAACGGGCGACTATTACACTTTCATTGGCTTTGAAGATATCGTTGGCGGTGGCGATCTCGACTATAACGACGTTGTTTTAGTTGCTAAGGGATTCCAGAATCCTGATGTTGATGTGCCTGAACCAATGTCTAGCTTAGCGGTGTTAGCAGTCGGGGCTGTCGCGGCTGGTGGGGCTCTGAAAAAAAAAGACGGCATAAGAGCCACCTCCCGTTAAATACGCAATTATCAATCCCCACTGATTACTGAATCAGTGGGGATTTTACATGGGGAGGGTGCCTAATTTCATATGCCTGGAGCTTAGTCTGCGGTTTACATCCATGCTGCGATCAACCCTAACTTGGGTGATGTCCGCTAGGATAAGTGCCGATGTGTGATGTTTGCTCTCATGTTGCATCAAGCCCTTATTGTATTGAGCCTGTTCTCTTGGCTGGGTGAGCAGCCCAAGACGGTGACGCCGCTGCAGCCCATATCCTGGTCTGGAATGGAGGCGATTGAAGGTTGGGAGTCGCCATGGATTTTACAAACGAACGCTCCTGATCCGGAAGCGAAAGAAATTGTTCGCAATTATCTGACCAACTTGGCCGAGCAGGGATTTCCTATTGAGGAGCAGGGACTTTGGGTCCAAACTGGCAGCACTGCCATTGCAGTCCATCAGCCCTATCAGGCTATGCCGTCAGCCTCTTTGACGAAAATGGCAACAACATTAGCGGCGCTGGAAACGTGGCCCATTGACCATCGCTTTGAAACGACGATTGGCTACACTGGCACACTAGAAAATGGGGTAGTCAACGGCGATTTGGTCATTCGGTGGACAGGCGATCCCTATTTTGTCTGGGAAGAAGCGATCGCTCTTGCCAACACGTTGAACCAGCGGGGCATTCAGCAGGTGACGGGCAACCTTGTGATTTTGGGCGAGTTTGCCATGAACTTTGAGCCCGATTCTTATCGCTCGGGCGAGCTCTTTATGCAAGCGGTGGATGTCAGTCGCTGGTCCGATGAGGTCTACTACGTTCACAGCACCATGCCAGCCAATACTCCGGCGCCATCATTAGCGATCGCTGGAGAAATTATTGTTCAGCCACTCGCGACCAATCCCCTCACGCCCACTTGGCTAGTGCGCCATAAATCTTTAACGCTGGCACCGCTGCTCAAAGCTATGAACATCTACAGCAACAATGAAATGGCTGAGCAGTTTGCTCGTGCCGTCGGAGGATCTGGCACCGTAGCTGCTAAAGCGTCTGAAAAAACCGGCGTCCCGATCGAAGAAATCCGTCTCATCAACGGGTCAGGATTAGGCATTGAAAATCGGCTTTCACCCCGCGCTGTCGTCGCCATTCTGCTCGACATTCAGCGACAGTTGCAGGCACACGACCTTTCTATTTCAGACGTGATGCCAGTTTTTGGCCAAGATGAAGGCACCCTAATTTATCGAGAACTGCCTAATCAAGCGGCGCTAAAAACCGGTACGCTTAACACGGTCAGCTCCTTGGCAGGCTACTTTCCCACTCGCGATCGCGGCCCTGTCTGGTTCTCCATCCAAAACTGGGGTGGCGATTTAGAACTTTTTCGCGCTCAACAGGACGCCCTGCTGCTAGCGCTGCAAGCGCACTGGGGCGCAGCTCCCCCACCAGACACCTTCGCACCCAAAATCATGATGGGCCAAGTACCTTATGTTTTAGGCGACCCCAGTCGCAATCAGGCGCTTTAGTGGTCACCAGCTGTGCGGGTGCCGTTTGATGCTGCCCCCATGAACCAAATCACCCAAGGGCTCAAAAACAATGGGTTCACTGACACAGACATTCAGAAAATCATGGGTCTCAATGTCTTGCAACTACTCGAACAAACCTTGCCTCCTTAGAGTCGAGATGGCAATTTGGCTCTACTGCTGATTTATTTACTTCAGCCTTTGTCGAATTCTCCGCTCGACTTTCCAACTGTCGTCCTCTACCTGGAGAATATGAAAATAATTTTCGGCAAACTCTACAACTTTTGTCCTGTACTCAGAATTCACCCGAGAAAATCAATCATGAATGCCCAGCAATTTTTGGGCCAGCAGCGATCGCAGCAGGTAAATTGTCGATAGCTTCGGCTGTTCAGAATAAGAAATTTAATCGCCTGTGCGGGCTATTGCCAATCCGAGATGCATTCATATTGGCACTATTGGGCAATAGGACGTACGCGAAAGCCGATGTCGTGTCGGTAATATATTGAATCAAACTGCACTTCTGCGATCGCTTCATAGGCCGTTGCCAACGCTTGGTCAAAATTGTCGCCTAGGGCTGTCACTCCGAGCACCCGTCCGCCATTAGCCTGCAGCTCACCTTCACAGACCTGTGTGCCGGCGTGAAACACTACTGCTCCTTTTTCTGCCGCTGCCGCCAACCCGCTAATTGCCATGCCTTTTTGATAGGCCGCTGGATAGCCCCCAGCGGCTGCAACAACACAAGCCGCCGAGGCCGGTTTCCACTTCAAAGGCGGTAGTTGGGCGAGACGCTTTTCGGCACAGGCCAGCAAAATCTCTTCCAGGGGCGTTTCCAATAACGGCAAAACAACTTGGGTTTCTGGATCACCGAATCGGCAGTTGAACTCGATAACCAAAGGCTCGCCAGTGGGAGCAATCATCAAGCCAGCGTACAATACGCCGCGATAGTCAATGCCGCGCTGTTTCAGAGTGGCGATCGCCGGCTCTAGAATTTGCGCTTGAATCGTATCCAAAATTTCTGGCGTTACCACGGGCGTTGGCGCATAGGCCCCCATACCGCCCGTATTGGCTCCTGTGTCACCTTCCCCAATTTGCTTATGGTCTTGCGCAGGCATCAGCGGCACAATCACCTCGCCATCGGTGATCGCCAAGACTGACGCTTCTTGACCGGTCAAAAATGCTTCCACCACGACCCGATTGCCCGCAGTGCCAAACTTACCGTCAAAGGCCGCCTCTACTGCTGCGATCGCGGCGGCTGAAGTTTGAGCGACGGTCACCCCTTTACCAGCGGCTAGTCCATCGGCCTTAATTACGATGGGAAAGTTCTGTTGCTGCAGATAGGCGATCGCCGGTGCCGCAGCCGTAAAAACCTCAGATTCAGCAGTGGCAATTCCCGCCTCGGCCATCAGCCCCTTTGCCCATGCTTTGCTGGCCTCAATTTGCGCCCCCGCCCTAGTCGGACCAAAAACCGTAAGTCCCTGCTGCCGTAAATAATCGGTAATGCCATCAGCTAATGGCTGCTCTGGCCCAACCACAATCAAACTCAAGTTGTTGACCAATGCCACTCGAGCGATGCCCTCAAAATCATCTAGCGCCAGATCTAGATTACGACACCCTGACAGCGTTGCCGTGCCCCCATTTCCGGGTACGCACATAACTTCTCTGACCTGCGGCGACTCTAGCAGCTTCCAGGCAAGGGCATGTTCCCGCCCGCCATTACCAATTACTAACGCTTTCACAAACTTGCTTGCTCTGTGAGAAAAACCAATTTATTAGCCATATCTTCCCATGTCCCTGTCGGCATCGCAGCTGAAAAATCCTTCGCTACCAAAGTGATTGATCAACTGGGTGGAAATTCATGACGACTGAATCGTCACACATTATAAATTGAGCATTATTGAGTAAAAATACTAGCAGGATATTCAAAGGATTGGAGGAGGCTCAAGCCTTTGTAAAGTGAGTAGTTTTACGCTGACCAGAGTCGCCGCTGCCCGTGGGCATTGTCTGCAAAAAGCGGCTGACTTTTTAGGTTGCTAAAAATGCAATCAGTAAATTTACGAGCGCAAATCATTAAATCAACCGGACTGCGGCATAAAAGATTGAATTAACTGTTAAGCCATGTCCGACCTTTGGGCACTGACCCGACCCCAACTGCGACAGTGACGCCACAATGATTCGACGGGGTGTGGGGTTTGTCTCCTCTGGTGTGATGGCGGTTCCCCTTAGAGACTGACTGGGCTGTGCCAAACATTCGCCGGCGCTATGAATCAGCGATCGCCGCTATCGCAATCAGAGGTGACTATGACTTCCCAACGCCCCCCCACTGGACTAGCTGCAGCCGACGCCGATGCTCTGCGTCAAGAGGTTCTGCGGTTAAAGCGTGAAGTGGCCGACCTGAAGTCGACAGTACAAGATCGGACAGAGCAGCTCGATACTGCCAATACCGAAATGGCTCACCTTAATCGGCGCTTGGCGGCACAAACAGCTGCTCTGCGAGAGTCGAACGATAACTTGGTGACTGAAGTTGTTGAGCGCAGCCAGGCAGAACAAAGCCTGACGGCAGCCCGTGACCAACTTCAGGCTATTCTTGATGCCGTACCTGGAATCGTTTCATGGATTAGCGCTGACTTATGCTATCTGGGCGTTAATAATCATCTTGCCAAAACCTTCAGCATGCCGGCAGAGGCGTTTGTGGGACAGGATATCGGCTTTCTGCACACGAGCAATCAGTTCAACACGTTTGTAGAAGAATTTTTTGCCAGCAACCAGCTTGATGCTTATCGCGAGCTTTCCGCCCAGGTAGCCGGAGAAGAGCGCCGCTTTTTGATTGTGGCGCAGAAGTACAACCAGGGCAAAGCCGCTTTTACAGTTGGCATCGACATTACTGAGCGCGATCGCGCGGAACAGGCTCTGCGGGAAGCCGAAGCCAAATATCGCAACATTTTTGAGCATGCGGTTGAGGGTATCTTTCAAACGACTCCAGACGGCAGCTATCTAAGCGCCAACCCATCCTTGGCCAAGATTTATGGCTACCAGTCCGCGGAAGAGATGATGCGAGATCTAACCAACATTCAGCAGCAGCTGTATGTCGATCCCCATCGACGCGGTGAATTTATCCAAGCTCTGCAGCGAGATGATGGCGTTACTGATTTCGAATCGCAAATTTATCGCCACGATGGCACGATCATTTGGATTGCGGAAAACGCTCGTGCCGTTTACAACTCCCACGGTGAGCTACTTTACTATGAAGGCACCGTCGAAGATATCACCCAGCGGAAAGCAGCCGAAGTCGCGCTGCAGCGAGCCAAGGAAGAATTAGAGCTGCGCGTGGCTCGGCGTACAGCAGCGCTGACCGAGTCTAATCAGCGGCTGCTTTCTGAAATTCGTGAACGTCACCGCATTGAAGCAGCCCTGCGAGCTTCTGAAGCTGAAATGCGGGCGCTTTTTGCAGCGATGACGGACGTCATCACCGTGTTTAACGGTGACGGTCACTATCTCAGTATGGTCGCCACCAACTCACAGTTGCTTTATAGCCCTGGTAAAGAGCGGGTTGGCAAAACGGTATATGAAGTGCTGCCGCCCTATCAAGCCAGTCTGTTTATGCGACATATTCAACAGGCCCTGAATACTCGCAAACCTGTGCGGCTAGAGTATAGTCTGCCGATTGGCGATTGGCAGCAGGGGAATGATGCCAGCGGGCAGACCGCGCTCGATGACTTCGACAACATTGCCTGGTACAGCGCCATCATCTCACCGATGCCTGACAATCGAGTGATTTGGGTCGCCCGTGACATCACGGAAAAACGTCAGTCAGATATTGCCCTGCAAAAAGCCGAAGAGAAGTATCGCAGCATTTTTGAAAATACCGCTGAGGGCATTTTCCAAGCGAGCCCAGACGCTGCTTATTTAAGTGTCAATCCGGCGCTGTCAAGAATGTATGGCTATCGCAGTCCAAATGAAATGATGGCCCAGGCGATCAATATTGACAGCCTTTATGTTGACGAAGCGCGACGGCGAACCATGCTGCAGCGCCTACATTCACAGAATGCAGTCTTTGGGTTTGAGTCGCAAGTATATCAAGCGGATGGAAAAATCATCTGGGTCTCGGAAAACGTCAGAGCCGTAAAGGACGAGCACGACACGATTCTTTATTACGAAGGCACCGTGGCTGACATCACGCAGCGACGTCACGCCCAGGAAGCTCTGCGAGAAAGCCAACGTACTCTATCAACTTTGCTAGGCAACTTAGCTGGCATGGCTTATCGTCGCCACTGCAATACTCACTGGAACCTCGAATTTGTCAGCGATGGCTGCTACAACCTGACGGGTTATGCGCCCAGTGATTTGCTGGGAGAGCAGGCTGTGCCTTTTGAACGACTTATTCACCCTGACGATCGCAGCTATGTACAGGGTGAAATTGAGCACTCGCTGTCAGACGGCAACCCATTTCAAATGACTTATCGCATCTTGACCGCCGACGGCCAGGAAAAATGGGTCTTGGAAAAGGGCATTCCGGTGGCGCATCAACAGTCGGATTCAGCCGTCGTGGAAGGTTTTTTAACCGATATCACCGATCGCAAAGAAATTGAAGAAGCCTTGCGCATTGAGCAGGAGCGTTCGGAAAAGCTCTTGCTCAATATTCTGCCGGCCTCCATTGCCGACCAGCTTAAGCGCAGCAGTCAGTCCATTGCCTATCGCTTTGACGAAGTAACGATTCTCTTTGCCGATATTGTCAACTTTACTGAGATGGCGGGGGCCTTGGCGCCGACGGAACTGGTTGATCTGCTCAACGAGATTTTTTCGGCTTTTGACCATCTGGCCGAGCGTCACCAGCTCGAAAAAATTAAGACCATTGGCGATGCTTACATGGTTGTAGGCGGCGTGCCTAGCCCCTTAACCGACCATACTCAGGCGATCGCTGAAATGGCGCTTGATATGCAAGCGGCGATCGCCCAGTTTCGGCGACAAGACCGTTCTAGCTTTAGCCTGCGCATTGGCATTGATACCGGCCCTGTGGTCGCCGGCGTCATTGGTCTGAAGAAGTTTTCTTACGATTTGTGGGGGGATGCCGTTAACGTTGCCAGCCGCATGGAATCGCAGGGAGTTTGCGATCGCATCCAAGTCACCGCCGCCGTGTATGAACAGCTCAAAGCTCACTATATTTTCGAATCACGAGGGCTCATCGACGTGAAGGGCAAAGGTGAAATGTTAACCTACTGGCTGCAAGGGCGACAGGAAGACCTGTAGATAGAGGACCGCACCATGCCGCGAAAATGCTTAGCGGCTGGTTGGAGACTACGCAGCCTCTCAAGTGATTTTCCTCAACATCAGCGCTATTCGGGCTCGGCGTCGCCGGCAATTGACGAGTTTTCGGAGGTCACCTCGACCGCGAGCACGGTGCCGGGGGCAATCGCCACGATGGTTGGAGACTGAACAAAGCTAGTCAGGGCACCAATAGCAGCGCCACCGATTAGACCGATGCCGGGAAAACCGCTCAAAGCGGTAATTGTGGCAGACTCAATACTGGATGTGATGGCGAGATTTCTATCACGTGACTGCTGGACACCAGCAATCTGGTCCGACTCGGCTGCCAGAGGAAAGCGATCGCGGCCATAGACTACCGATTCGGCAATAAATCGGCGATCGTTATCGTCAATGTTCTCAAAGCGGCCCCAAACCTGCGTGCCGGCAGCCAGCAATAATGCTCCGGTATCGGCATCGTAAATATCCTCAGTTAGGGAAAGAGCCTGCTCAACCGGCTTGTCTGCCGCCAATGTCAACGGCGCTGCACCAGTATATTGCAGGGGCAGTGACGTTCCTGCCGGCAAAAGCGAGTTATAGCCCTGCAGCTCTGATTGTCCTGCTTCGGTCGGTGGCAAGGGTGCACCAAACGGCACGGTGTCCGGCCCGCCGACGGCCCTTGTCGGTGGTGGCGGAATCGTGGGACGCTCGCGCGGTGCATCGTCGTCAGAGGCCGATGGCGCTGGCAAGAAAGGCGGTGTATCGCTAGTCGAGGAAGCGGCAATTGCTCTCGGCGGTGGGGGTACTGTCGCCACTTCGGTACCCGCTGGAGCAGCTGTCGGAGGGGCGGCAGTAGATGCCGTGGCGGCTGTGCTCGTCGAGGCTGTCGCTCTGGGCGGCGGCTCGGTGATATACTCGGTAGCCGCTGTCGAGGGCGCGGCGATGGGCGGTGGTTCAGTGATGTATTCGGTAGCCGCTGTTGGCGCCGACGCCACGGTGGTCGGTGGACGCTCAGTAATGTATGCCGTCGCCGGAGGCGCAGCCGCTGTCGACGGCGGCGATTGCGTGATGTATGCCGTCGCAGGCCCTACTGCCGAAGTTCGAGGCGGCGATTGCGTGATGTATGCCGTGGAGCCCTCCACGGCTGCCTGTGCCACCGTGGGCGGTGACTGAGTAATGTATGCGGTCGCAGACGCCGCCGGTGCGGCAGAGGGACCTGTTTGGTTTGCCACATCGCTACTTGCAGTGCGATCGCTCCAGGTTGGGGGGGGGCCTGGCAGGCTGGGAACTTCCATCGCCGTCGCGGCGATCGCTGGCGGAGCTGTCACCGCTGGCGGCAGCGGAATCGGCGGCGTTACCGTCTCGGCGGCTGGCACGGTCGCCACGGCGGGCGCCAGCGGCGGCTCAGTCGGCACTGCCTGCACGGGCGATGCATTGACAGAATTGGGCGGGCGCACTTGGTTAGCAGGCTGCCCAGCGGTGCTCGTGGCGGCAGCTAGATCTTGGTTGGCCGGGGGCTCACTAGCCAGAGCCGGGGCCGCCGGCGCCGGGGTGCTATCGGCTTCTGCCAGAGATGGCACCGATACTGCCGCTTGAGAAGAAGCGGACGGTGCCATCGGGGCTGCGGGAACTTCTCCCGGTGGTAAAGCATCCAAATTTTCTACCGTGATCCCAGCTAGCGTGGCAGCCTCAGTATTCACATCTGCCAGAGGATCAGGACCGGTCGGCAGCGATCGCACCACTTCAGCAGTGACTTCATGCGCAATGTCGGGCAGCGCAGACTCTTCGGCAGCCGCCTCTGAAGGCGCTGGGGGCACATCTGCTGTGGTCACTGGAATCGGCACGGACTCCTCGGCAACTGCTGCCACAGAGTCCGTTGCTGTCTCTGTCGCGACGGCAGCGGGGGCCGCTATCGCTGCTGGCACCGACTCAACTAACTCATCATCAGCTGTATCTTCTATCTCAGCACCATCAGCAGCTGAATTCCTGGTCTCAGCATTATCAGCCGTTTCAGAGACCGGTGGTGCAATCTCATCTGGCAACGATTGCACGGCTCCCACCGTCGCCGTATTGGCAATTTCTGGTAGAGATGGGCTCTCTGCGGGTAGCGCTGGCGCTGACAATGCAGAAGCCGCCTCGGTATCAGCAGATGTCTCTGCTCCGTCAATCGCTGCCGGCTCGGTCGCTGAGTCAGTTACCTCCATTTCAGTCTCGGTGAAATCAGGGGACTCAATCACCGCTGACTCTTCAGACGATTCCGCCACATCTCCCTCGCCTGATGCACTTTCCTCCGAGGCCGTTGACAGCGACGGCTCTGGAGCACTCGCCACGGAAGGCGGGACTGCGCCGTTGGTGGACTCGGACGCCGCTGGTGAATTCGCCACATCAGTGTCCGCTGTTGATGTCCCTGCCGCGATGGGCGCGGGTGGACTGTCTTGCAACAGTGGCTGCAGGCTCCACTGCGTTTGGCCATTGTCGAGGGCGATCGCAGTCAGTTCGGCATGGCGAGGATCGAGTCGAGTGTTGGGCGCTAATTCGAGGACCAAGCGCGAACCGTCGGCTGCTTCCATCAGGCGGATGCTGCGCACCGCGCCGGCATACGCTTGAGCAGTGGTCAAGGTGCCCAAAGTAGTGTCGGGAATTTCGAGAACAATGCGGGCCGGCTCAGCCAGCAGAAAAAATTCTGGCGTGATGCCATCTGGCAGAGTAATTGTTAGCGCTTTAGTGGCGGGATCAAAATTCCAGCCGTGTAAAACAGCGGCTCGAGCTGGAGCGATAATTGCCGTCGGCGTCATCAGCCCTGCGATCGCAGAGGCCGATAGTGCCCAGACGCCAAATCTAAATCTAGTTTTTTGATAGTCTCGGGGTCTCATGCTTCTCCCCCATGTTTTCCTATTCCACACAAGGATATGCAGATTTTTCACAAATGCAAGTAATTTCTTTGATCACGCTAAATGTAGCGATGTCGGCGGTGGTTTGGCTGGCCGAATCGAGAAAGTTGAGGCAAATGGCTGTTTGCCCGCATGGAAACCTGGCCCGGAGGACTCCAGGTGAGTGATGAGGCAAGGCTTAGAGTGACCATCTTGCTGGGGCGAGAGAGGCTGCCATGTTTTCCTGCTCTCTGTTGAAGCGCCTATTTTTCATTGTCGAGAGCCAAAGACCCATCACCCAAAACTCTAGCTGGCGCAGTCTGCCCTTTAAGGCTGGGCTGACCGGCAAATGCCGAAGACGGAAGTATAGCCGTGTAAAAATGTTGTGCCGCCCACAGGACCAATTTCGCCACCGCAGAAGAAGCCCGTGACTGGAGCGTTGCCAACAAACTCTTGGAACAAGTGGGAATCGAAATTGGGCTTTTGATAAAGACCTTCGCCGCGCCCCATGCAGGCAAACATCAGGGCTCCAATGGGAGCGCTCGCCAACGATTTGTGCTCGCTGCGGTAGCGAATTAATAGCGTTTCCAGGTCATCGGCAGAGGTGCGGGCATCGCGCAAGTGGAATTGAATGCGCTGACCAAGGCGTAGGCGATCGCCGATGGCTAATGCCCCAATTCGCGGATCAACCCCAAGTAAATTACGAATCAAAAAGTCTCCGGGCTGCAGCTTTTCCTTAAAGCCGTCTTGGGCAATGCCCACGTGCAAAGAATCTTGGGCCAGTGCGCGATCGCCCTCATCTAGCTCCCGCAAAATTTCCTGCAGTGCCGCCAACGGCGTTTGCGTCTCACCGCCAAAATCGTCACACTCTTCCACCTCTAACAAAATATTTCGTTCACTAGCGGCAATGCGCAACGGCCGCCCAATTGGGCGGCAACCTTGGGCTACGATAGCATCCAGCACAATATTGCCGGTGAGGGCCACGCCCACCACTCCTTCTGTCTGCATCACGTCGTTGAAAAATAGACCACTACTGCGATCGAAGCCGCTGATGCCCGCTAAGCCACCGATTTTAACCGCTGTGGGAAAAGCAAAGTCTAGCCCCTGCAGCAGCTCAGTGATTCTGGCCGAAAACGGGTCAGCCAATAAAATAAAGCTGGGATTGTCCGCCGCCCTGACTCCAATCCGTTCTGTCCAGGCTGCCGGCGGACTGTCTAAGTCAGGCAGGTCATCTTCCTGCAGAGTAAAGGGCTGCACTGTCACCCCCGGCAGAACTCCAACACATAAGCTGAGACCTGGCCGCTGTTCCTCCTCCTTCGCGAGACTCGAGGCTGGCGGCGTGCCAATGATGCCCCCACCGCTGCAGCCAATCAAACAGGGAATTGAAAGCGCTTCATGCAGTAGCGGCAGTAGACGAACAAATTCGCTGGCGTAGGCAGCCGAAATAAACACCAGGCCAAAATCAGGCGCCTGCTGCAGCTGACCATTAACCTGCGCAGCCACATCCTTAACGGCGTTTTCGAGGGAAGCCTCAGTGGACAGAGCACTTACCCACTGCATCGATTTATTGGTTTCAGACATGGGCTTCTCCCTAAAGTGGCTCACACGTGCAAGAGCACTGGAGCATCTGGCGATCGCGGCAACCCATCTGTTCTTCGACTCCCAACATTAGCAACGTTGTAATCGGCTAACAAGCCGCAAACTTGTGTTTTAGCCTACGCCAAATACGAGCCTCTATCTCAAACAAATTACAAAATTCTCTCCTCAGCAACATTGGATTATGGCTGCGGATTGATGCTGCTTAGTATTCAGTCGATTAACTTGCCAGTATTGGTGCAAAATTTAGATGCAACCAAACCCTGGGGAAGATTTTTTGCCTGGTTAGCGACATTGCCTGTGTAATGAGTTAAGCAAAGGCAAAAAATCTTCATTCCTTATTCAGGGAATATTAGGAAAGTTCGGCTAGACTGCCACCATGTAAACGTTTGACACGATTTACACCATTTCGGTCATAGACACAGGTTAAGCTAGCCGAGATGTTATTTCTGCTGACCATACCTGGTTTAAGCAGCATTGTTAAACAAAAGTTGAAAACAGTCTAATAGGGGCTTATGAGCAACAACATTCAAGACAAAATTCAGGAAGAAGTTAAGGCGGCTCGCGATGCTTGCGATACTTCAGGGGCCAGTTCTGCCGAATGCGCTGCCGCTTGGGATGCCGTTGAAGAACTGCAAGCTGAAGCTTCTCACCAGCGTGAACAAGGTGGCGAGAAGAAGTCGGCCTTTGAGGCATACTGTGACGCGAATCCCGATGCTGATGAGTGCCGCATCTACGAAGACTAAGTGCCACTCAATTTTCATCGGCGCATCACGTCATTGAATAGAAACGCTTAGGTAGACTGTCTTCCCCTGGAGGCAGTCTATACTTTTTCCGAAACCTATGCGCTAATTGCCCAAAAGGACAAAGTTGTAGAGTTCATAGAAAGTCTTCATAGAGTGGTGAAGGGTTCAAGATTAGCTGACCAAGGTGGCCAAATCCTAACCGGAAAAGGCACTTGGCTCTCCAACTATATTTTTTGAGGGCACCGAGACCCTGATATTCGCAAACATAAACCAGTTTTGAGTGACCAGCAGAGCGCCAAGACCAGTGATGCAAAGAGCTTACGCCACGCTCGGCTTCAGTAAAGTGAGTCGATTCTAAGGTAGAACCCGCGCGTTTGAATCGACCCAAGAAGGTTCCCATGCCCCTGCGCAAAGCACAATCAGCGACCAGGTGCATATCCAGTTGAGGAGCAATGACTACTAACAGATTGCCATCCCGTAACGATTCGACGGCAACCGGTAAGTCCTAAACCCGACAGGCTCCTTTCAAGCATTGCGATTCGCCAATCGTCAAAGTGCGCATTCGGGAAGCATCGACAGAGCGTTTCCATCACTCGTATTGGCTCATCTTGTTAGAGTTGCCTGGCTCCGCTAGTATCCACCACAGCGTCGAAAAGGCGACCCTTTCATGGACAATGCCCACCGTCACGATGTTGCCGCAGTGAGCACCATATTCCCAACTCGTCCAGTTCATACTCAATCCCCAAGGTTGAAGGATTGGCATCCAACTCACTACGATGCGAGCAATGTCATCGCAATTGATATCAAAGCCGCGAAAGAATCGCTGCCGTCGTTTTTCAGGGGAATCACTCAATGCAAAGCCATCAAATCCCACGACCTATTCATTCAGAGGATGGTTTTGACTTTAATCAACGCTAGTAGAAACAGCGTCAGAAACGACAGTCGTGCCCCCTGCTAGTTGAGATAACCTTGGAGCGTCTTGCGCAGATCGCTACAGGCAGTCGTGAGGTTTCTTGAGTGTCACCTCAACTTTCAAGAAACCTTACTGCTATATATTTTTCAAGCTTTTTTCCCTGTACATAGAGATAAATCCGGCTCTCTGCAAAGCCGAGCTATTTGCAAGCTAAGACTCACATGTCAGGTTTTCTTAATATAAGTAGCGCTGGGATGTCTTGTAGTGACTAATTTATAAAAGCCAACTGAAATCTATCTAAGGGATTAATGAGAAAAAGCAAAAATCATCTCATTGGATAATTCACTCAGAATTTTAATTGATGAAGTGATTTAATTATGTCAATTCACTTTAATTACCAGACTTCAATCCACTTAGCTAGATATTAATATTTTTTTAGGTTTTAACTTATATATTAAAAAACCAGCAGAGAGCTGGTTTCAATGCACAAAACCGCTAAGGTTTGTAGTGCTCTTCAGGCTTGTAAACCTTTACCCAGCATCTTTCCAGGTGTCTGAGGCGATGAGAATGCCAGAAAGTCATGGGGTTGAGTTTAAGTTGGTGATGACGACTAAAAACAGGTTGTTTTAAGTAAGCCCAAAGAGGAAAATTATGCGAATTATTTTGAGAATTCATAGCTAGTGAGGACAAAAGTTTACAGTGGAGCCTAAGCGCGATCGCTGACGCATCGACCATCAACGTCAGTGCTATCTCTCACAGTATAAACATGCCCAAAATTTTGAGTTCGGACAACAAACTCTAGATAGAAAAAATATTCAATAAAGCACAATAAAGTTCACATAAGCCATCATTAAGCGCACCGGCATCCATATCTTGTGCGGCGTGAATCATGGCAAACCAGTAGACTAACTAGCGCTCGTAAAATTTCTGAAATGGAGCCGACGGGAGTCGAACCCGTGTCCGCTTCGAGTAGTAACATCCCATTCATTCACAGACTTAGCCTATCTAGTCCTCAAGGCGGGAACCGCTAATTGTCCCTAGCGGTGGGATGCTTTGGTAGAGGCTTAGCCCTAAGCATTACCAAAGACACGCTTAGGGAGCATCCGTTGGGGTTTGTCCACGGTCCTTAACGGAGTCAGACCATAGACGCTCGCTAACTTAAGTTGTTATTAAGCTGCAACAGGTGCGGCTTTGCGAGCAAAAGGAACGATGTTGTTCGCAGTTACGTTTGTTTTGAGCCTGGATTAACGAGAGTAGACTCCCTCTCGGTCTGAATCACAGAATGACTTTCGTCAAAACGTCGAAACCGTTACGGCCCCTC
>JBCCJU010000062.1:0-30786 GCA_039027715.1 Cyanobacteria bacterium P01_C01_bin.120
CCGGATTTAAATCCCATTGAGCATCAATGGTTTGTTTTGAAAAACCGCATGCGAAAACAGATTCAGTCTGGCCAACCCTTTCGGCAAGTCGTTGACCAAGCTTTCATTGACTGACCGGATCTATCCACGGATTGCTATAAATTTAGGGTGAGACGATGAGACGGACTGAACGGCCATGGCAAACGAAGCACAGGTCACTTTGCTTAGACAAGCCAGCAAGGTTGGGAATCGATGGAGAGAAGAAAATCCTAAGGTTGCGATCGATCTCTGCAGTGCCGGACTCAGAGGCACCAACCTAATGAATGCCAACCTCGTGGAGTCAACCTTAACGGTGCCACTCTCAGCGGCGCCGACCTCAATGGCGCGAAACTTACAGGTGGTTACCCTCAATAGCGTTCGAGCCCTTCATACGGATTTCACCGAGGCGACCCTGACAGATACTTGCATTGCTGATTGGCATATCAGCGTTAAGGAAAGGAACCAGACTCCTCGCTCAATTTAGGTCAGGTAGCTGTCACTTGCGGAATCGGCGTCAATCCGGAACGCGGGACAATAGGACTGGACAAGGCGTGTTGACTCGCACAAAGTCAGATAAAGAAGAGCCTAACAGGCGGTCAATATCAGGCAGTCCCTTGGCAACAGAGGGACGGCGCTCGGGCGAGCCCAAGATAATTAAATTAATTCGCTTGTCGTCAGCGAGCTGACAGATTCGCAGACCGGCCTTACCCTCGGGCGCTGCCAAAGTGGTTTTAATACCATAGCGTCGGGCTTCGGCAGCCGCCGCCATCAATATTTGATCTTTACTAGGATCGGGTTCCGTCTCCCTGGATAGTCGCTTCCTAATATTAGAAACAGTACGTACTAGCCACAGTTCGCCATTGGGAATATCTCGCAGCATGTCGATGCCCAGCTTCAGGCCCGCCTGCGCAGAAGCTGATTGATCCATGCCGATTAGGACACGCTTGATGGGCTTGATGCCTAACAGATCGTCTTTGACTAATAATATGGAGCGCGAAGTCAGCTGAAACACGTATTGACTAACAGAATTCTCTAAAATCGCCCTAACGCCTTCTAATCCGCGTGAGCCCAGGACAATTAAATCAGCATTGGTTTCATTGGCCACCTGAAGCACGACATCCTTAGGGTCGCCTTCGCGCAGCACGGTGGATGTCATAGCTGCATCCAAATTGAGGGTTTTGACGATTTTGTCTAAAATCTGCTCACCCTCGGCCAGCTTTTCCTCCATTCTTTTGGCAGATATTCGAGGCCGCACGACATGGAGTACTGTGATAGACGCCCGCTGAATCAGCGGAATTTCTAGAAGTACTTTCATCATGGCTTCAGTGTTGCCGCTACCGGAGTCTGCCAGAAGAATTCTTTCGATCATGATGGCCTCATCAGATGTGCCGATTTCCTGTCGGCAGTGGTGTACAAAAATAGATTTTGAATTTAAAGCTTGAGTAAAATCCTTATTGCATAAGGGTTATGAGCCCCTAACAATCATTGCATCGAGCTTTACGCAGTTTTAAATAATTTTATAATTCGTAGTAACTCAGCGCCAATGGGCTTTCATGCGTTGAAACCGCTCCAACCGGCCCATTATCGGCAAGTTGACAAGTTACGAAGCACGAAGCAAGTCATTCAGTCTCGTCAGAGGTCTGACGGGATAAGCATTACTGCGCCTGCCTCGATATGTAAGTGTAGGCTGCTCCCTTGCTGCTAAAGCATTGAGGAGTGATCCGATGAGCCCTCAGAGCACTTTCCAAAGATATAGGGTCGATTCTTCCGCTGAATCAGGCAGCTGTATTTGCTGGTCAGGCGCCCAGTCGCCCATATCGAATTGATGAGACACAATCCGGGCGCCTGAGCGGAGCTGCTGCCGCAATCGAGGGCGCAGGCGCAAGTTGAGATGGGGCAGCAAATACAGCATGACGACCGTAGCCTCAGTGACATCGCTGGCATATAAGTTCCCTTGTTGCAGGGTCACCAAATCGGCAACACCAGCAGCCTGCACATGGCGATGGGCCAACTGCAAACAGTCCGCGTCGATGTCAATGCCAATGCCCCGCGAGCCCCACTGCTGGGCGGCTCGAATTAACAAGCGACCATCGCCACAGCCCAGATCGTACAGCACGTCATGGGAGCTGACCTGAGCCAACTGCAGCATGGCATCTACTGCATCATAGGGCGTGGGAATATAAGCGATATCAGGCCGGGACGAGGCTGGCTGGGGCATGGCAAGGGCGCGTTTTAGACGGAGTGACGTTGGGCGATCGCGAGCAAATCTTGCAGCTGCGATCGCACTGACGTCACCGTGTACTGATCATCCGGGTGGGGCGGCTGACCGGGAACTTCGAAATGAGGCCGCTCGCCATACAGTTGCCCCCACCGCATATCGACCCGACGCACAAAGGCCCATAGTGCTGCCTCTTGAGTAACTAGCGGTTGCACCAGTTCGATCAACGCTTGCAGCGGCGCCTCGAAATAACGACTGCACACCACATCGTCTGCCTGAATGTCGTCCAGCAGAATCGCCTGCAAAGCCCCTTCAGGATCCGACAAATGATTACGAATAAACACGATCAGCTCATTTTTGACCCGCACCAGCGGCGGCACCAGAGATTCTCCTTTCAGAAAATCGCTACCCTCTTGGGCGATCGCCGCTGCCACGGAAAACTTACGGGTCTGACGAATTTCTTGCTCTAGAGCTCGATCAGCATCGATTGGCGATGCCGCTGCCGATGATGCAGAAGGTTCCATGGAATTATCTACAGTCGTTTTCTCCATACTTTAGCGTTAGTCTGATGATTGATTAAGGTAATGAGACAGTGCGCGGTTTTCAATAAAACCGTGGCGGAAGTGAAATGTGCAGCTAAAACAGTTCAACAGGGAAACTATCACGATTTCATCTCTCAATTGAGTTTTGCAGAACAGGCGCGGTAATGTCTTCACCTAGACCATTTTGTCGGCAATTGGCGACACGACTAGCCTTTAAATGAGCGATCGCCACAACCTTCATCAAGGACAGTTAACCCATGCATGCCACTGGCGAGAGCGTAGATTCAGACTGCAAGATTTTGATAATTGATGATTCTGAGGCTGATCGCCTGACCTATCGCCGCTATCTGAGTCGGGCTGAGATGAGCGACTGCACAATTTTGGAGAGCGACTGTGGCGAAGTTGGTCTAGAAATGTTTCTGCAGCACCACCCTAATGTCGTTCTATTGGATTATCTCCTGCCAGACATTGATGGATTAGAGTTTTTGCAGGTGCTCAGTACTAAAATTCAGCCTTTGCCAGCCGTGATTATGCTTACTGGGCAGGGCAGTGAACAGGTCGCGGTTGAGGCGATGAAAATGGGCGCACAGGATTATTTAGTCAAAAGTCAACTGGCTTCTGAGCGCTTAACTCAGGCGGTGCGATTAGCCTTGCTACAGCAGCGTTTACGCCAGCGGATTGCCCGCCAACAGCAACAGCAGCGGCTCATGGCACGGGTGGCCCTGCGCATCAGTCAGTCACGGGACTTGGCCACGATTTTGGACACGACGGTTAAAGGCACTCGTCAACTGCTGAATTGTGACCGGACTCTGGTCTATCGCTTTGAATCTGACATGAGCGGCACTGTATTGGCTGAATCTGTCACCGCTGGATGGACTCAAAGCCTCGGCGCCGCCATCCAAGATACTTGTTTTCAAGATCAGGGCGCCGAGCGCTATTTGAAGGGCCACAAAACCGTCATTGCTAACATTTACGATTCTTCCCTAACGCCGTGCCATGTTCGACTGCTAGAGCGATTTCAGGTCAAAGCCAACATCGTCGTGCCGATTTTGCTGCGCGAGGCAGTGACGTTAGAGCATCCCAAATTATGGGGGCTGTTTATTGCTCATCACTGCCGCGGTTTTCGCCAGTGGCAGGAGAGTGAACTGGCGCTACTGGATGATTTATCGGTTCAATTAGCGATCGCCATTCAGCAAAGTGAGCTGATTTCGACACTGGAAGAACGAGCGACTACCCTGACTGCCGTAAATCATCTTTTGGTTGAGACGACCGAAGCTCTAGAAATTCGCAATCGAGAGTTAGACGAATTCGCTTTCGTCGCCTCGCATGATTTGAAGTCGCCGCTGAGAGCGATCGCAAATCTCGCCAATTGGCTAGAAGAAGATTTGCAGGGCAATATCTCGGATGAAAATCAGCGACAGTTAGACCTGCTGCAGGGGCGCGTCCGTCGGATGGAAGGCTTTATCGATGGATTACTGCGCTATTCGCGAGCGGGTCGGCAGAGTATCTTGCCAGAGAAAGTCGACACGCACGCGCTGGTCACAGAAATTGCGGCACTGCTGGTGATCCCGTCTCAATTTCGCATCACATTGTCTAACACGCTGCCCACAATTCACACCCAAAAGCTGCTGTTGCAGCAGGTGCTGGATAATTTAATTGGCAATGCCGTCAAGTATCACGATCGCCCAGACGGTGAAGTCCGCATACACGCTATTGACCAAGATGACATGATTGAATTTGCCATCACCGACGACGGTCCAGGTATTGCCCCAGAGTTCCATCAGCGCATCTTTGATGTATTCCAGACGCTAAACAGTCGCGACACGATTGAAAGTACGGGCATTGGTCTCAGCATTGTGAAAAAGTTGGTTAGCCAACAGGGGGGCACAATTACAGTGCGATCGGCCATGGGAGAAGGAAGCACTTTTGTCTTTACCTGGCCTAAAAAGAGTGCATAGGTACTTTGAATTTCATGCTGGCTGAGCGGCCTCAAAAAATGCTGTCCCTATGCAAAAACAACATTCGGCTTTAATTGAGTTTCAATCCAAGCGCCTCAAGCAAAGACAACTGACGGTGCCGGTCGCGATGTCACCGACGACGGTCAGCGGCGCTAAGGCTTGCCACGGCAAGTTTTAGGGAGTGGAGAGCGGGAAGAATAGGAAAAGAGAATCGGGTTTGGAGATGTGTGGGATGGCGGGAGGGAAAAATTCAGTCTTATCGCGATTTGGAAGTTTGGCAAAAGGGAATAGCATTGGCGGCAGTTTGCTATCGCATCACGCAAACCTTTCCGAAAGCAGAAGTTTATGGCATGGTTTCACAGATTCGGAGAGCGGCGATTTCAATTCCAGCCAATATTGCTGAAGGCGATGGACGAGAGTATCGAAATGACTATGTTAGATTTCTGCGGATTGCCCAGGGTTCTTTGAAAGAGCTAGAAACTCATTTTCTGCTAGCTGTTCAGGTTGAACTCATCACGACAGAAACAGCCTAACCCGCCTGCGCTCAATGCGAACCTACCGGCAAATGACTGCGTGCCCTCCTCCGGGCTCTCCAAAAGAATCAATTACCCCATTCCCCACGCCTCTAGCAGGAATGGTGATAACGAACGAAATCTGACCCGTAGGCGAGGGACAACTGCTCGGGGGCCAGCGCTTGCTCTGGCGTTCCCTGGCACAGCAGTTTGCGGTTGATGCAGAGGACGCGATCGCAACTGCGGCGCACCATATCCAGATCGTGGGAAATCTGCAAAATGGCCCAACCCTGTTCCTGCTTGAGCTGATACAGCAATTGATAAAACTCCGACTCACCCAAGACATCCAGACCGGCCGGGGCTTCATCCAAAATCAACAGGGCCCGGGGCCGCACCAGACAATAGGCCAGCAGCACCCGCTTAGTTTCTCCACCTGACAGACTGCTCACGATCTGATTGCGCAACGGCCAAGCCTCTACCTGGTTCAGCGCAGCTCGCACCGCATGCCGGCGTTCCCGGCCACCCACCCAGGGCAGTTGTGGCCCAATGCGGTCCCACCCCAGGCCCACCAGTTCAGACACCGTGATGGGAATGCGGCGATCAAACAAAAAGCTTTGGGGTAAATAAGCAATTCGCTGACGCACTGCCGGGGGCAGATATCCCTTAGCAGATAGAGGTTGTCCCAGTACCGACACTTCCCCAGAGTGGCGTGGCAAAATGCCCAGCACCGCCTGAATCAGGGTGCTTTTTCCAGCTCCGTTGGGGCCTACAATCGCGGTGTCGGTGCCCGCTGGTACGGTAAAGGAAACGTCCTGTACCGCTGGATGCGTCCCGCGATACACCGTTAATCCTTGCACGACTAAAACCGGATCGTTCAACCGCTAACTCCTGACTGCACCAAGAAACTGTATCGCTTAAAACCGTAGGCCGACCCGCTGGGGGAAAGCCGCCGCCGGTTGGTGAATCCAGAGAGGTTGCCATGCCTGGCTAGAGCCCTCAAAGCTCGCCACGAGATTATCAGCATTTTGGCGCATGGTGGTGAGGTAGTAGTCGGGCTGTACCGCTTCGGAGTTACCCGTTTCGAGAGGATCAAACACACTGACGTTAATATCCAAGTCGCCGGCGATCGCATCAAACGACCCCTGCTCCGCCTGGGGCTCCGTCAGAATGGTTTTCAGCCCTTCGGCCTGCACCGTATCCATTACCCGCTTGACATCTTCGGGCGAGGGATTTTCTTCGGGAATGCCCAACAGTGTTTCGGATTGCAGTCCGTAGCTTTCGGCAAAGTAGCTAGCAAAGTCATGGAACACCACAAAGGTCTGTCCTTCAAAGGGAGCCAGCTGTTCACTAATATCTGCGTCCAGGGCTTGTAGGTCAGCAATGAACGCTTCAGCATTGGCCGTGTATTCTTCTTCACCTTCGGGATCGGCGGCAATCAATCCATCACGAATATTCTCCACCTGTTCGATCGCCCGTTTGGGATCTAACCAAACGTGCGGATCAAATTCACCATGCGCATGACCGTGGTCATGGGCTTCGCCTTCGGCATGGTCATGCGCTTCGCCTTCGGCATGGTCATGGTCGTGAGCTTCGCCTTCAGCATGATCATGGGCTTCGCCTTCGGCGTGGTCATGATCGTGGTCATGGGCTGCCCCTTCCGCATGATCATGCCCCGCTTCCTTAGCGTGGTCATGGCCGTCGTCAGCAGCATAGGCGAGAGTTTCTATCCCTTCACTAGAGTCAACGATCGCCAGCTCAGCATTGCCCGCGTTTTCGATCATGTCATCCAGGAAAAATTCCATCTCCAGCCCATTTTTGACCAGCACATCAGCATTGGTGATGGCTTGAGCATCGCCGGGTGTCGCCTGATAGTCGTGGGGGCCGACGTTGGTGGGCAACAGTTGCACCACCTCAGCGCGATCGCCAGCGACGGCGTTGGTGAATTGGGTGATGGGCAGAATGGTCGTCACCACCTGCAGCGTCTCTTCTGGAGAAGCAGTCACCTCAGATTCGGAAGACTCAGCTTCACTGGTGGTTGAAGGGGCAGCACAACTGCCCAGACCGAGGGCGATCGCCACCGAGGAGGCCAATAATAGACTGGTTCGAGAAGGAAAGAGTTGGGGCATGGAGCGCTCTCCTGCAAAGGCTTGAAGGGACTAACGGGTTTTTCTGAGAATGATTATCGTTATAGACAGTCTATCATCCTAAAGGTTCAACTTCTGTCTGTCAATTGCTAGCCAAATCTCTTACTCTGAGTGCCATAACGGACTGTTCTGAAACTCAACGTATTGGTATCAGGGCTGTACAGCGTGTAAGTCGCTTTTCTGGGTTCTCTGCCGACGCTGCCGACGCCGATAATCTGGCGATCGCGACTCGTTTAGTTTTGCCGCCAATTCTGTACCTGTAAACTGGCAACTCGCCCAAACTCTTTCTGGTTTGCGGTAACCATAATCAACTTATGTTGCAGGGCAGTAGCGGCAATCAAGACATCGTAAGCGCCGATAGGTTGTCCTTGAGATTTAAGCACAGCCCGGATTTGAGCAGCCTGTTCGGCTTCGGCGTTGCTGAAAGGCAGGATGTTTGCAGAGGATAAAATGCTCGCGATCGTGGGTTCAATTTTTTGAGCCCGTTGTGGGTTGAGCGCTAAGCCGTAGCGTAGTTCCATGACAGTGATGGCTGAGATAGCCACGTCAGCCGGTGGCGTTTGCTTAAATCTCGCGATCGTTCCAGCTTCACCTTTGATGAAGTCGCTGATGACGCAGGTATCGAGGAGATAGCGCATCAAAACAATTCTGGTTCACGGGGTGGTAGGAGTTCGTCGCGGTAGGATTCAAAGGCGGGAAAGTCAGGGTTGCCTTCGTAAGACAAGACCATCTCTGGCCACTGTGAAGTCGCTTCAGCGGCGGGTTGAGTGACCTGGCGCAGGGCTTGCAAAATCAAGGTTTGCAGGGGAATGTTGGACTGAGAAGCCTGGCGAATCAAGTCTTGTTCTAAATCTGGTGGGAGGTTAATCGTAATTTGCACGGTATTTTTGCTTCCACTATGTCATATCGGCATCACAGGGGAGCCTTTCCTGCCCATCTCCTACACACTTATACCGCCCCAAATCTTCTCTATGTGCCATGACGAACTGTTCTGAAACTCACTGTATTGGTTGGTGTATAGCGGGTCGCAGTTTGATCAGGCCACTACAGATCGTTAAAACGCTCTCTTGACGAGGCTTTGTTTCCGAACTTCGAACATCCGCATTCCGAATTCTGCTGTAAGGGCTGCACAGCGTGTAAGTAGCCTTTCCCGATGCTTTGCCGACGCCAACGATCTGGTGATCGCGCCACACTGAGAATGATGAGAAGTAGACAATGTATGGGGTTAGGATTGCTTCTCTGTGCCGCTCATTTGACAAAGCCAGTTCGCAAATAGCTGCTCAAGCTATCGACGATCGTCACCATCACTAAAACAATCATTAGTAGCGCCGAAACTTGCTGGTATTGCAAAACTCTGAGGGCGCTAATAATCTCTAGGCCAATCCCTCCGGCCCCGACTGCACCTAGGACCATTGACGCCCGAAAATTGTATTCCCATCGATAGAAGGTGATATCGGCCATCTGCGGAAATACCTGGGGCAACACGCTATGGACAATCACTTGAGGTCCGGTAGCCCCGACTGAGCGAGCGGCTTCGACGGGGGCCGGATCGCTGAGCTCAATGGTCTCCGCAAAAAATTTGCCCACCATGCCGACAGAATGCAGCCCTAATGCTAGCGTCCCCGGCAGTTTGCCAAACCCCACAGCAGCGACCAAAATCATCCCGAGAATGAGTTCAGGAATGGCCCGAGCGATATTCAAGAGCGTCCGCGTCAGGTGAAACAGTACCGGGTGCGGCGTGGTATTGCGGGCTGCTAAAAAGCACAGCGGTAAGGAGAGACCGACAGCGATCGCCGTTCCCGCAACGCTCATCGCCAGCGTATCGACAATGGGCCTAATCCACTGAGGAAAGCGGCTAAAATCCGGAGGCAGCATTTCGCCCAGGAGTTGAATAATTGCTGGAATGCCTTCGACCAGCCGCTCGCCATCGAACAGCTCTACTACGACAAAACTAATGACGATCACACCCCCCAGCAGGAGCGTCCGCATCATTTGCTGCCGCCATCCCCGCTGGTATTGACGCAACAGGCAGCTAATGGATTCATCAGAAATGGGGTCGGTAGAGCTGTTCATCAGGGGTTGCGCTATTGAACAAATTCGCCCAGGTCGAGGCCGAGCATCTCACCCGCTTGACGGATGCCGTCGTAGTCCTCATCCGTCATTTCGGCAAAGCCATCGGCTTTAAAGGGAGCCAGGATGGCCGCATCGTCAAGGTTAAGAAAGGCGGCACGAATGTCGGCTTTGAGTTCGGGGTCTAAATCAGAACGCAGGGTCCAAGGATACTGGGGAATCGGCTCCGACTCGGCAATCACCACGACCTGACTCGGGTCGAGGGTGCCCACTTCGACTAAGGAATCGAAAATCGGGCGACTAAGCCCGCCCGCCTGGGCATTCCCGTTTTGGACTGCCAGGGCGACCGCATCATGAGCGCCCAAAAAAACCGCTTCGTAGTCTTCGCCAGCGGTGAGGTCGGCTTGGGTCAAGGTCAGCTCGGGAAACAGGCGGCTGGAGGTGGAGGCGGGATCGCCAAAGGCCACAGTCTGTCCGGCGATATCGGCAAACTCATCGACGCCCGCTTCGACGTTGCCAATAATGACCGAGGTGTAGGTGGTAGAGCCGTCTTCAAGCCGGGCAGCGAAGGGCTCAATGTCGCTCCTGGTCTTGGCTAGCACATAGGAGAGAGGGCCAAAGTAGGCGAGGTCAACGCGACCGTTGCTGGCGGCTTCGATCATTGAAGAGTAGTCGGTGGTGACCACAAGCTCAATTTCTTTATCGAGGGTTTCGGCGAGATAGTTGGATAGCCCTTCATTGTCCTGAATAATGGTGGCGGCGTTTTCGTCGGGCAGCAAGGCCACGACCAGCTTGTCAGGATTGTCGCTAGCGGCTGCTGAATCCGATGCGCCGTCGGCGGTGGCATCTACGGTAGACGGACTATTACAGCCGGCGATCGCCACGAATCCCATTAAAACGATGCCAGAGAAACTGCGTTTCACCCTAAGTTCAATCATGATGCTCTAATGCTTGGTTGCTAATGCGCTGAAAGGCGCTTTTGTGCGTGATCTTGCCTGAATTAATCTAGCGTGAAAACCGATGTCTCTTGCCTGACCGACAGGGCTGCTTGATGCGGGACGACCTTTCCTTAGCTCCACTCAAATCCGGCAACCAGGATTCATTAGATGGGCTGGGGTTTCGCCGTGGGTTGCCGTCCGACAGAAGGATGATAAATCTGCTCTAAATCACGATCGCTGACCTGGTCGGGAGCCGCATCAAACACAACACTCCCCTGGGCCAAGCCGATAATGCGATCGCCATAGGCCATCGCAAATTCCACCTGATGTAGACTCAAGAGCGCCGCAATGCCGTCGGTTTTGCAGATGGTGCGCAACAGCGACAGCACCCCATGAGCACTAGCGGGATCGAGGCTGGCAATGGGTTCATCGGCTAGCATCAGCCGGGGCTGTTGGGCGAGGGCTCTGGCAATCCCCACCCGTTGTTGTTGGCCGCCACTGAGGTTTTTAACCGGGGTGAGGGCCTTATCAATCAGGCCCACCCGCTGCAGACAGTCGAGGGCAAGCTGCTGGTCTGGTTGAGGTAAGGGCAGCAAGCTGCGCCAGAAAGAATAGTAGGCAAGCCTGCCCATGAGCACATTTTGGAGGGCTGACTGACGCTCGATCAGCTGGTGCTGTTGAAAGATCATGCCGGTTTGCTGCCGGTGCGATCGCACCGCGTCGGCATCCGTTAAGGGCTGCAGGCCGTGACCCCCAGCCTCACCCAGTCCACTCACCCATACGCTCCCTTGGCTGGGTGGGGTGAGGTAATTAATCGTGCGCAGCAGGGTCGACTTCCCCGCTCCCGACGCGCCTAAAACAACAGCAAATTCTCCCCGATTGAGCTGTAGCGAGACGGATTGAAGCGCCACATGGCCATCTGGGTAGGTCACACCAATATTGTCGAGCCGGACAATCGCCGGGGTGTCTGGTACGGATATCAGGCTCATAGAGACACCATCGGCGAGACCCTAAACGAACTTGACCAGCCATCTCTAGTTAGACATCTTTGAACCACAGTCTGAGTCTGCCTAAGTCGATGACGACGAAGCGCCTTCAGCCAGCCTACGGAAAAACATTCGGCCTTTGCCCAACAGCAAAGCAGCAGGACTGCCATATTTTTAGCCAAATCCCTGACCCTGACTACTGTAGCGTATCGTTTTGACGCACATATTCTTGGTGGAAGGTGGGTAGGTTGAACTGGGGAGCCGTTTGCGGTGCTCTAGTAGAAGGTTCACACATGACGGGTTGATCTCCATTTTCACGTTAAGAAAAACGGGGAACGTGAGCTGATCGACCTTTAACCTTTGTCAACGAGGTTGCCTTTAATTTTTCAGCTTTCTACCTCATCTGATTTTTAGTGCCCCTTTGTTCAATCATTCATCCAGCAAATATTTCAATTCTTCAACCGTCTCAAATAATTGCTCAGCGATACATTCTTTCGATGAATGCTGGAGCAGTTCAATCAGATTGTAGTCAGGACTATAGGGAGGGAGAAACGCTGTAGGACTTTCTATCGCTCCGCTTGAAGCGGGTTTGGCGCTATGCTACTGCACGATGACCTGTGTGTACTTAGTAGTGCCAACACTGAGGACGGTTTGTTGCTGTCATTTCGGCCTTTGAGGGGTCTCTTATCGAATCAACTCCTGCGATAGGTCCACTAGCCAGTTTGATTCTGAGTCGAGCAATGGGTGGTCACTAAGACAGTTGATCAAAACACTTTTTAGCCAACATGAATCAGTGAATTTAATCGTCATGCGGTTTCAGGCGATCGCTGGTTACTAAACAGGCACCGGCATTTCTCTAATTTTATTTGTTTCCGGTCAGCTCGCCTTTATGGCTGAAGTATGAATAACAAACTCTATTTTCAGCTGTTGCCTTGCCCCTATCTCTCAGCAAAAATAAATTCGCTTCGAATTTATGGTGTTTCAGCCAATTAGTTCTCCTTAATGAGGCTAAATCTGAACGAGAAATCAAAGGTTTCAGTCATTGAAATTTTTGAATTTACCATTGCTGTCTGGCTATGTTTTTCCCTGACCGATAGAGTGTTGTCTTTCACAGATGAGTTGGGCAATTTAAACAGGATCATCGATCAAGCATGCCAATTCTCCTGAGAAAGTCGCCATCCCAGCTTCTGACTCATCATTAGCCTTTATGGAAACCCGTCAGCTATGTACGATCTGACAAAATTTTCACTCAGCGATATGACGGCCTGTGGCATCGATATGCGCAAGCTTGGCCAAGGACAACGGTCGATGGAGGAAACTGCCAACCAGGTAGTGCGTTACTTTTACGACAATTTTATCGATCCTGAAACGATTCAACCGGCGTTTGCTTTAGCTCGATTCTTCAAAACCCACGATTTTTGCAAATTGCCAGAAGATTTGCAGGAGCTTGCTCAGACTACCCTCAGCCATCCGTCTGCGGCTCCACAAATGAAATGTTTGACGCTCTTGGGCACCTATGGCGATCGTCCGGAGTGGCAGGATCGTCGCTCTTCCAGTGGCCATCAGGTCATTCCTCTTCCTAGTGAACAGCTTGTAACTAGCGTCCCGATGATTTCTCAGCTGATTCAACAATTGGGACTCAGCATTAGCAATGTTATCGCGCCCGCTTCTGACGTAATCGTCGATTTACAGGAGCGTACTTTTAACGTTTTTCATATTCCCCGTGCCCCAGACAGCCCCTACATCCCAGCCCAGGCCGAATTCGTTCAACCCTATAAAATTCAGTCAGTGTTGGGATTTGGCGGTGTTTTGCCCTCCGGTAATCTAATGGCCATCATCTTATTTTCTAAAGCTCCGATTAGTCGACAAACTGCTGAACTGTTCAAACCGCTGGCTCTTAATGTCAAAATGGCAGTTCTCGCTTTTGATCAAAAGGCAGTTTTTATACCAGAAACATCCTGATTAATCGTTTTGAGTGGGTAAGCAGTTGTGAAATCAAATATCTTCACACAGCTCAAACTATTGCCAAGGCGTCAAATTTGCGGCTTCCCAGTTACTAGATCAATATCAGCAACTGTCTTGCTTGGCAGTAGGAGTTCATTGTGAGTCGCACAGATGATCAATCTAGCCAAAACGAACAATCTCTTCGTGAAGAAAATAGTCATCTCAAAGCTCAGGTCGCCACGCTAGAGCAATTGCTCGTGGTCTACGAACAAGAAACGATTGAAAAATCTACTCGTCTAGAAAAAACCCTCGCTGATCTCAACGAACACACCCAGCGACTTGGCCACTCTGAGGCGACCTTAGCGACTTTGCGTTCCATGCTTAACAGCCTGGGAGATGCTGTCGTGGTCGTCGATTTACGCGGCCAGTTTCTTTTCTTGAACGCGCCTGCCGAAAAGTTTCTCGGTATTCAGCCGCAGCATAAATCGCTGCAGGCTTGGGCTAAATCTGGGCAGATTTATTTATCAGATCAGGAAACTGCCTGTCCCCTCAGTATTTTTCCGCTGTCGAAAGCCATTCAAGGAAAAACGCCTCAAACAACTGAATTATTTATCAAGTCACCCCAGGCACCGGAGGGAAACTGGTTTAGTGTGACAGCCCGTGAACTGATGTCTCCTAAGAGCGATCGCCAAGGCGGTATTGCTGTTTTTCATAACATCACCCTCCTGAAGCAAGGGGAAATCGCTTTGCGAGCTTCAGAGACCCGATTTCGTGATCAGGCTGAGCAGTTGCAAGAGGCGCTAGAAAACGTACAGAAAATTCAGATGCAAATGGTGCAGGCTGAGAAGATGTCCAGCCTAGGGCAACTGGTCGCTGGCATTGCTCATGAAATTAACAATCCCGTCAACTTCATTTCGGGCAACTTGAGTCACGCCCAACAAAATGTCGAAGACTTGCTGACCTTAATTGAGCTTTATCGAAAGCATTATTCGGTGCCTCATCGGGATATTCAGCGCTTCGCTGAACACGTTGACCTACCTTTTATAGAGTCTGATTTACCTAAGCTATTGTCTTCGTTGATGATTGGCTCTGAGCGCATTCAGCAAATTGTCCTTTCTCTGCGAACCTTTTCCCGCATGGATGAATCTGAAAAGAAATCGGTTGATATTCATAGCGGCATCGACAGCACATTAATGATTTTGCAGAGCCGGTTGAAAGCCGACTCGAAAGCTACGGCCATTCAAGTAGTCCGCGACTATGGGCAATTAGCAAAAGTGGAGTGTTGTGCAGGACAGCTCAACCAAGTATTTATGAATCTTTTGAGCAACGCTATCGACGCCTTAGAAGAACGGCGATTGTCTGACTCGGCAGAGGCGCCTGAAATTTACATTCAAACCAGTGTCACCGCCGACCATCAGGTCTGCATCCTTTTACGTGACAATGGTTCCGGCATTTCCAAGTCGGCCCAGCAGCAAATCTTCAATCCTTTTTTCACTACTAAGCCTGTCGGTAAGGGTACCGGCATGGGACTGTCCATCAGCTATCAGATTGTCACGGAGAGGCATGGTGGCACTCTGGAATGCGAGTCAGAACCTGGACAAGGCACCACATTCAAAGTTGTGATCCCCCTTAGCTAATCCTGCGCTCTCTTTTTGTCCTCGAATTGTAGGCAAGAGAGCGATCTCTTTGATAGATGCGCGGCTCTATCTAAGTACAATGGTTTCAAGCTATTTGGCTTATTGCTTTAGCTTCAGAAATCTTGTAACCAAGCAATGGCGCATACTGATTTCTGTAGCTAAATCACGGCTGAGCCAATTTTGCTCTTTGCCGCCAGGTTTATTTTCCCTCGAGTTAGTCATAAAGCCATGTCTCCCGATGCCGAAGCTCTCTTGCAAGATTTGAAAGATGCTGACTCTGACGTCCGGCAGGCCGCCACTGAAGCTCTGTGGCGGCTATGGTATTCCCAAATGGGAGCCTATGGCGTGCAACTTTTAGCACGTAGTCAAAAGCTACTGGAAGCGGACAAGTTTAATGAGGTCGAAGACATATTAACTGAGACCCTGCAGGGCATGCCCGATTTTGCCGAAGCCTGGAACCGTCGCGCCGTTCTTTATTACATTCAAAAGCGCTATCGAGAGGCGATCGCTGATTGTGAAAAAGCGATCGCCCTGGTGCCTTATCATTTTGGCGCACTGCACGGCTTGGGATTATGCCATATGTCGCTGGGCCATTACATTGCCGCTATTCAGGCATTTCGGCGAGCTCTCGAAGTGCAGCCTTTCGCCACCATTAACGAGCGACTGATTTTAGAATGCACGGCTCGGTTGAATTGAGGCGGGAAATTTTCGGAGATTTATCCGATAGATTTATTTGAGTAGGCGGGTAATCCGGATATCAAATTCAGCGGCTTTTGGGTGAATGCCCGTGGCTTTAGAAAGGGCGGCTTCATCAGCACCACTGACAGATAAGGCATCAACTTCGTAACGTTCCGTATAGATTTTAGAGGTATTAGTGTGACCACCAATATATTCCTTGATGTCTACAAACGCCTCGTAAGTGTGGCTCATGGCTCTGTCCTCCTGGGATTTGAGCATTTTCTCGATACCTTTGTAGTATAGAAAAGCAGCCTTTTTACACCTCTAAGAGTAAATTCTTCTTGAAAAGGCTTAATATTTGAATGCGTTTGTCATGCGATTCGCGTGGAAAAGCAAACATTTGTGTTGCACTCGCTCGGCAAAGAAAATTCCAGGCGAGGTTTTTGGCTAGTGACTCTTTGCTGAAGAATTAATTAGGGTGTTTAGACAGTTCAAGTCGTAGTCTATTCGTAACCTCACAATCGAATTTTTAGACCCTTAAAGCAAAAAAAGGAGGAATGAACTCATTCCTCCTTTTCATGAATTTTGGCAGTCAAAATGCGAGTTTTGGTTGTGAGCCTAAACTTCTTCGATTTTCTCTTCGACGTAGCCGTAAAAAATGCCTTGAATTTTGATGTCTACGGGCTCGGCAGTGCCCATGTCAGTATCGGATGGCTGCAGGGCTTCAAAGGTACCGCCAATTTCGCCAGTTTCACTGTCCACTTTGGAAATCATCAAGGAAATATGTCCATCTAAGATATTAAATTCCTTGGTGTTCTCTCGACGCAGATCTTCGCTATCTCCGCTTGCCGGCAACGCCACAGCGTAGTCATAGCCTGATGCCAAACCTCGACCTTTGGGATCGAGAAAATTAGAGGTGCGATAGGACGGCACTCGATAGTCGCCTTCCAGGTCTGTATAGGTAGTAACGGCGTTAAGATCGTCCTGGGAGCGAGCAGTTAACCCTTTAACTGTAAATAAGAAAGGCTCTTGTTCACCACCTGGAAGCTGCACGGTAATAGCTTGAAAGTCAAAACCATCTTTTTCAAGGAAGGTTAGGCTACCGTCGTTCTCAAGCACTAAATCACCCCGCACCTGGTCGAGGGAAGATGTGTAACGGGTGAGTGATTTGCCGGGAATGAATTCTGCTTCACGACGGCTGTTGGTAGGCTCTTCTTTAACAAAGAAGTTTGTCGGTTCTAGGCACAATCCAGCAAGCTGATAGGACCTATCAGCATCGATGGCGATCGTGCCGCGAGCCGTTTCAGGCAGCTGAGCACATTTGTTGGCTAGCCCAGTGTTGCGAATTTCGTCGTAGGTTAGGGGCACATCAGCAGTGGCAACAGGGCCACTACCACAAGCTGTTAGGAATCCTAGGCAAACTGCCAGGAAAGCCACGATGAGTGCGCGATACCTCATGGTCACCTCAAAAGCAATGGAGTCTCTGTAATGGAGTTCTGTCAGCGCAGAATATAAATGTCGGCTTTGGCAAGCTAATGTGCCAACGTTGGATGGCGATCGCTCTCAATCAAACTTAATCAAACTTGGCTGAGAATTTATCAATAGAGACTGCCTCATAAACAGCTCTGTGAACCAGAGTGCCGGAGGGTAGCCTTTAATGCTCAAATAAGTGCCATCTAAAGCCTCAAGTTAGCATTCTACATGGCTTAGGGCCTGAGCATGGCAGAGCCGTCAGATTCGCCATTAAAAGTAAACAAATGTAAACAAGATTAATTTCTCGCCGTCGTAGAAGAAACCGATAAAGTAAATGAGATTTTTAATTAAGCTAAAGACCGTTTGTGAGGGCTATGAGCAATCGCATTGACGTTGATTTAGAAGTCTTGCCAGCTGATCTCAAGAGGCTGGCTCAGGCCAGTGAGCAGGCGGCCCTTGACCGCGAAGGCGATATTGTGGCTCTGCTAGAGTTACTGCGACTTTTGGAAAAGCTACATCGCGAAATTCGTGACCAGTGGTTTCAGGAGTCTTTGCCGACCAATCGACAGCGCCTCTATTCGCTGCTGCGGGATATCGAAGTGAACGGCGGGTGGCCTTACATTCAGCGTATGCGGTTGCGCTCTCTACTCGATGAGCTCAAACCTGAAGAGTCGACCTCAGCCGACTCAGACTCAGCCGATAACTCGGGCTCGTCGAATAATCAGGGGACTGATGCCTGAATCAATACTGCCCGGTGGCGAAAACGGCGATCGCTGGGGGTGATCATCTAACAGGCAGATTTTGGGGCACTACCGCTATCTTGACCCAACCAATTTATTAAGGCTGGATTTGATCGCTTTCATAAATTGGCGCCTATACTTTGCTGCTGTGGGGAGTCCAAGAGAGTGGCATGAAAAACTTGCAATTATTGTTTTGGCTGCAACTGCGCCTGGCCATCGTTCCAGCCGTAGGGCTTGTGGTCGGTAGCCTGCTCGCGCTCGGAGCTTGGCTGCCGGCTCGGGCCCAAGCTGCTATCGAGCTCAATCGCTATTGTCAAATTTCTCAAGCCGACGCCTCTCGTAAAGAAGCTCTGCGACGCGCGGCTTTCGAGGGGAATAGTCCTCAAGCGAAAGGGGAATATGAAGCCCTAGTAGCCGAACATGCTCGCGCTTTAAGCCAGTGCCGAGCCTCAACTTGGCCACCAGAACAGGCAATTTGGCTGCGACTATATGCCTGCGATTTGCAGCCAGGCATCTTGGAGGCCGTGCTCGATCGCATTGCCAACCTGGGATACAACCAAGTTTATGCAGAAGCGTTCTACAGCGGTATGGTGCTGCTGCCCCAGGCCGATAATCCCACCGTGTGGCCGTCAGTCGTTCAAACGGCTGGCTATGAGCGTCGCGATTTATTAGCCGAGGCGATCGCTAAAGCCTCTCCACGCGGTCTAGACACCTATGCTTGGGTATTTACGCTCAATTTTGGCTATACCTACACCCTTAGTGATCAGCAGCGCCGCAGCCTCGCCATTAATGGGCAGGGACAAGATTCGTATACGTTTGCGACCAATGGATTCAGCAGCAACGCCCAAGAAGTGTTTGTGGACCCTTACAGCCTCGAAGCCCAGCAAAATTTTCAAGTGGCGCTAGCAAAAATTGCTGAACGCCGACCCCAGGGCATTTTGTTTGACTATGTCCGCTATCCTCGAGGCACCGGCAGCTACTCTGTTGCCAGCAATGTGAGCGATCTGTGGATTTATGGCGATGCTTCTCGCAACGTCCTGCTGCAGCGAGCGACTAATGCGCAAGGTTTGGAGCTGATTCGCCGCTACATCAGTCGCGGCGGACTTTTGTCTTCTGACTTAGAAGAAGTGCGGCAACTTTATCCCAATGATTCTGAGCCGCTGTGGCAAAGTCGGCTGCCCTCTAGTAACGGCGAAGTAGCATCGGCCGCTTCGTTACCACAACTGCAAAATGACCTCTGGCGGTTAACCGTGGCCCATGCGGTACAAGGCGTGGTGGATTTTCTGACCCAGTCGGGGCAGTTGGCCCAGCAGCAAGGCATGCGTACCGGCGCTGTCTTCTTCCCCCGGGGAAATCAAGCCGTGGGCGACGGCTTCGACTCCCGCCTACAATATTGGGACCGCTTTCCCACCTGGATGTCATGGCATCCCATGGCCTATGGCGTATGCGGCCATACGGGCTGCATTTTGGACGATATTCGTCGGGTTATGGCAGCAGCAGGGCCCCAAGGCTCTCAGTTTGTGAAACCGGCGATCGCCGGCACTTGGGGACAATCCATGCGTAACCGCCCCTCCCTGGAGAACCAAATGCAGGCCATTCGCCAAGCCATTCCCGAAATTAATTCAGTCAGTCACTTTGCCTACTCTTGGCAAGATCCGGAATTCGATCGCTCTCGCAAATTTTGTGAGCTGCAATAGAGTGCCGGTGCAGAATGCCGAAGAATTTGCCACTCGGGCATCCTGCTACTCCCTTTCTTCATCATTCAGCTGCTCAGCCATACTTCTTACCGGCGCATGGCCATCACAATGCGCAGCACGTACCAGAACAGCAGAGCAATTGAGGCAAATAGTTCCAGAGACGCAGCCACATGCTGATCGGTGGAATAGTGGTGCATAACTTTTGAGGTGTCATACAGAATGGCGGCTCCGGCAAAGATCACCATGGCCCCTGAGAAGAGCAGCCCCAAGGTAAAGCCAAAAATGACGCTACAGACAATCAGTCCTAGGGCGATAAAGCTGCCAATGGTGAGAAAGCCGCGCAGGAAGGAGAAGTCTTGACGGGTAGTGAAGGCGATCGCGGTGAGTCCGCCGAACAGCACCAGCGTTAGTCCTGCGGCAATAGGGATAACGTCACCACCGACAAAATAGGCAGCGATATAAAGTATTGGCGCAAAGATTAGTGCCTCCGCCACCACGAAAATGCCCAAGCCCAGATATTGCTGTTCGCCCGATTTGGCGCGGGCAATGAGGCTGCGGGCGACCCAACCCAAAATGGCAAAACCGCCCAGAATTGCTAGCCACATAAACCGGCTGCCGGCCAAAAGATTGGTAAGAGCGCCGGCAATGCCCGTGGTAAACAAAATAAATTCGATCGCAATAAAGCCGGCAACGGCGCCAGCGAGGTGAGTATACGTGCGGCGAATAAAGTCAGCGCGATCGCTCGGACGCGCCTGAGCAACAGTAATCATCAGCAACTCCATTGAAATAACAGCTGTAAAAGATGCGAAACGTTTGACTTGGCCTTCAGACTGGGGCGAGACACTACCTGCTCAATTACTTGTCTAGTATGTCAACCTGTCACCTCAGATGTCAGGATTTGTCGCACATTCTTAAGCTCAACCCAATATGGGGATCGCGCTTGGTTCTTTATAATGAGGGTTCACTGTCGCTATTTATCTTGATTAACGCCCGTGACCCAGACGCCTATTTCCCCATCCGCTGCCGCAAAGACTGCCCATGCTTCACCATCGGCTGAAGCGCTGACAATTTCCGCTCGGCCAGACTCCCTGGGTCGATTTGGTCAGTTTGGGGGCAAATACGTGCCCGAGACTCTGATGCCAGCCTTAGCCGAGCTTGAAGCCGCCTACTACCGCTATCGCGACACTGCTGACTTTAAGACTGAGCTCAATGGCTTGCTCAAAGATTATGTCGGTCGAGAGACGCCGCTTTATTTTGCCGAACGGCTGACCACTCGCTATGCTCGCCCCGACGGCAGCGGCCCGCAAATTTATCTCAAACGCGAAGATTTAAACCACACTGGAGCCCACAAAATCAATAACGCTTTGGGACAAGTGCTCTTGGCCAAGCGTATGGGCAAAGCGCGAGTGATTGCGGAAACGGGCGCTGGACAGCACGGTGTTGCAACAGCCACAGTGTGTGCACGATTTGGCATCCAATGCGTTATCTACATGGGCGTTCAGGATATGGAACGGCAGGCGCTGAACGTCTTTCGGATGCGGCTGATGGGAGCTGAAGTCAGCCCAGTCACAGCGGGTACGGGAACGTTGAAAGACGCCACGTCTGAAGCTATTCGCGATTGGGTTACCAATGTTGAAACCACTCATTACATCTTGGGTTCAGTGGCTGGTCCTCATCCCTATCCCATGATTGTGCGCGACTTCCACGCCGTGATCGGGCAGGAAACCCGGGCTCAGTGTGAAGAAAAATGGCAGGGTTTGCCGGACATTCTGATGGCCTGTGTGGGCGGCGGCTCGAATGCCATGGGGCTCTTTCACGATTTCATTGAAGATGAATCAGTTCGCCTAATTGGCGTTGAAGCCGAAGGAGAAGGGGTGCTTTCCGGTAAACATGCGGCCACGCTAACCCAGGGGCGTGTGGGAGTTTTGCACGGCGCCATGAGCTATTTGCTGCAGGACAGCAATGGTCAGGTGCAGGAAGCGCACTCCATCAGTGCCGGTTTGGACTATCCTGGCGTGGGGCCAGAGCATAGCTATCTCAAAGAAATCGGGCGAGCCGACTACTACAGCGTCACCGATCAGCAGGCGCTTGAGGCGCTGCAGCTCGTATCACAGCTGGAGGGTATTATCCCAGCTCTGGAAACGGCCCATGCTTTCGCCTATTTGGAAACGCTGTGTCCGCAACTGTCCGGCAGTCCGTACATCGTGATTAACTGCTCAGGCCGGGGCGATAAAGATGTACAGACGGTCGCCAAAGCCTTGGGGAATTTGTCGTGAACGAGGTGTTGACCCCAGATTTATTCGAGGTGTGCGATCGCGATCTCTCCGACGCTCTCCTTGAACGCTATCTCGCGGCGACGGCGATCGCCGTTGATACCGAGACTATGGGGCTGATGCCGTGGCGCGATCGGCTGTGTTTAGTGCAGCTATGCGACGAATCTGGCTATGTCTCAGTTGTCCGGATTGAGCTGGGGCAAGAGGCTGCTCCTAATCTCAAAAAATTGCTGGAGATGGATAAGATCAGCAAAATTTTTCATTTTGCTCGGTTTGATTTAGCCACTCTGAAGCATCATCTGGGCATTGCGGTTAATCCAATCTTCTGCACTAAAGTTGCCAGCAAGCTAAGCCGCACCTACAGCCCTAAACATGGCCTCAAAGAATTGGTGAGAGAGGTTTCAGGGGTGGAGCTAGATAAAACTCAGCAAAGCTCCGACTGGGGTAACGCGATGAATTTGTCGGAGGAACAGCTGCGATATGCCGCCAATGATGTGCGATATCTGCATCAAATTCGGCAATCGTTGACTGAAATGCTGCAGCGCGAAGGCCGATGGCAGCTGGCGCTAGAGTGCTTCGACTGCCTTCCTACATTCGTCGCCCTTGACCTGCTGCAATATCCCAATATATTTGAGCACTGACGGCATTGGTCCGATTAAAAAATAGTTTCCACGGAAGCGCGATCGCCCTCCTACTGAACCAATAGGTCAAGCGCCGGCATCAAAAACTCGGTCGATTTCTAGCTGTAACTCTGGAAAGATTTGGGAGACAAGGCGATCGCCCCGACGAAACTGCTGAGTCTGATACTCGCCATCTATCAAGTTGCCAACCGTTACTGTTGGCTGTTTGGGAACTCCTAAATAGCGCCGCCCATCTAAGCCCAAATAATCCACAATCCAATATTCGGAAACGCCCATGGCTTCATAATCGGAACGCTTGTGGTCGTAATCGTCACGCCAGTTAATGCTAACGATTTCCACGACCAAAGGCACTGAACTACCTTGCAAAACGGTGGATGCAGGCTGCCACCGTGGTTCTGCTGCTAAGGCAGCCTTGTTCAATACGGCAATATCCGGCTTATAACCAGTGTTGGGCGCCGCCGGTTTGAGGGTGCAGGTGCGGGGCAACACAAAAGGTAATCTCAACCGGCGAATCTCAAAATTCAATTCGGCAACAATGAACGCGACCACTTCTTCGTGCTTGCCGGTCGGGTTCACCGCAATGACTTCTCCGTTAATCAATTCATAAATGCCACCATCCTCAGGATAAGCCGCCAAGAATTCTTCGAAGGTCAGCGGTTGCGTCTGTGCTTGTACCATGATGGGGCCTTGTGCCAGGGTGCTTTCAGTTTAGCCGCTGGCCACTGTTCAGTTCGGGCTCACACTTCAGTCTAACTTACTCACAACATGCGAGAATTCATTGTGGTCTCGCTATATTGATGTAAGAAAGCCAAATATATAGCTTGAAATAATGTTAATTAAAATCCCTATGGCTATTGAAAACAAAAATGCTAATAATCTTTTGTTTTTCTGATCGACAACTTTTTTCTTGTTGCGATAGGACAATTCAGTGAGCAGAATAAAAGCGGTCTTTTCTACATGAACAATTCCACTCACTATAAATCCGAAGAAGATTGATAAAAAGACTGAAGCTATACTGTACAAATTAATAAGCAAAAACAGTTTGGATTGGTCTCTAAATATAGTCTCAATAGCTCCAGATATCGCAGTCGTTACTGTTTCAGCGTTTGTAGTGATTTGATTGATTTCTGCGACAGTGTTTGACGACGCTGAAGTCATCGCAATATATCCTCCCAAGGCAAAACCTAAGAAGAGTAAAATTGCAGACAGCCATCCCACCGCCTCATAGTATTTAGACAAGAAATTCCTTGATCTGTGGTTTCCTTGTTCTATCAAGCTTTCTACATAGCCACCAATAGCTAAGAGTAAATCGGTTCCCCATATACGATTTGTATGAAAAATTCGAATATCTATTTTATTGCCATAATTTATATAACCACCCAAGTAAAATTCATTTGTATATTTGCCGGCAGTGGTGCTTACTTCCAAAATAATCTCTTGTTTTTCAGGGAAGTCTTTATCTTTAAACTGAACCATATAGATCCAGTCGAGGCTTAGCTTGACTGGAAATATTGGACGAAACTCGTTATAAGTAGCAAAGCTATCTATTCCGTCAAGAGTTACGGTCGAGTTATCATTGAAAGTTATGGTTCCTGAAAATTGAACCATGTAAGCCTCAGATTGCTGTGAAAGCCTTTGCTCAATAACATGAAAGATATTTCTAATGCTATTTAGATCGAAAGAAAACTCTCCTTCAAAAGTTTTGCTTATTGTCTGAGGTTTTCCTAGAAGACTTGCGATAAATTTACTGAACTGATCTTGCCCGAAAGGGAGCTTCAGATAGCCTTTGGAGAAATCAATTTCTGCGGGAAGTTCTAGATTCTCATCTGCCATCGAAATAACCTTTTGTATTGTGCAACTTGATGCTCGGGTGTTTGGATAGCGGAGTCACAGTTCCCAGTGTAAGTCCGTTTGTTTCAAGTGAGTCGATAGCCATTCTTGAGCGCTTCCTCCAGGAATGGCAGCAGGTCTCAAAGGCAACCACTCTTTAGACTTCTAATTGGTTGTAGATCTGTCTAACAGGCAGTGTTGAGTCAAATCAGTCTTGATCTAGTTTTTATATTCTGAGTGGTAGCAGAGTATTTGATTGGCAGATTGATTGGGTGGCAGAGTTAGGCGCTTTACTGCTTTAATCCCAAATGCTTATGAGGTTAAGCGGGAAGTCTTTTAAGACAGGCTCACCGGCAGTTATCTGAGGCGCATTCAAAGTTTCAGGAGCGGTGTTTGAATGATAAATCTCGACGTGTTTGGTTTTGGGATCGATAAGCCAGCCGAGTTGAGTGCCGTTATCGATGTACTCCGTCATCTTCTCGCGCAGAGTCTTGAGGGAGTCACTGGGAGAGCGGAGTTCGATCACAAAATCAGGACATAGCGGACAAAACCCTTCTCGTTCTTCATCGGTTAGAGCTTGCCAGCGAGATAGTTCGACCCAGGCCGCATCCGGCGACCGAAACGCTCCATTGGGTAACTGAAACATGGTGCTGGAGTCAAAAGCCACGCCTAAACCGGCTTGCTCATTCCACATCCCTAATTGCATGGATATGTTGAGATTGCGGCGTCCGGTTTCCCCGCCCGTCGGTGACATAATGACTAGCTCTCCCGTAGCGGTGCGTTCTAATTTCGCTTCTGGGTTAGAAGCACAGAGAGTCTTAAAAGCAGTCTCGGTTAATTGAGCAACAGGATGCAAATTCAGCGTGAGGGCAGTCATCGTTTTGGTTCAGCCTCTCCGACGAAAAACGCTTATTCAATCATAGCGGGCACAATTTTAATTACTCTGCCCTTTGCAGTCTAGTCAGCTTGGGATCGATAATCTTGCGGCCCTGACCAGGAAATTTCACCGCCAGACAAATCTTGTTGCCCGCGCCGAAGATGTGGGTGACTTCGCCCGCACCAAAAGAAGGATGCACGACCACGTCACCGGCGCTCCAGTCGAACTCGTGAGCCCCACTGCCGGGTTTTGCCGCTAGCTCTTTCTGCTTGCGGGCATCACGGATGGGCGTGGTCATGCGCTGGGGCAGGCCCAGTCCAGCATTGGTGGTGATGTAATCGGTTGGCAGTTCGCCCAGAAAGAGGGAAGGACTAGCGGGTTCGCGGTTGCCGTAGAGGCGGCGTTCGCGAGCATAGGAGATAAATAGGCGCTCCTTGGCGCGGGTGATACCGACGTAACAAAGACGCCGTTCTTCTTCCGTCGCCGCCGGATCTTCAAGAGAGCGAAAGTTGGGGAAGAGTCCCTGTTCTAATCCGACAAGAAACACGACAGGAAATTCCAGGCCCTTGGAAGAGTGCAGCGTCATCAGGGAAACGCGGTTATTGCCTTCGTTGACGTCATCCAGGTCGGAGGCGAGAGACGCATTAGCGAGGAAAGCGAGAAGGGAAGTGTCTTCGTTTTCTTCCTCGAATTGCAGCACGGCGTTGTAAAGTTCCTGCACGTTGCCCAGGCGATCGTCAGCTTCTTCAGTGCCTTCGGCTTTCAGGGCGTCGATGTAGCCAGAGTCTTCCAACAATTCTTGGATAATTTCAGAACCTTTGGCATTGTCGAGTCGTTCTCGATACTTCTTGATCAGATCCGCAAACTGCAGCACGCCCTTAGCCGATCGCCCCGCCAGCGTTTTCACCGACGTTTCGTCGCTGAGAATTTCCCATAGGGGAATGCCACCCAGGGTTTGAGTGGCTTGGTCGAGTTTGTCCAAAGTGCCCTTGCCGACGCCGCGTCGCGGTACGTTGATGACGCGCTTGATGCTGACGGTATCGGCGGGATTGGCAATGGCGCGAAGATAGGCGAGGACATCCTTAATTTCGCGGCGATCGTAGAATCGTAGTCCGCCCACCACTTGATATGGCACGCTGTAGCGAGTCAAGATTTCCTCAAAAGAGCGGGACTGAGCATTGGTGCGATAGAGAATGGCAAAATCGCCCCACTTCAGCTCGGGATTCTGATATTCCAAACTGCGAACCTGACCGACCACGAAATCGGCTTCGTGGATTTCATCATCCGCTTTGTAGCAGAGGATGGATTCGCCCTCGCCCCGCGTTGCCCGCAAAATCTTGTCGATGCGCTCGGTGTTGTTTTCAATAATATGGTTGGCGACGTGGAGAATATTGGACGTTGAGCGATAGTTTTCCTCCAGCTTGACCATCGTGCGGGTATCGTCGTCCGGCAGGCGATCGCCAAAGTCATCCTGAAAGTTCATCAAGATGGTGAAATCGGCTGCTCTGAAGGAATAGATGCTCTGGTCGGCATCGCCCACGACAAAGGTGGAGCGGTTGCGCCAGTCGTTGAATTTTTGGATGTCCTCACCGTTGGTGGTCAGTAGGTGAATCAGATCGTATTGGGTGCGGTTAGTGTCTTGATACTCGTCCACCAAAATGTGGCGAAAGCGGTTGTGCCAGTAGCCCAGCACGGACTCATTTTGCTGGAACAGCTTGACGGGAATCAAAATTAAATCGTCAAAGTCGAGGCTGTTGTTTTCCGCCAGGGCCTTTTCATAGCGGCGATAGACATCGGCGATCGTGCGACCGCGATAATTTGGCTGCTCGCGCTCAAACTCATCCGGCGTCAGGTTCTGGTTTTTGGCATTGCTGATGGCGTAGCGGACAGAGCGGGGATTGAACTTCTTGTCGTCCAAGTTCATCTCCTTAGTCACGATCGCTTTTACCAGACCTTGAGCATCCGATTCATCAAAAATCGAGAAGGTCTTCTTCCAGGTGTAGCCCTCGGGATGTTGGTACTTCTCAATGTCGAACCGCAAGATGCGCGAGCAGAGGGCGTGGAAGGTGCCAATCCACAGATATTTGGTGACGTTCTTGTAGACGTGGGATTTCAGCTTAGTCTGCTCATACTCCGGCAGCGCCGACAGCGATTTGCCATGCTTCGCCTGAGCTTCCTGCTCCGCAAACAGCACCTCGATCCGCTCCTTCATCTCTTTGGCGGCTTTGTTGGTAAACGTCACCGCCAGAATGTTTTCAGGATCAACGCGATGATTGAGCACCAGATTGGCAATGCGAAAAGTGAGGGCGCGGGTCTTGCCCGACCCAGCTCCGGCCACGACGAGCAGGGGGCCGCAAAAGTGCTCTACCGCAGCACGCTGAGAGGGATTGAGTTTGGCAAGAAAGTCGGTGGAAGCCTTCATGGGCAAGGAATGAGTGAGGGGCAAACATCCCTTAGTATGACATCCTTATCAAAATCGGGCGTCAGCCCAGAAACGTCCAGACAGGTTAAACTGCAAGCAATTAGAAAGCATGTTTGACAATGCCTACGGTTCTACTAGATGGTCCGTACAGTTTCATCTTTTTCAGTTCCGATGGGGGCGAACCAGTTCACATTCACGTTAAGCGCGATCGTCAACTGGTGAAATTTTGGCTCAATCCGATTTCCATAGCTAAGAATCGAGGCTTTAAAGCTCCAGAATTAAACGGTATTACTCGCTTAGTAGAGAAACATGAAAAAACTTTGATGGAGGCTTAGCATGACTACTTTGACGCTTGAAACCGAACCCCTCGCAGCCCAGATCCAAGTCACCCACGAAAGGCTGATTGTCGATTTAGTAGACGGGCGCAGTTTGTCAGTGCCTTTGTCCTGGTATCCCCGTCTGCAACATGCCAGCATTGAGGAGCGGCAAAATTGTCAGCTCTTAGGCGATGGATATGCTATTGAATGGCCTTCTCTGGATGAGCATATTGGCATTGAAGGGCTTTTAGCAGGAAAACAAAGTGGTGAGAGTTCACGCTCCTTTGAGCGTTGGTTAGCCGGGAGAGTAAAATAGTCGTTCTACCCCAACCACTTGAAATCGTGGCCAATGCTACCTTTGAGGAGTGATGTTTAAGGAATTCATCCTCCCATGTTGTCTGAAAACATTGCATTGACTCTTTTGATCAAGATACTTGGCCCTTCAATAAGTAAAACTATTCTCGCAAGACTCTCAGGTGAGAATACCTTTCTTGAGACAACTGGCGGAGAAATCATTGACAGTATCAATGCAAAACTTGAGCCTTACTCTCAACCAGAAAAGAAGATAGTGGAAGACGTCGCTCTCCGAATCTTTGATCAAACCAAGTCTCTTTTTGGGTCAGAGGGGATAAAGCTCGATGAAGGGGGAGTATTCTCAGTAAAAATGGCATTCGCACAAGTTCTCGCAAACGCCGAAATCACTCCGGATATGGTACTGAGTCAAGATTTGTCTTCTTTAACGCTTGAAAACTACCTCAAGAGCATTAATTCTGCTGAGATGCGAGATTTTAACGCTGAGGAGCGAGCGCTTTATGACAGCCTAATCAAGGCTTTTAGTGAAAAGATTGTCATAGAAATAAGCCAATGCGAGGACTTTATCGCTTATTTTGCTTCTGAGACCCTGACAAGACAAACAAAGACACTGACCGACCTAGAATCCATTAAAGAGCAAGGAAATGCGCAAAAAAGAGAGCTTTACAGAATTAGCAAACAACAAACGGAAGCTCAAGATCAAGCTCTTCAAGCGAATCGGCAACTTGAGGAAATTAAAAGTCTTCTTAATTCTAATCCTATTGAAAATATCGATTCTTTACTAAATGAAGCTTCAGGGCGGAATCCTGGACTATCTTTCCAACTGATAAACAATCCTCCTAATCCACCAACCATAGTGGTTACTGCAACAACATCAGATAACCCTGTGAGCATATCTAAGCTTGGTTTTCCTGACACTGAAGCAGGTAAAAGAGGTCTAGAGAAGTTTAGGTTACTTATCGAAGAAGGACAGACTGCTTCCTTTAAGGAGGGAGAGTTTGAATGGGATTGGCAGTTCAAGATGCCGACGTTTGTCGGCCCGTCTCCTATTCTCGCAGAATTTCAGCTGGCTCATAATTTACCAAACATTGATATTCCAGTAAGGCTAGAGGTTGTAGCCAATGGCGAGGTCTTGTATGAGATCGGTTTTGCATACTTCAAGATAGTGAGAAGTGGAACAAAGCAAACTACTTTTCAAGTACACAGTATCCATTTTCCAGCAGTCATTGATATCTCCTTGAATGATACAAGCGAACTTAGCTTCAATATCAGCGAAGTAGATCTTTCTAGGATTTCAATTCAAAAAGCTGATAGCTATCTCAACTGTCTTTTGACTATGGCTGAAGCAGATGAACTCAGGATTCTCTCTCTTGAGTTTGAGAAAGTGATTTTCGAGACAAAATTTTCTCAAAAGCAAGACATAGATTTTGATCAATTAAACCAATTAAAGTGCATACATCAGTTCATTCGCTGGACTAGTGCTATAAACAGTAGGCTTGGTCTAAATTTTAGGGTTCCGGAAAAAATAAGCCCCCAAGACTTTGAGACGGCAGCAGACTTATTTGAGATTTTAACAAAAGGCACCTTGCTCAAAGGCAGAAGCAGATTGCATTTTGAGTATAATCGTAATGACGCATTGAAGATCTTAGAAGATTGGAATTCTGATGAGACACAGAATTTGGCTGCCCATTACGAAGATAGCAAGGAAGATTTTCTAGGCCAATCAATTAATTTAGGGCCACTGGAGATATCTTTTTCCGGTGTTTCTCTAATACAGGATGCCGACAAGTTACGTGCTCAAATAGACGCCGCTGAAGCTCAAGATATAGTGAGTTTAGAACTTCGTAGTGAAAGTACAATTTACAAACTCCTATCTTTCTTTACGGAAGTGTGAGCGTGGAGAAATCGCAACCAATATGCTGCTTGCTTGGCATTCTTGAAGAGCTTTGTCATAGTCATAAATGTAGTTTATGGAAGGCGATGATGAACTCGAATTTCCAAAAACTTGTTCAACTAAGGTAAGGTGATTTTGAAGGGTTGTGAACGATCGCTCCTACATCTCACCCGTTAATCTCTTCAGAGTGTTCCTTTTGCAGCAGGAAGTCGATTGAGTCATTGAGGAGCGATCGCACATCTGCTCAGTTGTCGTTCAGGTCATGCTGGATTTTGGCGATTGTTGTTCTTAAAGCTGGGATTTTTGCTTGCACGACATCCCAAATAATTTCATCTTCGATGGTGAAATAAGCATGCACCAAGATGTTTCGCAACCCGGCGATTTTGCGCCATTCAATCTCAGAATAGCGATCGCATAAATCGTCAGGCAGATTCTTAACTGCTTCTCCGATCAGTTGAAGATTGCGGACAACAGCGTCAAAGGTGCGCTCATCTTCAATAAAGCCATCAAAAGTCAGGTCAGCCGTGTAGCGTAGAATTTTGTCGCAGCTTACCAAAATGTCATTCACATAAAGCTGCACGCTACGCGACACGAATCGCCTCTTGCTCTACCGTTGCTTGAATTTCATCGCGAAGCATTTTCTTCGTCACAACATCGACCGAGAC
>JBCCJU010000063.1:0-30781 GCA_039027715.1 Cyanobacteria bacterium P01_C01_bin.120
CCGTTAAGCTGATGTCGTCATTTGCCGTAAACTGACCAAATCGCTTCGTGATTCCCGCCAGCCGTAGAGTGCTCATGACTCCACTAAGCGCACCGAAGCTTTCCCATTTTCCTCTGTGCCTTCAAAGGTGATCTTACCCGCCACCATGTCAGCCGCAATGGTGTCTACCTGCTCCCGCAGTTCCGCCGGCACGTCTTCGTTAAATTCGCCAAAGCGCACCAGCTCCGGAGTCTCTAGGCCAATCACATAGGCTTTGCCTTCCACTTCGCCGTTGCCGGCGAGCTCAGCGACCATGGTAATGGCACCGCCAATATCCTGAATCGCGCTAGTCAAGATAGCTTCTGGAGCCAAATCAAACTGGTCAATATTGTTGCCGAAAGCGTAGATGCCCTCGTCCTGACAGGTTTGCAGTACCGCCGGTGCTGACTTATCTAAATTATGGAAAATCACGTCGACACCGCTGCTGATTAGCGCCAGAGCTGACTCTTTCGCCTTAGCAATATCGTTGAAATCGCCCACAAAACTGACGACGACTTCGGCGCTGGGGTCCATGGCCTCAGCCCCTAGCTGCATCGCTACCCCCTGCTGCTGGGTTGATTTGAACTCCATGCCGGCCAGATAAGCCAGCTTTTTAGTTTCACTCATGGCGGCGCCAATCATGCCGCTGAGGTACAGCATTTGGTTGTAGTTGGTACGCACCGAGGCATAGTTGGGACCCGCGATGTCACCATTGACGCCCAGGAAGAAGACCTCCGGAAATTCCGCTGCCACCTGCTCGATGGCCGCGTCAAACTGTCCCCCATGACCAACCACCAAGGTAAAGCCTTGACGCGCAAAGTCGGCCAGGGACTCGGTTTGGTCAGCATTGGCCACTTGCTCAACATAGGCAACTTCCGCACCCAAAGTCTCGCCAGCGCGCTTAACGCCCTCATAGCCCAGCTGATTCCAGCCGCCGTCGGTGATGGTGCCGGGCAGCACGATCGCAATGCGGCTAGCCGACGTCGCCGTGTCCTCGCTGGCAGCCACCTCGTCAGTGTCAGACCCAGCCTCCGTTTCGGCAGTCGGAGTAGAGCCACACGCTTTCAGTAAAGCACTCGTAATGATGGTCGCCGTACCGTACTGGAGAAATCTGCGTCGCTTAAAAGACTTTGTCATCGGTTCAGACCTGCAACTTAAATTTCGGCTGTTTAGCCGCTATGATAGCGGGCGGTGGATCCGCGATTTGGTAATTGTCTTTACCAATCTTTGGCGAATTGGGCTAACAAGCCTTCCAGAAATCTTATCCCCAAAGGAGCGACATATTACTTCTCCATCTGCTTTTAAGCCCCTAGGCAGACTCTGTCATTCCCTGCTCACCGCGTCCCCGGCAAAGACTTTTCGTCGCCACGGCTAGAAGATTTCTGCGAATAAAAATCCACTCTACGGTGCGTCACGCTCCGCTGACAGCACCCTGCCACCCTGCTACCCCCATTCCCCTCACTCCCCCACTCCCTCCTCATCCATGTCCTCCCCAGCTCCACCCGCTCCCACCCCTGACCAAATCATCCGGCACCTGCGACAGGCCAACGAGGTGGCCAAACGGGCGCAGGCGATCGGGCATCATCCGTTTGGAGCCTTGCTGGTGGCACCCGATAATGAAACGGTGCTTTGCAGTCAGGGCAATATAGACACGGTCAACCATGCGGAAGCCGTGCTGGTGCGAACGGCGGTTACCAACTTCGCCGCCAATTTCTTGTGGCACTGCACGCTGTACACCACGGTCGAACCCTGTGCCATGTGCGCCGCCACCCAGTACTGGGGCAATATTGGCCGACTCGTCTATGGCCTCACCGAGTCCGCGTTGGGAAAGATCACCGGCAATCATTCCGAAAATCCCACCCTCGACCTGCCCTGTCGTCAGGTATTTGCCAGCGGCCAGAAAGCTATGCAGGTATGGGGTCCTATCACCGCCGTGGAAGCGGAAATTGCCCTGGTGCATCGGCAGTTCTGGCAAACCGGCGCGGACTGAGCCGACAATGCTGAGTCCTGGTCAATTAGAGTTGGCACCCCATGACCGATCGCGAATACAGCCGCTACACTTGACGCAACCTTCCTCAACCATGCCCCCATGACTGGATTTGAGCCGCTAATCGGAGCCGCCACTGCTGGCCTTGTCGGACTAATCGGTAAGGTCATCACAGACAAAGGCAGTGACTTGCTAACGAAGGCCGATATTGATTTATTTCAGGGGCGGGAATTTGAGCGGGCGATTCAGAAATATGTGCGGCGCTATGCGGAGCGCCACGGCACGTTGAAAGTGGCCTGCGTGCGCATGGATAGCCCGGTCAAACTCGATGAAATTTACACGGCGGTGCAGCTGCTGCCGCGATCGGCCCTGCACTATTACGAATCCACCGAGTCGCTGCAGGAGCTATTTCGAGAAAGCGGTAAGCGCGGCTTTGAATTTCACGGCGCGAAAAAGCAGCAGGGCATTGAGGTTGCCAATGAGCAGCAATACCTGATGGTATTGGGCGGTCCGGGCGTGGGCAAATCGACCTTTTTGCGCAAGATGGGGCTGGAGGCGCTGCGGCGTCACGCCATTATGACTAATGCGCAAAATAACTTGGCTGCCCTAACACCCCAGGAACATTACTATGCCCACGACTGCATCCCGGTGATGTTGACGTTGCAAAAGTTCGATTCCAAGACCCTCAGCATCAAGGAGGTGATTGCAAAAGAATTTGAGGACTGTGGCTTTCCCAAACCGCAAGCCTTTACCGAGCTGTGTTTGCAGAGCGGTAGGCTGCTGGTGCTGCTAGATGGCTTAGATGAAGTGCCCGCTGAAGCCCTGAATCACCTCATTACCGAAATCGAAAATTTAGTAGACCGCTATGACCATAATCGGTTTATTGTCTCCTGTCGGGTAGCAGCCTACACCTTCGGCGGCTTCAAGCGCTTTAGCGATGTGGCCATGGCGGCCTTTGCCGATGATCAGATTGAGCGCTTTATCCACAACTGGTTTCAGAAGCCCCGCGACCTGGAGACGGAAACGGCAAAGCGCTGCTGGGAACTGCTCAGCAGCCCGGACTATCAAGCTGCTAAAGAACTAGCCCAAACGCCGCTGCTGCTAACGCTGCTGTGCGTCATCTACGATGAATTTCAGGACTTCCCCAAAAAGCGACATCAGGTCTATGGTGAGGCGCTGGACGTGCTGCTGCGCAAATGGGCTGCCGAAAAGCGCCTGAACAAAGAGCCGATTTATCAGCAGTTTGGCAGCGACTTAGAGCTGGAACTGCTGTCAGAAATTGCCTACACCAGCTTTGTGGATGATCAGCTCTTTTTCCCAAAGCCAACGCTGCTGGGACAAATTCAAGACTTTCAGAACGACAACCAGAACGCACCGAATTTAGATGCCGGAAAACTTTTACACGAAATTGAAGTGCAGCAGGGAATTTTAGTGGAGCGCTCCCGCGACGCCTATTCTTTTTCTCACCTAACGTTTCAGGAATATCTAACGGCAAAATGTATCGTTGATAATCAAAAAGTGGAGCAGCTTGTACGCGATCATCTGACCGATCAGCGCTGGCGCGAGGTATTTTTGCTGGTGGCGGGCTTAGTATCCGGAAAGCGCGGCGCGGAGGACTTGCTCCTGCAAATGGAAACGGCAGCTCGCCAGCTTTTGATGAGCGAACGGCTACAGGCACTGATCAATTGGGCCGACCAGGAAACTCAGCCGTCTCCTGGTCAATATAAACCTGCTGCCAAACGCACCGCCGCCCTTGCCCTTGCCCTTGCTTTCGCCCTTACTCTTGCCGGTGCCACTGACCGTGTCATTGACCGTGCCCGTGCTCTTGCCCGTGCCCTTGACCTTGACCTTGACCTTGACCGTGTCCGAGCTCTTGCCTTTGCCCTTGCCTTCGCCCATGCTATTGCTCAAGAGTATTTAGATTTAGGAATCTTTAAAGTGGGAAAAATGGAAGATCTAATTCAGCAGTTAAACTCTCTTAAGCCTAAAAATTATTATGAATTGGCTCCTAAAATTTGGAGTGAAGCCATCAATTTAAATGCTGATCTTTCAAAGATTTTAGAGGCCGAAATTAAGGCCTTAAACGATTGCTTTTATGCGGCGGAACTGATGATTCGCTGCAAAGAAGCTGCCGTGCGCGTATCGCCCCAAGTTTGGGCAGGCATTGAGTCGCGGATTTTGACCGTGCCCACTGAATAGTGATTGGTATTTTAAATCTTTCGCAGGCAATAACTCAAACACCGCCCTTAACAAAGATAGTAATTCTGGTAGCTCTGGTTTTAGATGGGCGCGATCTAGAAGGCAATTGATTGACGATCGCGCCAAAATTTTCCAGTCTCGCCGTGGGACGCTGCGGTCGCCAGCCAAACAGCCGTGTCAGCTCCCTGTTCTGGCGATCGCGGGGCCGAGGCGCCCCCCATATCCGTGCGCACCCAACCCGGATCGACCACATTGACGGCAATGGAGCGCGATCGCAGCGCCTCTGCCAGCATAATGGTGGCGCCGTTGAGGGCAAATTTCGACAGGCAGTAGCTGGGCACCCCTGCCGACAGGCCATTCTGGGCCCCGTAGCCGCTAGACATATTGATCACTCGGGCATTTTCCCCGCGCTCTAGCAGCGACAAAAACGCCTGCACCATGCGAATCGGGCCGAGGGTATTAATATTGAGCGTCGAATCGAACAGTTCCCGAGGGGCCGTGAGCATATTCATCTCGCCATCGGGATAGACGCCGGCGTTGTTAATCAAAACGTCCAGCCGGTCCACCGCCTGGCTGACCGTTTCTACTGCAGTCGTAATGGAGCGATCGCTGCCCACATCCAGGGCAACCGGTATCACCCGTTCAGAAAGATCAGCGGCAGCTTGTTTGGCGCTATCCCATGAGCGCGCCGTGATGATTACCTGGTAGTTTTTGGCCAGCAGCCCGCGCGCGATCGCTAAGCCAATGCCACGATTTCCACCCGTAACCAGGGCTATTTTTGACGATGCAGTTGTCATTTTGAGTCCCCGGAGTCAGAAGTGGGTGAGCAAGCTCAGCTTCAGAATGATAAAGCTAATCTATCTCACGGGGACAATTGGTGAAGAGCCGTCATCATCGAATTGCTTCCCTTATCCACAAACGACGACGCGACGCTGTTGGCAAAACGGCTCGGTGACTGATTAGGGGACAACTGCACTGACTTGTGTAACAACCGCTTAGCAAGCCGCCGTAATCCCAGTACACTAGGGGTGGTTATCATCAGGTCGTTAACTTCTGGCGTGAAAACAAACAGAGTCTTCGGCACATTTTCCAGGGCGATCGCAACAATGGCGATAGTATTGATGCCAATTGAGCACGCGCTCTAGTTAACGGGCGATCCGTCAGTTCAGGCAAATTCGGTAGTTTTTCCATGAGTCAGCAAGACAACTTTGGCAGCGGATTCTTTTTGGGCGCGCTCTTTGGCGGAGCGGTGGGCGGCATTTTGGGGGCCGTGGTGGCTTCACGAGTCCGTCGAGACGGCTCTGAAGCAGAGGCGTTCCGCCTCAGTGATGCCAACAGCGAGGCTGGCGCCCTGGGTCCTTCCGAGGAAGAAATGGAGCTGGCCCGACGGGGACTAGAGGATAAAATTGCCCAGCTTAATCTGGCGATCGATGATGTGCGTCATCGGTTGGGCACACCCAACGGTCACGGTCAGGCACCCGAAGACGTCAATTAATGGCGCTAGGGCTGCTGAAATAGCCTTGGACCGTGCGGCTAGCGGCGAGTTTTGAAAAATATTTGGGAAAACCCGACTCCCAGTTGCCAGGCTTCAGCAAAGTCGATCGCTCCAACCTCAGGCAATTGCCTTAAACCTTTTCTGCCACCGGATTGGGCTTGACTAAGTCAGTGATTTTCATTTGCTCATACTGCTCGAATGGCTGATGAATCCAGGGGTTGTCTGCTAAATATTGGCCAAAATAGTTAGGCTTGGCCGTCGAGCAGGCCTTTTGCCACAGAACGGCAGTGCGAATTTCGTCAATATAAAATCCATAGTGGTGCTGCAGCCACTGAATGCTGCGCTCCAGCGTGGTGCCTGAATCGACTAGATCATCCACTAGCAAAACGCGATCGCCCAAGTTAGCCGTGGTCATCGTCAGGTCGCGAGAAAACACGATTCGCCCCCGCTCCTGATTATTTTTGCCGCCATAGGAGGCCGTCGACAAAATTGCCAGCGGCACGTCATATAAACGACAGAGCAGGTCACCCACCCGCAGCCCCCCCTTAGCCAGGCAAACAATTTGGTTGAATTCCCAGCCCGATTCATAGAGCTTGACGGCCAAGGTTTCAATCAGCGCGTGATATTCGTCCCAGTCGATGTAGAGGTCAGACATAATAGCGGGTGTCCTCCGGACAAGCTTTGCCCGCACAACGGGGCCAGCGGCAATAGAGCAGGATTGAGTCATGATACAACTTGATAGGCCCAAGCGACCGATATGAGGGGCACCGAATGACCCACGACTTTTCTGAATCAGCAGCCAGGACCACTGTCCCTGCCACCCTGTCCTGGTGGACAAAAGTGGCGTACGGCATTGGCGACATGGGCGCCGGCATGACCTCCAATTTAATTGCCTTTTCGTTCTTGATTTTCTTGACTGAGGTAGCCGGAATTCGGCCTGCTGCCGCCGGCACGGTTCTCTTGATTAGTAAGGCCTGGGACGCAATCAATGATCCACTGGTGGGGGTGCTGAGCGATCGCACTCAAACTCGCTGGGGCCGTCGCTATCCCTGGATTTTTCTGAGTGCTTTACCCTTTGGCATCACCTTTTTTCTGATGTGGCTGGTGCCAGCCGGCAGCGCCGGTTTCCGGTTTTGGTACTACCTCGCCACCTCCGTACTGTTCCAGATTTTCTTCACCACGGCCAACTTGCCCTATGCCACCCTCACCGCCGAACTGACCCAAGACTACGACGAGCGCACCGACCTCAACAGTTTTCGCCTGGGATTTTCGCTGCTGGGCGCAATCGGAGCCCTGGCGCTGGGGCTGTTCGTTACTTCGATTATCGAGCAGCCAAGGCTGCAGTACGCGGTTTTGGGCGGCGTTTGTGCGATCGCTTCGGTGCTTCCGCTGCTAGTGTGCGTATTTGGCACCTATGGGCAAGCTCAGCGCGTTGGGGCCATGGGACCGCAAACCAACCTTGATGAGGCTGACAGCGACCTGCCCTTTGGTCAACAGCTGCGTATCGCCTTCAGCAATCGCGCTTTTCTTTACGTCGTCGGCATCTACTTATTTGCCTGGCTGGCCCTACAAATTACCGCCAGCATTATTCCCTTCTACGCCACCTTTTGGATGGGGCTAGACTCTTACTTTTTGCCCGCGCTACTGGTGCAGGGAACAGCAATTATTATGATGTGGCCCTGCAATTTACTCAGTCGTCGGCTTGGAAAACAGGGGCTCTTTTTTGTGGGTATTGGCGCGTGGCTGGCCGTCCAAATTGGCCTGTTTTTTCTGCAGCCGGGACAAACCGCTTTGCTTTACGCGCTTTGTGTCGCTGCTAGTTTTGGCGTGGCCACGGCCTATGTGGTGCCCTGGGCGATGCTGCCAGACGTGATTGAACTGGACGAACTGCAGACGGGTAAACGACGCGAAGGCATTTTCTATGCGTTTATGACGCTGCTGCAAAAATTCGGGCTGGCGGGCGGCCTATTTCTAGTCGGCATATTTTTGGAAGCCGCTAACTTTTTGGCCGAATCAGACATTCGCATTGTGGCTAGACGCTTTATCTTAGGCGCAACGCTAGACGGTACGGGATTTTCTGCCGAACAAGCAATTCAGCCCGACTCTGCCCTGCTGGCCATCCGCGCGTTTATGGGATTGGTGCCGCTAACGCTGCTCTGCTGCGCTTTGGTCCTGTGCTATCTCTATCCCATCACGCGAGAGGTTCACAACGAAATTATGCTGAAGCTAACCGAACGGCGCCAGAAAAAACTGTAATACGGTCCCCCCCTTTTCTAAAGCTACAAATAGAGCTACAAAGGTTGAAACTGAAGGCGTTGATATGAAAACGGTTGCGCCTCCCCCAGCGAACATCTGAAATCGATAGTATTAGGAGGCGATCGCTCAAAACCTGAGTTTTCAACGAAGTAAAGGCCTTATAAAGCACAGCTTTCGATAGGTAGAAAGCCCTTTCCCTCAGTTTAATGTCCAATTAATGTCCAAAACTGTTGCCAATCCTGATTAGCGCGACTGGCAACAGTCAAGTCTAATCAACAGTGCGTTACTGCGGTGAGATGCGATCGCTGGGCGGCGGAAAGTTGTCATCCATAATCTGAGATAGCTGGAACTCGCACTCGCTGGGGAAAGTATCTGCCGGCAGCTGAGTTTCAGCAGCGGCTTGACTGACAGCGTCTGTGTAAGCCTCAGATAGCATTTTTCCTAACTGAGGTCTAAGACTGGGGGAGTCCTGCAATATCTTATAAATACGGCGACGATGTTCAACAATGCTGCCTGCCCAGCTGCCACTTCTATTGTCAAACTGATATTGCCACTTCAGTAGATGCAGCAGCAATATTGTTAAATTACTCTCCAGGCTGCGCCGCTCCCGCTTGCCCATATCTTCGATTTCTTCGATTAAGTTGGCCCAGTCAACGTGGCCGTAATCTTGACGGCGCAGCTGGTCCACCGTGGTCGTGAGCCACTGCATGTAGTCGGTGTCGTACAGCTTTACTGGGCTGCTGCTGGGTTGAGTAGCTGTCATGGGTCAGGTCGGCATCAGCAGATTACTGGTTTAACCATAGCAGGTGCGATTTGGGCACCGCTGGCGTCACCGAGCTGAGTCTGGCGTCACCGCACTTTTTCATAATCAGGACAACCTACGATCGCCCTGCTCGTTAACACAGCACAACACCGTAAAGTCATCTTGCTGGCACAGCTACGCTTTATGTTGAAGCTTAGCAAGCTGTTGCGCCGCCCAATATCTGAGCGGCTCGTCGTTGTCGTTTTGAGCTCTGTCGCTTAGCAGTTCCAGGGTTTTGGGATGGTCAAGATATTGCTGCACCAGTACATTAAGGGCAATTTGGCGAGGATTCTCTCTTCCCAAGAAATGATCATACTCTTCACGTTCACAAGGATCATTGACGGCGCGATCGCACCAAAACTCAAACAAAGTCGGGTCGTCTTTGAAGCCTTTCGCTAACGCCTGCACCGCCGCCAGCCGCACATCGTCATTCTCATCACTTTGCGCTCGCGTTTTGAGCATGGGCAACGTCTCGGGATCGTCCTTGAAGCCTGTCGCTAGCGCCTGCACCGCCGCCATCCGCACATATTCATTCTCATCACTTTGCGCCCGCGTTTTGAGCCAGGGCAACGTCTCGGGGTCGTCCTTGAAGCCTGTCGCTAACGCCTGCACCGCCGCCATCCGCACATATTCATTCTCATCACTTTGCGCTCGCGTTTTGAGCATGGGCAACGTCTCGGGGTCGTCTTTGAAGCCTGTCGCTAACGCCTGCACCGCCGCCAGCCGCACATCGTCATTCTCATCACTTTGCGCCCGCATTTTGAGCATGGGCAACGTCTCGGGGTCGTCTTTGAAGCCTGTCGCTAACGCCTGCACCGCCGCCAGCCGCACATATCTATTCTCATCACTTTGCGCCCGCATTTTGAGCATGGGCAACGTCTCGGGGTCGTCTTTAAAGCCTGTCGCTAACGCCTGCACCGCCGCCAGCCGCACATATCTATTCTCATCACTTTGAGCGCGATCTTTAAGCCAGGGAAGCGTATCTGCGGCAGTAGTCCAGTTTTGGGCGATCGCGACAACGGCAGCCTCAGGAATGTAGGATTCTGAATTAATTCGAATCCAGCTTTTGAGCAGCGGCAGTAAATCAACATATTCTCGCCAAGCGCTGACAATAACGGCAATCAGCGCATCCGAAGCGCTTTGATCAAGATTGTAAGGATACTGATCCTCAATTTCCGCTTGCAGTTTTTGAAACAGCTGATCAGCTTCGGCAGCCAATTCCCGACGATTGCGCACTTCGGATAGACAGTTAGCCGCCAGTAGTAAGTTGCTTAATCCTTCGCGCTTGAGAGAGTTATATTCAGCAAACTCTGCCTTATTAACGTTCTGACTCTGCAAAAACGTGATTAGGCTGCCGACAAACCGGGACTCGATCATTCCGGCAATCAGCCGCAGCACTTCCTGCCAGCTTTCCTCCTGCCAGTGTGCTCCAAAGGTTTGATCGCGCAGTTCTTCAAAGCTCAGCGTCTGGGTTTCTTTAAATTCCCAAACAAAGGCCCAGGCCGCAAAAAACTCTAGAAAGGTGCGGTGGACGAAGGCGTAGTTATCGGCTCCCAGATAGCACAGGATAAAATTGCGGGTGCGGAGCTGCTGAATCATCCGTCGCGCCACATCTCGCGGCTGCTCCACATCAATGGATTTCAGATAGTCTGTCAAAATCGCTTCCAGATCCTGGGCGCTAATGATGTTCCCCGCCAGCCCCGCTTTCCCCGACTGCATATAAAACGCCACCTGCCGCAGCATCGCCTGCTTATCCCGATAGTCAATGGTCACCGGATCGAGCTTTTGCTCAATCAGATTGCGCTCCACGTCCCACTGGTGCAGCAGCACTCGGGACGCTTGGTTATAGAGTTCCGGTCGATCTCGCGGTAGCTCCTGGTTGCGGTTCAAGATCGCCATCATCGTTAGCAGCAGCGGATTTCCCGCCAGCTCCCGAATCGCCTTCGACTCGCGAATCGCCTTGTGCAGTCGCTCCCGCTTCCGTACCTTATCCGCTCCTTCAGGAAAGGTCTGGTCGTGCCAGCGCTGAATAAACTCGGCAATCTGCTCGTCCGTCAGGTCTTGCAGCATATAGTGCTGAAACCCGGCATCCCGCAGCGTCTGCGCCTTGTAGCCCAGCCACCGCGAGGTCACCACCACCTGCACCTGGGAATAGTTGTTGGTAAAACGGTGAATATCCGTCACCACCACCTCTCGCAGCTTCGGGTCAAACACTTCATCAATGCCGTCAAACAGGGCCACGGCCTGCCCTGCTGTCAGCACTTCATGCAGGCGCTGCTGATTCAGCCGACAGGCAATATCGCCCTGGTGCAGATATTCCACGATGCTGCTGCACTTTTTGTCATTCCGATCTCGCGCGTACTTCCGCAGCTCAATCAGCAGCGGCAGCGGTCGCTGGGTCAGCTCTGCCAAATCGCGGATCGGCTGCTCCGCCCACTGCAGCGCCACGTACTGCAACAGCGTCGATTTCCCCGACCCCGGATCCCCCAGCACCACCGCATAGTCCGCCACTGGGCGGCTCCGCTGCCCAATGCCCTCACTACGCCCCACCACCGCCAGCACATTCTGGATAGGCTGCTCCACATAGGTCTGGCGGTAGCTCTCAATCTGCGCGGCTTCCAGTGCCTCGGCGTCCAGTTCCCCCCGCTGCTGCAGCTCCTTCAGCTTCTCCTTCGGAATTTCGTACACCTTGGGGTTAAATTCCTGGCAGGTCCGCACATCCTGGGGAATAAACATACGCCACAGCTTCAGGTCGTTGTAGGCATAGCCCGTGGTATCCAGCGACTCTAGCTTCAGGTTGCCGTACTGCTCCCGCAGCGTCTCCTGATACTTGCGCAAATCAAAATCCGCGGGAATCCCCACCAGCTCCTCGATACCCTGCCGCATGGCTTCCTGATTGTGCAGCTTCAGCAGGTCCCGCAGCTCATCCGAACTCCGCAAAAGCCCCTTGACTTCCCGCACATACTGCTTACCAATCTGTAACCAGTCAAACTCTTCCGGCAGGGCCTTTAGCGACAAGTCTTGCCAGCGTTGCTCCAACACATCCGCCTCAATGCGGCGACAATCGGGCTCAAAGGCTCGACCCAGCGTCACCTTCACATCTTGATCTTTCATAAACTCGCGCAGAGGAATCTCATAAAAGTCCCGAATCTCTGCGCCGGTACAGCCCTGAAACTCCAGCTCTTCTTCTACCAGCTCAACAAACTTTTTCAGGGCTTTACCTAACGCCTTTTGGACGGGTTCCTGGCTTGCTAAGCCCACCGCATCCGCCACACAGCCCTTAAAGAAATCCTTTGCGTAGTCTTCTAAGCTGCCTTGCAGCAGGGGCAACAGCACCTCCTTAGCAACATAGGTGCCCGTTTCCTTTAACCCGATCGCCGCCAAGACATCGAAAACCATGACTTTCAGACTTATGAGTGCAGTTGCTACAACTATATCTCTGGTAAAAGAAGCGGGAATTCACGCTTCGTCACGGCGGGCGTTGCTTCTGCAGGGTGGGGGCGATCGCCCCATTAAGGAAGCCGATTAGGGTGGGCAAAATCTTGCTGGCGTCTAGGGATGTGCAAATTAAAACCTCCCCATTACACTCTCTTACCCTGCCATCCAACCACCCTGCCACCAATCAGATACTTTATTTACCCATACCCCTATCACTGTTCTCCGACTCGCTTATTTGCTTACCCAGGTTTATGGAAGCATTATTTCAAGAGGTTCGTAGGTGGCTGGAGGAGCAACTGACGCAGGCATCAAAGATGGGCTCAACTAAGGTTTTGTTCGCACAGTGCAAAAAAGACCCGTAATCGTCCCAATAGCATTGACATATCCCCTACCCCCGTCAACAGCGACTCACTCACCTCACCATTGACGGATAATCGATAAAACTTCCAGCCTTCACCGTTGGTGACAATGCCATAACTATCAATTTCTCTCCCTTGTTGCTGATGCAGCCACTGACAGACTTTCATCTCCACCAAACACTGAGCTGCGCCTTGCTCAAAGTCATCTTTCTTGGCTTCAATGACGCAAACGTAGGGCAGCTCCAAATATGCTCGCCGCTCGGCAATCAAATAATCGGCATTACCACAGACATCCTCACCCTCTAAATAGGGACCCTTCCATACTTTCAGCCGCTGAGATGTTTCCAAGCCTTCTTCACAAATCGCGTCGATCAATAAGGTTTTAGATACCTCTAAACTTTCCAGATCAAACCGCTGCAGTCGATCTAATCGCTGTTGAAAAAAGTCGCTTACGGTCACAGGCTCAGCCTCAATAGTCCAGCGCTTTAGCTCAGTCACCCCTAAGTACTTAAAAGCATCTTTGTAGGTAAAGCTGGAGAAGCTTTTCTTGCGGTTTTGAGTTGTCTGAGACATCACTCACATCCAGTATTCTGCCTGTAGCCTACTATGACAGCCATCATCAATTCAGAATTTCGGTGGGCGCTGTCCTCCCACTCGCCGGGAATCAACTGCCAGGACCATTTTGCCCGGCGTAGGTAATGTAGAGAATTTGTCCAAAAAGGGAGCCTCTGCCAGGATAGGCGCGATCGCTCTGAACCGATCGCGCCGTTTACCTGAATAGACCGCTTTGCGGCGACCAGCAATTTCCACGCTTTAGCTCCATTCCTCCTCTGTGCGGCTCCTCTTTCGACGGTAGCGCTGACGAAAGTTTACATTTAGCGAAATTCTGGCGGCTTATCGCCAATAATCGAAAAGACATGCACTAAACTGGTTAGGGTTTTGTCAGGTTTGAACCAGTTATACAGTTTTTTATCCGTAGGCGTTGCTAAGTGAAGTGCACCATTGCTCTTGAAAATCAAGGTTTCAAGGGATTTTTGCTCTCATCGGCAACAAAAAATCTGGGGTTTCTCCTTCTGCATTTTGGGAACTATTGTTTGATTTGATGGCAACATTGAGGGGGCTAAGCTTTTCCTTCGGTCAGTTCTTATTCGATTTGGGTAGCCTCAAATGTGGATACTTTTAAGCTCAAAAACCAACTTACTGTGACGGCAAGGGTATGACGGTTACTTCTCAATCCCTGCAGCGTACGCTCTCCGGCATTACTCCGTTTGACCAACTGCCGGGAGCGGCGTTAGCGAATCTGACTCAAGGGGGCCAACTACTGCGTTATCGCATTGGTCAACCCATTGTACGGCCCGAAGCATTGCCCCAACTGGTGCTGATTACAGAAGGTCAGGCCCGCCTGCTAGGAGAAGATCCACGCACGGAAAAGCCAGTAACGCTGCGGCTATTGGGGCCGGGTTCGCTGCTGGGGGCAGTGGGTCTGCTGCGCGGGCAGCCCTGCGAAACCGCGATCGCCTCTTCTGAGCTGATCGGTTTTCAGTTTTCCATTGCCACCTTTCAGCAGGCTCTGGAAGACAATCCCGAGTTTGGCGCCGCCATTCGCGATCATCTTTATTTAGCGGAAGTGTTTGACCTGCTGGCGCGGCAGGTGAATGACCAGGCCAGAGACATGGGCGATTTGGCGCACCTGGCGAAGCGATCGCAGTCGGCGGGTTTGGTCCGATATTTGCCCTATGGCAAGCGCCCCCTCAACTTAGAGCACGAAGAGGATTACACCTGGTTTGTCAGCAGCGGCACCATCATTAATCAGCCTATGGGCAGCCGCCTCAATCTGGAATGGGCCAGCAATGAGCTAGAGGTGATTAGCCCTCAGGGGGCACGGCTGGTGGGCCTACCCGATTTGCCGGTAGTGACCCCGGTTTTGCCGCCAGTCAGACAGTCCGATCCGGCGATTGCGGCGGACGACACTGACACAGTCGACGAAATTCCCTACGCCCCTGACCAACTGCCGGAGCCTGAACCCGATCCCTCGGCACAGATGGCGGAATATCCCTTTGTGCGGGGCAAGGGCGAAGTGGAAGGCATGCTGGCCTGTATGGAAATGGTCAGCCAATATTTCGGTATGCCCTTCCGGCGGGACATTATTCGCCGTATTTTAACCAACCAGCGCGATCGCCTGGGCCAGCTTTCGCTGCCGCTGGCGGGTAAAGTCGCGGAATTTATGGGGCTGCGCACGCAACTGACCAAAGTGCCGGCCAGCGCCATCAGCCGTTTGCCCACGCCAACTTTAATTAGCTGGCAGGAAGGCTACGCCGTCCTCTATGAAACTAACGCTAAGGCACGAGTCCTGGCGGTGCCGGATGTGGGTTTAATTCAGCGATCGCCCATTGAATTCGCTGAAACCTGGGGCGACGAAGGCGAAGTCCTGCTGCTGGAAAAAACCCGCGAAACTCCCCAAGAACGTTTTGGTCTGAGCTGGTTTCTACCGTCTCTACAGAAATATCGCTGGGTGCTGGTAGAAGTGCTCATTGCGTCTTTCTTTGTGCAGCTGTTTGGTTTAGCCAATCCCCTGATGGTGCAGGTCATCATCGACAAGGTGATTGTGCAAAACAGCACCGACACGCTACAGGTGCTCGGCGTATTTCTGCTCGTCATTGCGGTTTTTGAAGCGCTACTGACGGCCCTGCGAACGTATTTGTTCGTCGATACGACCAACCGCATCGACATGGCGTTGGGCAGTGAGATTATTGATCACTTGCTGCGACTGCCGCTGCGCTATTTTGACAAACGGCCTGTGGGAGAGCTCTCCAGCCGCGTCAATGAGCTAGAAAATATTCGTAAGTTCCTCACCGGCACGGCGCTGACGGTGGTGCTGGACGCGGTTTTCTCCGTGCTCTACATCGTCGTTATGTTTATCTACAGCTGGCTGCTGACGTTGGTGGCCTTGGCGACGATTCCTCTGTTTGTCTTTCTGACGGTGCTGGTCGCCCCCATTGTTCGCAAGCAGCTGCGATTGAAGGCCGAGCGCAATGCTTCCACTCAGTCTTATTTGGTAGAAGCGCTGTCCGGCATTCAAACCGTGAAGGCGCAAAACATTGAGCTGCGCACCCGCTGGCAGTGGCAAGAGCGCTATGCCAGCTACGTTAGTGCCGGCTTTAATACGGTGTTGACTTCAACCACCGCCGGCGCCGCCAGCAATTTCTTGAATAAGCTTTCGGCCCTGCTGGTGCTGTGGGTGGGCGCTTATTTGGTGCTGCAGGGCGAGCTGAGTCTGGGTCAGTTAATTGCCTTCCGCATTATTTCTGGCTATGTGACGGCGCCAATTCTGCGCTTGGCTCAAATCTGGCAGAACTTCCAGGAAACGGCGCTGTCCTTGGAACGCCTGAGTGACATTTTGGATCATCCCTGTGAGGCGGAAGAGCAGGGGCGCAATCAAATCCAGATGCCGGATATTCAGGGCACGGTGCGCTACGAAAATGTCGCCTTTCGCTTTGCCCCCACCGGGCCGCTGCAGTTGGTGAACGTCAATCTAGAGTTTCCCGCCGGCCGGTTTGTCGGCATTGTCGGCCAGAGCGGCTCCGGTAAAAGTACGCTGATGAAGCTGCTGCCGCGGCTTTACGAAATTGAGTCGGGTCGTATTTTGATTGACAAATACGACATTGGCAAAGTCGAGCTGTACTCGCTGCGCCAGCAGGTGGGCATTGTGCCTCAGGACAGCCTGCTGTTTGAGGGCAGCATTCAGGACAACGTCTCCTTAACCCGACCAGAGGCCGATACGGAGGCCATTATCGAATCGGCCCAGATTGCCTGTGCCCACGAATTCATTATGGATTTGCCGCTGGGCTACAACACGCGCGTCGGTGAACGAGGAGCGTCGCTGTCTGGCGGTCAGCGCCAGCGCATTGCGATCGCCCGAACCATTTTGCATAACCCCCGTCTGTTAATCCTCGATGAGGCCACTAGCGCCCTGGATTATGACACGGAAAAGCAGGTGTGCAATAACTTGAAAGCTTGGGCTAAGGGCCGAACCGTATTTTTTATTACCCACCGCCTCAGCACAATCCAAGATTCCGACATTATTCTAGTCATGGATCGGGGTGCCGCTGTTGAGCAAGGCAGCCATGAAGAACTGATGGCGCTCAAGGGCCGCTACTATACCCTCTACCAACAACAAATTCACACGCCGGAATAGCGGCGATCGCAGCGGTGAGCGCAACTTTGTCGTTTCACGCTGCCGTCTCCGTACCATACCCTGCTCCGATTTATTGCGAGGACGTATTATGACTCCTGGATCGCGTATTTCCCAAAATGGTCATTCCACCAATGGGCATAGTCCTAATGGACGCTCATCCAATGGCCAGCAGCCCCCGGCGCCCCCTCCAGCGCCTGCCGCTGCTGCTCCCGATCCGCAATTTGAACGGCCCGTGGTTTTGCGGCAGTCGCCCCGCTGGGCTCATTATGTGATTTGGGGCATTGTTGGAGTCACGGTGAGCACGGTAACCTGGGCCTGCCTCGCCAAAATAGACGAAGCCATTCCGGCCCAGGGCAAGCTGGAGCCGCAGGGCGTGGTACAGCCGGTGCAGGCGCCTGTCGGTGGCGTCGTGGAAGAAATCCGCATTAATGAAGGGGAACAAGTAGAGCAGGGACAGGTGCTAGTTACCCTTGATCCCAAGGCGACTCAGGCTCAGCTGCGATCGCTTGAAGAAGTTCGGGCCAGCTTGACTGAAGAAAACCAGTACTATCGCTCACAGCTTAGCGCTGACCCCGAACTTGAAGGCGTACCTACCGGAGTTTCCCCCGAAGTTGCCCGCCTCACCAGCAACCGAGTTTCGCTAATTGAAGAAAACGAGCTCTATCGGGCAATCCTGCGCGGCGATTTAGATGCCGCCAATCTCTCTCCGCGACAGCAGGAGCGGGTCCGTACCTCCCTGGGCGATCTCGATTCTCAAATTGCCATCAATCAGCTTGAAATCGAGCAGCTCTCTAAGCAGCTCGATCAGATTAGAGTGCAGTTGTCCAATGCCGTGCAGTCGCTAGAGGTTGAGCGGGACATCTATTCGCGCATTGCGCCGGTCGTTGAGCAGGGCGGCATTTCTGAACTTCAGGGATTGCGCCAGGAACAAGAAGTCAACAATCGTCAAACCGAGGTTAATAGCCTGCGCGAAGAACAGCAGCGTTTGCTGCTGGCTATAGATCAAGCTCAAGAAGAGCTGTTTCGGACCTCGGTTGTTTCCAGTGAGGAAATGCTGGAGCGTATAGCGGCCAATGACAACCAAATCGCTAACATCGACAGTCAGCTAACTAAAGTGGTTGTTGATAACGAAAAGCAGCTCGAAGAGATTGAAGGGCAAATCAGTCAGCTAGAATTTGCGCTGGAAAATCAAGAATTGCGGGCACCGTTGGATGGCCAGGTGTTCAATCTCAAGGCCAATCAGCCAGGGTATGTGGCTAACGCTACGGAACCGATTCTAGAAATTGTGCCCAACGACACGCTGGTTGCCCGCGTGTTTATTACCAACCGCGACATTGGTTTTGTTACCCAGCAGTTCGAGCAAGCAGATGAGCTGAAGGTTGACGTCCGTATCGACTCCTTCCCCTTTAGCGAATTTGGCGATGTTGAAGGCACGGTGCGTCACATTGGCTCGGATGCGCTGCCCCCGGACGACGTCAATCCTTTTTTCCGCTTTCCGGCTGAAATCGAACTGGATGCGCAGCAGCTAGGCGAAACCTTGCCTCTGCAGTCAGGTATGTCGGTGACTGCCAACATCAAGCTGCGGAAGCGGCGGGTCATCACTATGTTGAGCGATCTTTTTGTGCGTAAGATTGACAGCCTCCGTTCTGGTGGCTAAATCCGGTTATTGCAGAACTGGTTGCGGACAACGGAAGCGGAGGGATTCGAACCCTCGAGGGAGGTTACCCCCCCTACCTCCTTAGCAGGGAGGCGCTTTCAACCGCTCAGCCACGCTTCCAAGGAGTGTTTCTATCAGACTAGCTTGGCTATTATAGCCCCGGATTGTCGAGAGCGTAACCCCTGGCGGAGAATTGGGTTCTCGGAAAAAAGTCGGCATTGCCAAGGACGGCGATCGCTCAGCCGATTCAAGCCAGCAGCGCGGTGCGGCAACTGAGAAAGAATAGGGTGAAGATGCTGAGGCTGCCGACGGCAAACATGGCCGAACGCATGATCGGCACGTCCAAAATGTAAAAGACGCTGTAGAGCAGACGGGCAATCACGTAGGCGATCGCGGCTCCTAAAGCAGTTGTAGACGTTTGGCCGGTCACATAAGCCGCTAGCGCGGCGGGACCAAACAGCGTCAGTGATTCAAAGGCATTTTGGTGAGCCCAGTTAGCGCGCTGTGCATAGGGCGGCATTTTGTCCACCATTTTGCGAGGGGCAGACATGTCATAGCCAATCTGTAGGCGAGCAACGCCAACGAGGAGGAAGGGAGCGTAAACCAGCACCGCCGCGCCGACAATGCAGACTAGCAAAGTTCCCGGCATGGGCAATTGAGTCAACAGATTCATAACTACGCTTTGTAACCTTTTTAAGCAGACTTAGGTCAATCGAAATAAAACAGCGTCACAATTTTGCGCTGATCTTCAGCGTCTTCACAGGTGCGCAACAGGGTGTGGCTATCATGAAAAGCAAAGCAAATCAGCTGCTGACAGCGGGAAATAATTTCTTGGTTGCAAATGGCGCTGGCTTCGGCTAAGGACAAAGAATCATTGCCGGAATTTTCGACCAGGTGCATTACCTGATTGAGCTGCTCTCGCGATTCCCGTGGCTGCTTGGAGAGGCTCTGAGGCAAGATCACGGTCAGCATATTGGGATCTCCTTTCAGTGCCCCGCGAATCGCCGCGGAGTTGGTGCCGGTTGCACCCGAGGTCAAAATGCGGTTGCCACCCATGACCAGGGCATAAGTCATTAATTCGATAATTTGCTGATGAGTGATCGGCACATGTCGGGAGCCCAAAATCGCCACGCGTTTAGATCCCGATTGCTGAATAGTCGCCAGCTCCTGCAGAAATAAATCAACCTTGGGCGATTCCAGGGGGGCATCAATAGACTGACTCAACGGAGATACACGAAATAAATGAACCCGCTCATTGTACCAGTGATGGGAAAAAAGTCAGATCTAGACAACGTGTAGGGAGTTAGAAATAGGAAATTAGGAATGGGGAATGGGGCGGTAGGGAGTGGGAATGAACCGTTGACGGCGAAGATATAAAAGACAGTGTGACGTTGAAAGCTAATAGGCGATCGCAATCCTCGGACTGCGCCTCGTCTCCTTGGCTACACTTCGATCATCGTTCCAGGGGCACCCACGCCATGAGTTGATTTTTAAGGCGCGATCGCGGGAATTTCTGCCCCCAGCAGGCTTAGCAAGCGTTCAATCTGAAGCTGTTCTGCTAGATGTTCTTTAATCAGAGGCACTTTGTCAGGATTGTTGAGTGGCAGACAGCCAAAGAGCCCATCGATACTTTCCACGGTGGTCAGCGTATCCGTAGCGACCGATATCACCGGCACTTCTTTATCTCTCGCCAGCGCCAATACATCTTTGCTGGGGGCGATTTGTCCCGTCAGCACCAGACAGTGGGTGGATGTTTCCAGGGCGGCAATTTGTAAATCACGGCGATCGCCGCCGGTGACAATGGCCTGATGATTACCCTGACCAAAAAATCGTAGGGCCGCATTAACATTCATGGCACCAATCTTCAGACTTTCGACCACTAAATCGGCATGATCAGCGCAGCACAATACTTCCGCATTCAAATAGCGCACTAGCTCAGACACGCGCATCCCTTGCAAAAACGGCAGCGTGGGCAGTATTCCCAAGATTGGCATGCCCAATTGCTCCAGATAGGGCGCAACGGTTTTTCGAATAGTCAACTGATCGGCTTCATTCACACTATTCAAAACAACCCCCAGCAGGTTTGAGCCCAATCGCTTTTGGGCCGACACCAGCTGATCAATCATGCCAAGGGTGTTGGCTTCAAGCACTAGCAGCACTTTGGCCTCAAGGGCGATCGCCATCTCCGGCAGCGACAAGTTAAACAGTGCTCCTTCTTCCAACGTTGAAGGACCTTCCAATAAAGCAATATCGCTATTTAAATCTTGCCAATAGGTCGGTAAAGTTTCATTCAGTAGGGTCGCCGATTCTTGCCGTAAGCGATCTAGCCAAGTTTTGCTATTGAGCGCTAACAGATTGGGTGCCTGTTGCTCTGGTTCGAGGTCCAACACTTTGGGGATAAACGTTAGATCGCTGTCGGTGTTGTCTGGCCCATCGTTAAAAGTGCTAGCCGATGCCAAAGGTTTGCCCCAGGCGACTCGAAACCCCATGCTCTGCAGCTGACTCGCGATCGCGACAGAAAGCGTCGATTTACCGCTGAAGGGGGCTGTCGACCCAATAATCAAGCGTTTAACGATGTTGGGCACTCCTCTCGCTCCTTGCTAATGCTACATGTTGGACTGCCCTACTTATTCTGCCATCACGTTGCCAAGTGCAACAGTGTAGCTCTAGTCATCTAAACGTAAAAGCTTACGGTAAAAAGAACGGGAAAAATCCGCTGCTTTTTTATGGCGCAGCGCCACCACGACATCAAATAAAAAATCAATATATTCAAACGTAGCCATTGTTACTTCGTAGCTGAGGTCGACGTCATCATCGAACTGCATACGACAGCGCGTTAGGTCGGCGGGCAGGGTCGAAACGTTCCAAGTCGCCAGAAAGGGAATGCTTTCGCCTTCCTCAATGGCGCGTTCGCCCTCCAGGTTGCCCCGCTTGTAGAGACCGATGGCATACGGCAAGGCATTGCGCTTGTTGCCTTGATAGTAAGGCAGATAAACCCCGATTTCGGCTTTATTAACCGGTTTGATCTCTTCAAAAGTCAATGACATGGCGTCTAGATAGGTGCAAGCAACTGGTTATCGATGGAAAGTCAATGGCAATGGAGCCTCTGCAATACATGGCTCCGGTTTTAGAGCCGGCTATGTGTTCTCAGTGATCCCACAGCAATTTGAGTTGGCCGTGGTGCGAATCTATTTCCGATCCCTTGAACCGTTAGGATTAAAGAGACGGTGAGGCGATCCGAACGATCGCGAGAAGCCAAGCAGGTGAGTCATATCGGTTCTTTGCTGGTAAATTAGCCAGCCGCTAAGCGACAAATGGCTTGATTGAGCCCCCAAAAAGAACGATTTCTATGTCTTGCTGTATAGCTTTGAGGATACCCAGGTTTATCTCAGAGGCATCAAAAGATGAGCTGATGTTGGGATTTGGGCATTTCTAAGAAATCGTCGGCAATAGGCAGTCAGCGGAGGTCATGGTTAAAGGTATGTTTGACGGTGCGAAGGGCAATTCGGTTAATCTGTCTCCCTTGGCAGCTGATGATTTTGACCGTTATGAGCGGCGGCGACTGAAGGCCGCGATCGCCTTGGCCAGTATCTGGTTATTAACTGCCGGCCTGCATTTGAGCCAGTGGGGGCCCTGGATAGCCTACGGCCTCGCTGTCGTCCTGAGTCTGTATCTATTGCGGTTACTGTGGGTTACGCCAGTCGCCTATCCTGAAGCACTGCCCAGTTGGCAGGACACCTCGGTCACTGAGCGTCAGACCACTGACTTAGCCGCATGGCCTACCGTATCAATTTTGGTGGCGGCCAAAAACGAAGTGCGAGTTATTGAACGGCTAACTCATTCGCTGATGGCGATTGATTATCCCCAAACTCGATTTGACGTTTGGCTAATTGACGACAACAGTACTGATGGCACCAGTCAACTGATGGATCGCTTGGCCCAAGAGCATGAAAACCTGCAGGTGGTCCACCGGAGTGAAAAGGCTACTGGGGGTAAGTCAGGTGCTTTGAACCAGGTTTGGCCCATCACTAGCGGCTCGATTTTGCTCGTGTTTGATGCCGATGGCCAAATTGCCCCTGACTGTTTGCGACGAGCAATACCCCTGTTCCAGCAAGAACAGGTCGGCGCAGTACAGTTGCGCAAAGCGATCGCCAATGGCAGCCACAATTTCTGGACGCGGGGTCAGGTGGCGGAGATGGCTTTTGACGCTTGCTGTCAGCTCAAGCGCATCAGTGTCGCTGGCATTGGCGAACTGCGAGGCAATGGTCAGTTTGTGCGTCGCACCGCCTTGGAACAGAGCGGCGGCTGGAACGAAGCGACGATCACCGATGATCTTGACTTGACGCTGAAGCTACACATCAATGGTTGGGACGTGCCGCTGATGCTCACGCCTTGGGTGCGGGAAGAAGGAGTGACGGGCGCCCTGTCGCTGTGGCATCAGCGCAATCGCTGGGCAGAAGGTGGCTATCAGCGCTATCTCGACTACTGGCGGCTGCTAACTCCGCGACGCTTGGGCTGGGGCAAAGGGGTCGATTTAGTCATTTTTTGGCTGATTCAGTACGGTCTGCCCACCGCAGCGCTGCCCGATTTGCTGCTGGCGATCGCCCGCGATCGCTCTCCAGTGCTGTTTCCCCTTTCCTCAGCCGCAACGCTCTTTGCGGCGATCAGCATGGCCCAAGGGCTACGGCAAACCCAGAGCGCTTCTGTCTTTTCAATTTTGGTGCAAACGGTGCGCGGCATGGTTTACATGACCCACTGGATTGCGATCGTGGCAACGGTGACCCTGCGCATGGCAATTCGCCCGAAACGATTAAAGTGGGTCAAAACTCAACACGGCGACGAGCCAGAAGGTCCAGTTATGGAAGCAAGTGTGTCGTCACGCAGCTGAAGGCTGGCATGATTTAGCGGTGAAATGCTGGGGCTGTGGTCGCTCAGTTCATAGCTGCTTTGCGGAACAGGCATAACCGGGTCAACCCTATCAAGTTTCTGGCCTGAATTGATGACGTCCCCTTGGGGCTGGCCGACGAGGCTGCAGCGCTTTTGTCATTTGAGGTCAACTGAAATGTACTCTTGTCAGGAACATTTTCAGGTCGCGAATAAAAGTTGACTTATTTACAGATGTACGACTTTTCCCTACAGACGATGCCATTGGTATCTAGTAGCGTTTATGCTGTTCAAGCTCCCGATGAGGAAATCACCCATGACTAAGCGTCCCCCCCAGCAGTCGCCGTCATGGTGGAAAACGGGCGTTATTTACCAGATTTATCCCTTTACGTTTGCCGATGGCAATGGCGATGGCACGGGGGATTTACGAGGGATTATCGAGCGACTTGACTATTTGAATGATGGCAATCCTAATAGTGAAACTTCTTTAGGAATCGATGCGATTTGGTTATCGCCCATCAACAAATCACCCATGGTCGACAATGGATATGACATTGTTGATTACAAAGATGTCTGCTCGACGTTTGGGACGCTGTCTGACTTTGATGAACTCTTAGACCAAGCTCATCAGCGGGGCATCAAAGTCATTTTAGATTTAGTGGTCAACCACACGTCTAATCAGCATTCTTGGTTCATGGAATCGGCTTCTAGCCAAGACAATGCCAAGGCTGATTGGTATCTCTGGCAGGATGCTTATGAAGGGCGTGATTTGCCCAACAATTGGCAGTCGTATTTTGGCGGCACTGGCTGGACTTATCATGCCGAACGAGGGCAATTTTACTTCCACACGTTTAATGAAAATCAGCCTGACTTAAACTGGCAAAATGATGAGGTCCGAGCCGCCGTATACGATATTGTGCGGTTCTGGCTTGATCGCGGCGTAGATGGGTTTCGTTTAGATGCATCAAGCGTATACAGCAAAGATCCGTATTTTCGGGACAACCCGATGAAATATGGGGCTTCTGATAAAAATGATTATCACAATTATCATCATTTGTATGACAAAAATCTCCCTGAAAACCATCGAATTATTCAAGAAATTCGCGCCATTTTAGATGAGTATAGTAATAGTCAGGAAGCGCCTCAAAAAGAGCGGGTGCTCATCGGTGAAACTTTCATTGACAACCGGCTTTACGACTCAGTCATCTTTCACGGCATTGACAATGAAGAGCTGCATTTACCCCTAACGTTTGAGTTTCCTTTTAGCCCTTGGTATCCCGGTTATTTGCAGCGTGAAGTTGAGAAAAAAGAGTCTCTGACTCCAGACGGGGGCTGGCCGTGCTATTTCCTGGATAACCACGATATTCCGCGTCATCTGTCCCGCTGGATTGAATGTGCGCTTTGTGTGGATTCGCAGGCGATCGCCAAAGCCGCTGCGACCCTGCTGTTAACCATTCGCGGCACTCCGATTCTCTACTATGGTCAAGAGCTGGGAATGGTTGATAACACTGACATTCCCTCAGAGCGGCTGCAGGATCACGCCATCGTCAAGTCAGAAACGGGCGAGACGCCGCCGCCACGTGACGGAGCTCGTACTCCCATGCAGTGGGATGATTCACCCCACGCTGGATTTAGCTTTGGCAAAGATGTTGAGCCTTGGCTGCCGGTACACGCCAATTATGCGGAAGTCAATGTTGAGCGAGCTTGGCAAGATCCCAACTCAATCTTGAATTTCTATCGCTGCTTAATGCAAATTCGTCGACAGAGCGCAGCCTTACGCTATGGTCGCTGGCGTTGTCTCGTCCATTTTCCCCACGAGCATCTTGCTTACATGCGGGAAACGGCTGACGAAACCGTGCTCGTGGCGATCAACTTTTCCTATGAGCAGCCGTTTACTTTGGATGTTCCTGTTGAACGCGACAGTTGGACTGTGCTCTTGTCAACCTGTTATGAAACGGACAAGCTAATCGACCTGGCTGAAAACCTCCAGCCTTTCGAGGTGTCGATTCTGAGAAAAGCGTAATTTTTGCAACATCAGAATTCATTCTTCGTCTATCGATTCACAACGATTGTTGCCGCCGTTCTGTTGTGATAGGCGGTCAGAGGTTGGGGAAGAATGAGTTGGGATAATGAGCCGGTTCCTGAGTTTGCGAGCCGTTGGAGCGCGATCGCCCGAACCAGGCCGTATTCTTCTCCCGCGTGGCGGCGGAGCCGCCTAAATACCAGGAGTAAATCCCGCAACAGGCAAATCTTAAGTCATAATAAATTTACACTTCTTAACGGCTGACTTATCTGTTAAGCGGCTTTTCTAAACGGGTTTCATTGTGACATCACTGCAAGATTCAGATCGGACTATTCCTCAAGATGCCGGGACTACGTTGTCAAAAGGACTCAATAAGCCATCCGGTGGCTATGGCAAATTGCTGATTGGAGTCGGCCTGGGCGTGGCGATAGCGCTGACTGGGTCGCGGTTTATGGGCGGTAGTTCTGCCCCGGACGAAGCCGCTGCGCCGACTGCCGAAGCCAGCCAAGTGAGTGTCCAAACGGTAACGGTTGCACCCGTGCAGCAGGGACAAGTGGCAGAGCGCTTGACGGTGACGGGCACTGTAGAACCGGCAGACTTGCTGGCCGTGACGCCACAAATTAGCGGCCTGCAAATTCAGGCGGTGTTGGTAGATGAGGGCGATCGCGTGGCAGCGGGTCAGTCTCTGGTGGTGCTCGACGACACTGACTTACGCACCCAGATTCGCCAAGCCGAGGCGCAAATTCAGGTGGCCGAAGCACAACTGCAGCAGCAGCAGGCCAATTTAGCCCAGGCCCGGGCCCAACAAACTGAAGCCGCAGCTAACCGCGATCGCTATCAGTCTTTGGCCAATCAGGGCGCCGTCAGCAGTGAGGAATTGGATAGCCGAACGACTCAGGCCATCACCGCGCGGGAATCGGTGGGGGTGGCAGAAGCTAACGTCGCCAGCGCCCGGGCCAACATTCGCAGCGCCCAGTCCGACCTGGAACAGTTGCAAACCCAATTGACTCGGACAACGGTTGTGGCGCCTGCTGACGGCATCGTGGCGGCACGTCTCGCCAGCGTTGGTGATGTTTCCTCAACCACCAGTGAAGTGGTGAACCTGATCCAGGGCAATCAGTTAGAACTGCTGGCTGAGGTGCCCCAAGCCCAGCTCTCTCAGGTGCAGGTGGGAGCCCCCGTCATCGTCACTTCCAGTACTGACCCTAATATCCGGGTCAATGGCGCGGTGCAAGAAATTCAGCCGCTGGTTGACCCCGAAACGCGCATCGCTCAGATTGTGGTGCAACTGCCCGGCAGCGATCGCCTGCGCCCCGGCATGTTCTTAACCGCGGAGGTTCGGGCTGGTCAGCGACCTGGGCTAACGATTCCGGCAACGGCTCTGTTACCTCAGCCCGACGGCTCCGTGCAGGTTTACGTGTTAGGGCCAGATCAAACCGCGATCGCCCGTACGGTTGAAATTGGCGTGCGAGTCCCGGGTGCCGAGGAGGCTGGCGATCGCGTGGAAATCCGACAGGGCCTCGATATAGGCGAGCAAATCATCGTAGCGGGGGCTAGCTACGTGCAGGATGGCGATGTGGTTACGGTGGCGGAATGAAGACCATTTACGTCACCAAATTTCTAGTCGTGAACAGTTCTTAATGCTTGGTTCTCTGCTACGCCTGCAGGCAAAATGCCCACCCTAACTCCGTCCCCCACCCCTCTCAATCCCTCCTACTCTTCCACCCTTCTACTCCATGTCTTTCAACGTCTCTGGCTGGTCTATCCGTCGCCCTATTCCTACCCTAGTGCTCTTCCTGGTGTTGACGCTGGCGGGATTGGTGTCCTTCAATCAGCTGGGCGTTGACCTGAATCCCAACATTGATTTTCCCTCGGTGATTGTGTCAGTAAATCAGCGGGGAGCCGGACCAGAAGAGCTAGAAAATCAGGTCACCAAAAAGGTCGAGGATGCTGTCGCGGGATTGGGCAATATCGACGAAATTCGCTCCACCATCACCGACGGCAGTTCGCAGACCATCATCAACTTTGTCCTGGGCACCGATACTGATCGCGCGACTAATGACGTCCGGGATGCGATCGCTCGAATTCGCTCGGATTTGCCAGCGGCGGCGGACGACCCTATTATTCAGCGGTTTGACTTTAACGGCGGCGCTATTTTGGGCTATGCGGTCACCTCTGAACAACGCTCCGTCGAGGAACTTAGCGACCTGGTGGATCGGCGTATTAGTCAAAGCCTGCTTTCGGTGCCCGGCGTTGCTCAAGTGAACCGCATCGGCGGCGTTGATCCAGAAGTGCGCGTCAACCTGGATCCGGCTCAGCTAGACGCTTTGGGCATCACTGCCTCACAAGTAAATGATCAAATTCGCGCGCTCAACGTCAATCTGCCCAGTGGTCGGGCCACGTTAGGACAACGGGAACAGGGACTGCGGACCCTAGGCAGTGCTCCCACCGTGGAGGCGCTTGCCGACTATCAGATTCAACTCCCCAACGACACCGCCGTGCCGCTAAAGAGCTTGGGAACGGTGGAAAAAGCCTTTGGTGAAGTCCGCCAGGCCGCCCATCTAAATGACCAACCGGTTGTGGCTTTTACCGTACAGCGCAGCACCGGTAGCGTTTTGGTAGCGGTAGAAGAAGGGGTGACAGCTCAGGTCGCAGAACTAGAACAGACGCTGTCGGAAGACATCGATTTTCAGCTGATTTTCACCGAAGCTACAGAAATTCGCGATGCTTACAAAGCCTCACTCGATGCGCTAATTATTGGCTGCATTTTGGCGGTCGTTGTGGTGGGAATTTTCCTGCGAGATTGGCGGGCGACGCTGATTACGGCCACCGCGTTACCGCTGTCAATTATTCCCACCTTTGTCGTATTGGACTGGCTGGACTATACCCTCAACAGCATGTCCCTGCTAGGTTTGACCCTGGCGGTAGGAAATTTAGTGGATGATGCGATCGTCGAAATCGAGAATGTTGAGCGTCACATCAATATGGGCAAGCCGCCCTTCAAAGCCGCTCTGGACTCTACCTCCGAAGTGGGCTTAGCGGTCATCACCACCACCGCCACCATTGTCGCCGTCTTTATCCCCGTCGCCTTTATGGGCGGCATTCCGGGGCAGTTCTTTAAACCTTTTGGGGTCACCGTAGCGGTTGCCACCATGTTTTCTACCCTGGTGGCCCGGTTAATGACCCCGATGATGTCAGCCTATTTATTGAAGGCCAAGCCACCTAAAACCAATGCAGCATCGAACGGCAATGGTAAGCGGACACAGCGCCCTTTTCAGCCTTACCAATCGCTGCTGCGGGCAAGCCTGCGACATCGGCTGCTGACGATCGCCCTGGCGGTGATGTTCTTCATCGGCAGTTTGACCTTAGTGCCTTACATTCCCACTAACCTCTTTGAGGCCGGCGATACGGGACTGGCGAAAGTAGCGGTTGAGCTACCCCCCGGCTCCACGCTAACGGATACCCACCAGGTCACCGAGCGCATTTCTCAAGCTCTGCTACCCCACGAGGCGGTGCAGTCAATTCTCTCTTCGGAGGGGAATGACGGGATTAATCGCGCCCGCCTCTTTATCCGTCTCAAACCCAAGCGAGAGCGCTTGGCCTCTCAAGCAGAATTTGAAAAGTTTGCCCGTGAGCGCTTTCAAATGATTCCCGGTGCTCGCATTAGCTTTGAAAGTGAAGGGGCTTCGGGCGAAGGCAAGGATCTGACGATTGTGCTTAAGAGCGATAACCCCAGCGCCCTGCTGGCATCGGCCAATGCCCTGACGCGGGAAGTGCGGGAAATTCCTGGACTAGTTGAAGTGACCTCCAGCGCCAGTCTGGTGAAGCCGGAAATTCTAATTCAGCCCAATGTACTACGAGCTGCTGATTTGGGCGTTTCGGTGCAGACCATCGCCAGCACAGCCTTTTTGGCTACCCTTGGCGACACCGATGCTAACCTAGCCGACTTTACCCTCGGCGATCGCCAGATTCCGATTCGTGTACAAATTAGTCCTGAATATCGCGATCGCGTTGAAACCATTCAACAGCTCAAAGTCCCCGGACAAGATGGCAACCTGGTGCCGCTAATTGCGGTGGCGGATGTTGAGTTCGGCAGCGGTCCGGCTCAAATTGATCGCTTTGACCGAGCGCGTCAGGTCACCATTGGCGGTAACCTCCAGGGCATTACTCTGGGGCAGGGGCTGGCGGCCGTCGATGAACTGCCTGCTTTCCAAAACCTGCCGAGTGATGTCCAACAGCAGCCCAGCGGCGATGCCGAGATTATGCGCGATATCTTTAGTCGTTTCCTGTTGGCGTTGGGTACTGCCGTCCTAATGATTTATGCGGTACTGGTGCTGCTGTATAACAGCTTCCTCTACCCGTTCGGCGTGATGGCGGCCCTACCGCTTTCCATTGGTGGGGCTTTGATGGGGCTGCTGGTGGCGCAGAAGCCCTTGGGCCTGTTTGCGCTCATCGGCATTGTGCTGTTGATGGGGCTAGTGACTAAAAACGCCATTCTGCTAGTAGACTATGCTCTGATTGCTAAAGAAAGAGGTAAATCTCGTCGCCAAGCCGTAATCGAGGCTGGGGTAACGCGCTTCCGCCCGATTCTGATGACCTCGATTTCCACCATGGCGGGGATGGTGCCCATTGCCTTGGAACTTGGTGCGGGTGGGGAAACTCGTAGCCCCATGGCGATCGCGGTGATTGGTGGCTTCACTACCTCCACCCTGCTCACGCTTGTGGTAGTGCCGGTCTTCTTCACCTACATCGATGGTTTTCAGTCGAGTCTCCGCGATCTGTTCCAGCGGTTCACTGATCCTACCCCTCAGCGATCGCTTCACAAAGAGTTAGCCGCCTACAAAACCCCAACCGGCAAATAGCCTTATAATTAAAGGCCATTGCGGGTGTAGTTCAGTGGTAGAACGTCAGCTTCCCAAGCTGAATGTCGTGGGTTCGAGTCCCATCACCCGCTTTTTGCTGAAGAGCCCTGAAATCAACTGATTTTAGGGCTCTTCAAGATCTTGATGTCACTGGTAGAAAAGCCGATTTCCTGAAAATTGGGGTAAACGTTTGGCCATTTTGTACCAGTTTGCACTAATTATTGGGGTAAGTTTGGGGTAGGATTTCAACAGATTGGGCTGGTATCTACGTATTGTTTCTAAGGTGATGCTGATGACCAGTACCCCTAAAAAGCGAAAAGCCTCGAAAGGAACCGTCCAAGTTAAGTCTTCTAACGATCGCTTACAGCTAGTTTTTTCCTACAGCGGGAAGCGTCATTACTTGACTCTTGGGCTGCCTGACACCCGAACGAATCGAAAAGTAGCCGAAGCCAAGGCGAAGCTGATTGAAGCCGACATCGCCTTTGATCGGTTTGATCAGACCCTAGACAAATACAGGCCGCAATCTCAACAAAGAGGAAGGTCTTCAAGCGATGGCCATCTTACATTAGGGCCGTTGTGGGAACAGTTTGTGGAATTTAAGCGCCC
>JBCCJU010000064.1:0-29909 GCA_039027715.1 Cyanobacteria bacterium P01_C01_bin.120
CCGGATTTAAATCCCATTGAGCATCAATGGTTTGTTTTGAAAAACCGCATGCGAAAACAGATTCAGTCTGGCCAACCCTTTCGGCAAGTCGTTGACCAAGCTTTCATTGACTGACCGGATCTATCCACGGATTGCTATACTTGCTTAAGTTTTCGCGGAGTAAGCCGGTTTAACTCACGGCTTGGTAGGCTTATTGATTGCGTAAGGAAAAAAAGGATTGTGGCTATCGAGGCAGCCCACCAATTGCTGATGTTGTCCTGAACTTTGCTAAGCCGCCTCTATTCTAGTTGCACATCATTGAATTGACATAACAGCCTCAGTGGACGGATCGGTAAATCTTTTGAGAAATTCTACAGTAGCAAGCGCGGTGGAGTGAGCCAGAAAAGTTGGCTGTGACCGATCGCTCCCCTTGCCTCTGGAACCTGCACGCCGATGACGCCAGCTTTTTTGAGCTGCCAGCGATCGCGTGCCTCTCCATGCACCAACTGCTGAGCCCAACTGCTGAGGTCGGGTTCGTGGCCGACAAGGGCCAGGTGACTAACGGGGTGGGTCAATTGCCAGTCTGCCAGCCAGAGCAACCAGTCCGTGAGATGGCCTCCGGGGACCAGCAGTTCAAGGGGCTTAGCAGTAGGGGCAAGTCCGGCTGCAACGAGAATTTGGCTGGTTTGGTGGGCGCGTATAAGTGGGCTAGAAAGGATGAGTTCGACTTTACAGTCCAGGGCTATTAGGCGTTCGGCAACCGCTTGGGTACGCGATCGCCCTTTATCCGTCAGCGGTCGTTCGTCATCGTTGGCATAGGTGCCGCGTTCGGCAGCAATGCCGTGGCGGATAAAGTACAGTTCAGTCTGTGGAGATGAGGTCATCATCGGGATTGATTAGTCGCCACAGCTTCTGCTTAATCTGCATATCGAAGACTTCCCATTTCAAGCGATTGTAGTCGCCGTTTTCATAAAAGCCCGAGAGGAACCCAACGGGAATTTCAAAGCCTCCTGCCGTCGTGCGGCCACCGCCAAAGAAGCGGCCTTCGGCGTCTTGCCCAAAGGCCTCTTTGATAAATTCATCCGGGTCGAGGGTGATTTTACTGGTGCGAAGAGAGCCGATAACGACTTCGCGTTCCTCATCTTCGTCGTGAACGATGCCGTAAACCACCGCTGTATGGATATTTTCTTCGGTGACGAGAAAGTCTGCCGCTTGGGGAATAGCATCGCGATCGTCGTAGCGTAAGTAGCCCACCCCCGCAATGGACACATTATTTTGGGAGGTGCGGTTACGCAGCGATCGCTCAATCACGTCCATCACTCGCTTGGAGCGAGAGGCACGTAAAATCGCCGCTAGCAGTTGCGGATCATAGTAGTTGCTGAGATAAGCGGCAGCCATAAAATCGGCTTCCACAGCATGCATCAGATTGTTGGTGTCAGAGCGCAGGCCATGCATCAGCGCAGTGGCGCATTTCACATGACTGCTGTTGCCGCGATCGAGCACCAGCAGCTTTTCGCTCTGCAAGTATTGGGTCAAAATGGTCGCCGTAGCCCGAATATGGGGACGCAAATCGAGCAGTGTGGCGTCAATTTCGCGCTGGGGAGCGTGATGATCTACGACCAGAAACAGGGACAAGTTCGACTCTTCGACCAGATGAGTTAATTGAGTTGTGGTTCCTTGGGTATCGAGCAGCACGTAAGCCTGATATTTACTTAAATCTGGCCCGGCTTTAGACTGCGGATTCCACCGCCGCACCGGCAATCCTGAGAGGCGCACTAGGGCAATATTTTCCTGGTGGCTGAGAGTGCCGCCATAGTAGATGTCGCACTCAATATTGAATTCCCTGCAGATCAGGCGATAGGCCCAGGCTGAGGACAACGCATCGGGATCAGGAAAGTCCTGAATTAATACTAGGTGACGATCGCCAGCGCGCTTCGACAACAGCTGGTTGAGCTGCGCAATAACTTCTGTGCTCTGCGACTGGGTAGCTTTGGGTGGCAGGGCAATGGCAGACTTGCTGGTCACTGCTGCCGCCTGAGAAGCTCCATTGCTCGAAGAATGAACGCGATCGGAAATATTTGAAGGCGCAGAATTGGAATCGGTCACAGAAATTGATTGATGAGTTGTTAACAAGATAGCGCTTAAAACAGCTCCCCGCACCTCTGCCAAAAGACTCAATCCCTTAAAGATCAGCTCTTTTGCACTGATATTCTAATGTCATGATTTTTATGTGCTGAAGAGAGCTGTAAGCTGCCACAACAAACGCAGAAAGCCATGTTTTTTTAACCTTACGGTTAACCGAACGTAAATTCCTGTTAACACATACATTTCATGTGTTATCTTGTCGAAGGTAAAAATTAGAAAACAGTTCAGCCACAGTTTCAGAGGCTGCTAGAGAATTTTGACACTATCGCAATTTAGCCAGCGCTAGGCTTTTGGTGCTCCTTGGTAAGCTTTGGTAGTTTCCGAAAGCAGCCACGGGACATCAACCCTTTCTCAAGTACTGCAACTGAACAGACTAACGATGTTTTCGCAATGCGTTTAGGTTTCTAACAGTTTTGAATATGAGTGAAACGTTGACCAGCCGCCAGGTTATTCATCCAATGGCGAAATTTCAAAGACAGGTTCAGTCTTTGGTGAAGCGTAACGTCATCAAGCCTGAAGATAGTATCTGGAAGGTTGCTCTCTTGTTTGGTGAAGAATGGCCCTATTGGAAACGCGAGCTAGAAGACTTTGAATTTTCCACGACAGACCCCATCAGCGATCTGCTAGCGGTTGAGTCCTGGGAAGAAGAGTAAGTTTGCGTGCGGGATTGGAGTGGCCTACAGGGGATTTCAGTTGATGCTGACTGTTCTAGGCAATGTGAAAAGGGCGATCGCTCCCCTGCCCAGAAACTATTTTGTTTCAGGTGGTCATAGTTGAGATTCAGTGCGTCAGCGTCATAAATCCAACTTGCGGCTGCCGCCAAAACGCCTATTTAGAGAGCATTTTCAGGCGAATACGACTGTGCGGTTGCCATAAACCAATACACGATTCTGTAGATGCAGTCGAACGCCTCTGGCCAGCACAATTCTTTCCAGATCTTTCCCTTTGCGAATCAAGTCTTTGACATCGTCACGATGGGTGATGCGCACCACATCCTGCTCGATAATTGGTCCAGCATCCAGGTCTTCCGTAACGTAATGGGCGGTTGCGCCAATGATTTTGACACCGCGTTCATGAGCCCGATGATAGGGTTGGGCGCCCATAAAGGCGGGCAAAAAAGAGTGGTGAATATTGATGACCTGGGGAAATTGAGCCAGGAAGCTGCCGCTTAAGACCTGCATATATTTGGCGAGGACAACCAAGTCAATTTGGTACTTTTCTAGTAGGGCCAATTGTTGAATTTCCTGCTTGGCCTTAGTTTCACGGCTGATGGGTAAATGGTGAAAGTCAATATTGAACTGTTCGGCAAGGGGCTGCAAACTGTCATGGTTGCTGATGATTAGCGGAATCGCAGCAGCGAATTCACGGGCCTGGTGGCGCCACAGCAGGTCGAGCAGGCAGTGATCTTGACGACTCACCCAAATGGCGATGCGCGGTACGGCGTCAGAAAAGCGCAACTGCCAGTTGGCCTGCAGGGGTTGGGCGATCGCGTTAAAGGCTGGCCCAATCAAGTCTCGGGGCAGGTTGAAGCCATCGAGACTCCACTCAATGCGAGAGAGAAACAGGGCGCTGGCTTCGTCGCGGTGCTGGTCAGCGTGGATGATATTGCCGCCGTTGGCATAGATGAAATTAGCAATTTTGGCGACAAGTCCCTGTTGATCAGGACAAGAAATCAGCAGCGTGGCCGCCGGATACAGTTGGGATGAGGTCATCGCTTAACCGTAAAAGCAAAGGGGCAAGTGGCATTGGCACGCAGGCTTGCGGCCTTCATACCAATTGTTGATTTTAGGTTTTCGAGGGTGAATGCGAAACCGATTTCCTGCCAACGCCTTTGGTTTTAATATCTGTAGCTCTAGAAAAGAGCCCCGGTATTTAAGTAGGCCAAGGCAGTCAGGTACTGACCGGAATTCTTCATATTTATGGAAAATCCTCTGCTTCGGTTGTATCAGAGTTTTCCGTTTCTGAGTCAGGGGAGGCAGAATTGGTTTCCGCAGCTTCTGGGTCACTGTCCGCAGGGTCTTCCTCACTGGTGGATCCTGTCGTATCGTCAGCATCGGGGGCACTCTCAGAGGCGTCATCGGTGGCGTCATCTTCAGCATCGCTGCCCGCGTCATCTTGAGAACGGGTGCCGTCAGCGTCCTCCTCCAAAGTGTCGTTCTCTTCAGCTTCCTCGTCGGCAGTTTCAGCGTTCTCTTCAGCCGGAGCTTGCCATTCTTCCAGAGGGCGATTAACGCCGTTGAAGATATTTTCAGTGACGATCGCCACATCCACTTCTCCGGCCTCTTCTGACAGGGGAAAGCCCTCTGGATCAACTAGGGCGTAATAGTTTTGGCCACTAAAGTCAGCACCGCCCACAATCAAAGTATGGCGGGTGCCATCAGCCAGAGTTAGTTCCACTTGGGCCAGTGGTGCATCCAAACCAAAGTCAGCCTGGTTGGCCGCATCGGCAGCAGTCGTTTGCACCAAACCGTCAGTCACTAAACGGCTCAGCAGAAAGGCGATCGCGGCTTCCTCAGCCGGCTGGATCTCGGGCTCCAGCATTTGCCAAAAGCCCGCGTCATCCTTTTCAAATACCAGGGTTTGATCATCGGTTTCAATTTTGAGGCCAACTACGTCGGTCTCTTCGAAATCGAAGACGGGAGACGCTTCACTGTCTCCTTCAGCGGTAGTTGAGCCCGTGTTGACGGACTGTCGAGCTTGGGTGAACAACACTACGCCGCCCAACAGGAGGGCGATCGCCACCAGAATTAAGGTACTGCGCTGTAGTTTCATCGCTTTATCTTCGCCGCAACGCCATCACAATCGCTAGCGCTAGGCCGGTGAGCGGCAGCACCAGCAGTGAAAAAATGCCTAATCCCCACGCCTGCTGACCCGTCATTTGCATGCGGCGATCAGTGACGATCTTGGGCTGAATCGACAAGGTGGCGTCGGCTTCTTGCCCCAGCCAGTTCACCGAGTTGAGAAATACATCGCCGTTGAGCTGTTGGTCAAAAGACCCATCAACCGCAAAGCTAGAGTTACCGATAACGACTAGACGGGATTCATCTAACTCAGCAGGCGCGGCTTCGTCAGGCGCGGCTGCTGAGTTAGCCTCAGCAGCGGCCTCGGCAGCATTACCATTTTCCGGCGCGGCAGCGGTCTCGGAGTCAGCTTCGATATCAGCCGTAACCGCAGCTGGTTCGTCAGGCTCATCAGCGTCAGAGTCAGTGCTGAATTCAGGCTCCACAGCCGCGGCAGCCGCCTCATCGGCTGCTTCGTTTTCACCGTCGACGCCGGCGTCTGACTCAAGCGCAACCGGCTCTGGTGGCAAAGCAGTGCGGCTGAGGGCGACCCCTAGCACGTAAGGGCCGGTGGGTGGCGCGTTGGGGTCGAAGGCCAGATCACCTTCGTCAGAAATGGCCTCGGCGCGGCTGCGCGGATCGGTGAGCAGCAGCGGCGTGGCTTCAATGTCGGGGAGTTCGCGGCTTTCCACCGGACGGGCAATGGGATAAAACGATCGCCCGTCGCCAAATTCGCGTGTGATGGGGTGGTCGCCATAGCTGCTAATGATGGGGGCGGCTGGCCCTAGCCCCACAAACTGACCGGCCCCTGAAGTGTCGAGCACCAGGCGATCATCCAGAATCACGCCCCAGTCATCCAGCAAGGAATTGAGCCCGGCGTCAGAGCGCGGGTCTAGCAGCAGCAGCAGGCCACCGCCCCCATTCAAAAAATCAGCTAAGGCATTCACCTCGGCGGCAAAAAAGTCTTGGGCAGGCCCCGCCACCACCACTACATCGGCATCCTCGGGAACGGTCTGCGCTTCCGTTAGGTTAAGAGGCGATACCTGATAACGGCGATCGCTCAGAGTCGTTGCCGCTTGCGAAAATCCTGGTTCAGAGCCATCAATTGGCGGTTCGCCATGGCCTTGGACAAAGTAAACCGAAAGGACGCGATCGCTGACTACCTCTGCCAATGCATTGGTCAGTTGTCGCTCTGATAACGTTTCCAAAGCGTCGGGGGACTGCGGGTTGGCGACATTGCCGAGGGTCTGCAGAAAGCGGCGATCGCTCTCCACTTCCAAAAACACCATGCCCGGCTGAGAGACCCCAAAGCTTTCTGCCAGCGTGGGATTGGCTACCGGATCAACGTATTCAAAGTCGAAGTTATTACTTTCCAGACGGTAGCTTTCCAAAAGCTGCACGTCCTGCGGATTTTGTACTGGACTAAAAATTACCACTCGCACGGGCTTTTCCAGGCTCTGCACAACATTTTGAGTGGCAGGAGCAAGCGTGAAAAGCTTGGTTTCAGTCAGGTCAAAGCGGGTCGTATACTGCACCGCCAGAAAGTTCACTAACCCCAGAATTATCAACACTGCCAGGGTCGCTACGACCGCATTTGTGCCGGCCTGGGTCGATCGCTGTTGCCAAAAGGCCCCAGCAGTTTGTCCGCTAAAGCTAAACCCCAGCAGCAGCAGGCCAATGCCAAAAATCAGCAGTGCCGTTGGCAACACCTGCCAACCCGACAGGCTGCCCGCCACTAGCCCTGCCGTCGCGCAGGCTAAGCCCGGCCAAGTGAGAAATTTGAGCCATTTAGCGGAAAATGCAAACCCTTTCATACTTTCAACTCAATCACCATATGGAGTGCAAAATTTGAAGTTCAGAACATAGAAGTCAGAAGGCAGAAGGCAGAAGTCAGAAGGCAGCTTGCCGTGAGCGGAGTCGAACGGAAGCAGAAGGGAAACTGGTGCTTGATGCTTGAATTTCTGGTTGACATAATCACCGTACCTACCCAACTACCCAGCCACCTAAGCCCTTCGGGCAGGCTCCGCCAATACACCCAGCTACCCAGCCACCCAGCTACCCAACCACCCTGTCACCCAACACCTCCTCAATTACGCTGAAACCGTAACGTCTCAATCGATTGAGCGGTCAAGAACAGTCCCAACAGACTGTAAGACAAAAACAAAATCATGCTGCTGGTATCGAAAACCCCTTGAGTAAAGTCGGTGAAATGCTGCAGTATCGACAGGTGTTCGAGGGCACCGCCAATCCAGCCGGGTATCGCTCGCGCCAGGGCATCCACAATCCACAAAAAGATCACCAGGGCAAAGGTCAAAATCGCTGAGACGACCGTGCTGCTGGTGAGAGAGGAGACAAACATGCCCAGGGACAAAACGCTGGTCGCCAGCAAAATTAGTCCCAGATTGCCCACAAGCAAGAGATTGGGCGAAACGGCGGGTTCTGCGGTGCCCAGGGCGATCGCCACACACAGCATTAGCGGCAGCACCATGCCCACATAAAAGGTGACCACCGCCAGCAATTTGCCCAAGGCGACGACCCAATTCGTCAGCGGTGACGTGGCCAGCAGTTCCAGCGTGCCCTGCTTGCGCTCCTCGGCGTAGAGGCCCATCGAAAGAATGGGCAAAATAAACATCGACAGCGATCCTAAGATGCCGAAGTAATAGTTGAGGAATTCGTAGGCCACATCGAGCGGCGGCAATGTGACGCCCAACTGCAGAGCCTGATCACGCTGTACCGTTTGGGCCAGCAGCCCCTCGGGACTGAACAGGATGACCACCAAAAAAAATCCCCCCAGCAGCCAAAAAATACCGGTAAGTACGTAAGCCAAAGGCGAGGCCAGATAGCTTTGCAGTTCGCGGCGATAAATTGCCACTAGGTTTCTCAAGATGGTTCGCAGGGCCGTCATAGAATTTCTCATGCAGGATGGGCTTAGGACGCTTCAGCAGACTGGTCGGGAGTTTCATCTGCCGTAGAAGCTGCTTCCGAGTCGTCGACTGTAACTGTCTCGTCTGGGCCAGGCGTTTCGGACAGAGTTGGTACGGCAACAGCGGCTGACTCTACCGGTTCCGCTGCGGCGCTGGGCTCCTCAGTGGTGAGGTTCAAAAAGACATCTTCGAGGCTAGCCTGGTGTCGCCGCAGCTCATGTAGGCCCAAGCCAGCATGGACGATCGCCGCCGCGATCGCCGCGCCTGGATCCCGCTCTCCCGCTTTCACCCGAAAGCGATGGCGGGTATCCAAGACAGTAGAACTGGCTAGCTCAACCGTATCGACTCCGGGCACAGCTACTAAAATGTTTTGCACATCGGCGGGTGCACCCTCGACTTCTAAGTCATAGCTGACGGCCCCTGTTAGTTGACCCATCAGCGCATCTAACTTACCCGCCGCCACGAGCTGCCCGCGATTAATAATGGCTACGCGATTACAGGTGGCATCCACCTCCGGCAGAATATGGGTTGACAGAATAATCGTATGGTCGCCAGCCAAGCTGCGCACTAGCGATCGCACTTCACTGTTTTGGCGCGGATCGAGGCCTGAAGTTGGCTCGTCCAGCACAATCACTGGCGGGTCGTGAACAATGGCCTGGGCAATGCCTACCCGCTGCCGAAAGCCTTTGGAAAGCTGGCGAATCAGCACCGATTGTTTTTCTTTAAGGGCGCAGCGCTGAATGGCGTAGTTCACCTGCTGGGAGCGATCGCCCGCCGCCACCCCTTTAATGCGCGCGACAAAATGCAGAAAGCCCTCGACGGTCATATCCGGGTACAGCGGTGGCCGCTCGGGCAGATAGCCAATCCGCTGCCGCACGGCCATCGAATTGGTGTGCACGTCATAGTCGGCAACTTTGGCGGTGCCGCTAGTGGCGGGCAGATAGCCGGTCAAAATACGCATTGTCGTTGTTTTACCGGCACCATTGGGTCCCAAGAAGCCCAAAATTTCACCGGGTTCAACGGCAAACGATACATCTTTCAAAGCCACCGTTGAACCGTACACTTTATGAAGATGGTCAACTTCAATCATGGCTTAACCACCGGCCTCCTCAGTGATAGGCATAGCAAATTTGGCCAAACTCTTCGACGCTGCAGCCGACAGAGGGTTCCACTGCGGCGATCGCTGAGACGCGCGGCTAATACTTTAGCGCTTCTTGAGTCAGATGAGGCAGACCATCTTTTCTATGGAAAATGAAGATAATCAGGGCTAACCCGTACTTTTAACCAGCCATGTCTAAACCACTCAACGCGCCTGAACCCGCCGCATCGGCCTGGGATGAAGAATTGCCAACTGGCCCCGGAGCCAGTTTTACCTTTCTTTACTATTTGGTGACGGCGGGAGTCATCACTAATTTATTTACGGCCCGGCTGTACGGCGTGAATGCCGTGACGCTTTTTCCAGAAGCCGCTGGTTTGGCCGGGGGAGCGATCGCGGGCCTGCTGGGAGTCTTCTTCAATCGCTCCCAGACGCTGACTGTTCCTTTCACCAGCAAAAAGCAGTTTCGGCGGCAGCTCAACGATGTCATGGCCAGTATGGGATACGCCCTTGAGGACACCAATGGCACTATTGAGCGCTATCAAAAGCCGAATGCTAGCCGCTGGTTTGCCGGTGATATTTTCGTCCAGCAGCGCGACCAGACGGCCGTCTTTGTCAGTCGCGTTAGCAATATTCGCGCGGTGAAGCGGCGGCTGGTAAAGGAGTAGGGAAGAGGGGAGGAGGAGTGGTTGGGTGATGGGGTGGCTGGGTAGCTGGGTGGCTGGGTGATGAGATGGCAGGTGGAGGAGGCGAACGGTCTTCGCCCGTACGGAGTTTGAGCCCTTAGCCATGGTCGGTAGCAAAATTCCTTCGGGCCCAAAGAATTGATCTGCAATTAAGGAAAGCAGTCTTTAGCAGCTGTTGTTATGTCACAACCAATTTAATTGGTCGGTGCCTATCAGCGGAGTCTACCGATATGACTGCTCTTTCTCGTTCCGATTGTCATGATGCGATTCCTTGTCCAGTTTGCGGTTCTGCCAATAGATCGGTAGTGCCTGGGAATTCAGAGGCTGACAACACGTCAGCTTTAACATCCGACAGCCTTCAAACTGATTATCGAGAGTGCTGGATTACGGTGGTCACTGCTATTTTTCTCGGTGGGTTTAGTCTGGTCGTATTCTTTTCCGCGATCGCTCAGTTCAGTGTCGAAGGCGCCGCCAGCCAGCGATCGACGACTTTACCGGGGGCCGTCAGACAGCGAGGACAAAGCTTACTGCCATATTTGTAGCTTTAGCCATTTGGGTTCACACATTCAGCAAGCTCGAAATGCTTACTGGAACGCCATCCACTATTATTCCAGTGGGATATTCTGATCTGCCCAGCATAATAGGCAAATTCTTTCACAGAGATTTCCTTAGCTAACCCAATTACTTGGTGTCACCGGTTTGACATTGAGCACTGCCAAGTTCGAGACCTGGGGCATTTGATAAACCAGTCGGCCAGCAAAATTGCTGTTTTGGGGCAATTTTAGGCAATCAGAGCTTGGGCGCTACCAGGCGACGCGATCGCTTTGACTGTGCCACTGTCGCTATCTTTTCTAACGCCGTGTTGATGTCAGCCTGACTCACCATTAGATTAGTCACAGCGCGGAGAGTATGGGGGGCAGTGGGCAATACACCGACCCCGGCTGCCGCAAGTTGCTGGGCCAAGTCCTGCGCGGGCAGGTCTGCCGGCGTGTGGAAATAGACTAGGTTGGTTTCCACCGTCGCTAGGTTGACAGTGATGCCGTCAATCGCCTGTAGCCCTTGGGCCAGCCGTCGAGCGTTGGCATGGTCCTCTGATAAACGATCGCGATGATTTTGCAGAGCATACAGTGCCCCGGCGGCAATAAGTCCGGCCTGTCGCATGCCGCCACCAAACATTTTGCGAAACCGCCGCGCTCGCTGGATCAATGCCCGCGAGCCAACCAACGCTGAGCCCACGGGTGCTCCCAACCCCTTGGAAAAACAAACGCTCACAGTATCAAACGGGGCGGCATAGTCTGCCTCTGCAGTATTGCTAGCCACGCAAGCATTCCAAAAGCGAGCACCGTCGAGGTGTAGCCGCAGGTCATTGGTTTGGCAGACTTGCGCGATCGCCTGAATTTCTGAAAGGGGAAAAATGCTGCCGCCGCCGCGATTGTGCGTATTTTCAAGGCAGACCAGCTTGGTGCAGGGATAGTGCTCATTCCAGGGCCGCAGGGCTGCCTGCAAATCGCTAGCGGTAAAAATGCCTCGCTGTCCGTCAATCAGCTTACACATGACGCCCGACAGCGCCGCTGGGCCACCCGCCTCGTAAAAATAAATGTGGGCCTGACTTTCGAGAATAATTTCATCACCGGGTTCGGTGTGGGTGCGCAAGGCGACCTGATTCGTCATGGTCCCAGACGGCATGTAGACAGCCGCTTCCTTGCCCAATAGCGCAGCCACCGTCTCTTCCAGTTCGTTGACGGTGGGGTCATCGCCTAATACGTCGTCGCCGACAGGGGCTTGGGCGATCGCCTGCCGCATTTCCGGAGTGGGCTGAGTCACCGTATCGCTGCGTAAATCAATCATGGTAAAGCTCGCTCAAGCATTGTCTGCTCTTAAGCTAACGGGAGCCGCGCGATCGAACAACTGAACAGGTTTACGAATCGAGAATTAAAGATCGGACGCGAGCGTGGATAATCAACGATATAGGTTGCGGTTGAGGAACGTTGGTGCAGCCTGGCCAGAGGCCATAAACCAACACCCACATCGGTTACGCTATCGCTCTAGCGCAGCCCTGCCCGGAGGGCTTTAACCATCCTGCACAAGATTTAATCCACCAAATTAGGCGGGGAGACTTTTAGGCCGCTAACTCATCAGTTAGAGGCTGCCAACTAAAGACGCGATCGCCGCCCATTTCCAAAACCACCTTGACGTTGGGCAGCGTTTTGGGCAAATCGGCCAGATACGCAATCTCTTGCTGAGACAGGATATTGCCCTCGATCAGCCACAGGACAATGCCCTTCGCATAAGGGGGCAGGTGCTCTAGGCGATAGTTCACAATCGGCGGCACAAAATAGCGATCGCCGACGGCGGCGTCTTGTCCAGTCGTTTTTTTGCCTAAATGCGGTGGCCGTACGCCATGAATATCAGTCAAATAAGCGGACAAGTCACCAAGACCTTTGACCGTAAGATTAATGGGCTCATAGCCGGCGGCGCGCAAACGCCGCTGATAGCGACCCTCAAATCCGCCTTCCAACGGTGCCCTAACCGCTAGGGCGCCTGCTGATTCCAAGTCTTTGACAAATTTTTTATTGGGGATGAGTAGGCTGGTAGCGCCCACAACGCCAAAAATCCGCGTCAAGTTAGGAGTAGGCATAAAGTTAAAGGTGCTTTTAATTTCTTTTTCTATCGTACTGGGTTGTGAACATCTGGGGCTGCGATCGCCAATAGCTTTTCGCCAATAGATAATTAAAGCCGCTCTGTGATGGCACTTTCACAATGAAAAATTAACCCAGCGCCTGAACTAATGCCTGCAGCTTTAGTCGGATTTCAGCTAGCTCTTGCTCGGGGTTAGAGTCAGCGACAATCCCTGCTCCGGCAAAGAGGCGGGCTTGATTTTGGTGAATCAGGGCGGAACGAATGCCGACAATGAATTCACTGTTGCCAGCCGGATCAATCCACCCCAACGGCGCCGCATACAGGCCGCGATCAAAGGCCTCGCTCTGACGAATGCGATCGCACGCTACCGACGTCGGCACCCCCGCAACTGCCGGAGTCGGATGCAGAGATTCTACCAGCGTCAGCGGCGAGAGCCCCGGGGGCACCTCTGCGCCGATGGGCGTATGCAAATGCTGAATATTTGACAACCGCAGTAGTCCTGGCGGTGTGCTGTAGCAGGGATTGAGCCCTGCGGCCTCAAGTTGGTGGACGATGAAATCGAGCACTAGCTGATGCTCGCGCTGCTCCTTCGGAGTATTTAACAGCTGTTGTCCTAAAGCGCGATCGCTCTCAAGCGTATCGCCTCTGGGGGCTGATCCGGCTAAGGCATCGGTCACTAGTCGCCCCTGGCGAATGGTGAGCAGCCGTTCAGGGCTAGCACCGATAAAGTGATGCTCAGCATCGTCCGAAAAGGCAAAAATGTAGCAGTCGGGATAGCGCGATCGCAGTCGCGGCAGCGCCAGCTCGCGACGAAATGGCTGTGGGCGCACAATCTCAAACGTTTGAGCAACGACTTGTTTTTTCAACTGATCAGATTGAATCGCTTTCAGTACGTCTTGTACCTGTTGCTGAAACTGCTGTTCTTCACTGATGGTCGACTGCGGCTGCCAAGCCCCAGCGGCGGCTGAGGAGGAACTTTCCCAGGGACGAACTGCCGAAGCAAATCTCTGTAGCCGACTGACTTGTTCGGCGATCGCCTGAGCCAGCGGTGGCAATGAACTGCGCGGGCGAATCAGCACGTTAGCAATAAAAGTGCAGCCTTGGGGTTGCCGCACCACCTGCCAACGGGGCAATAAAACTGTGGCGGGGGCAAAACTCCCTAGGGTTGCCGCTACGGTGTCAAAAAACGAAAAGCTGCAGAAAAAGTAGGGGCCTTCGCGCCGCTGGGGAAAGGTTTGGATCCGCGGTTGCCAATTCGCGATCGCTTGACGAGCTAAAGAGAAGCGATCGCGACCGCTGAAGTGTTCACAAATCAGCGCATCCCAACCAGCGATTGCCTGACCGCGCGAGGGCGATTCAAAATACCCTTGGCGATCGCGGCGCTGGGGCATCGTCAGCAATACGGCTAAAGGATCAATCGATGGCAGAGGAAAGGCCAGACTGGCGATATATTCTGAATGAGTTTGGCAAGCTTGATCGAGACCCGTTTGCAGCGCTTGAAGAATCTGCGAATAGTGGGGCAGCGAAGGCGATCGTGAGAATGCGACTGTCATGAAAACGGTAAACAACCAATATCAAAATAGAACTTATAAAAAGGTCGCAGCTCCATGGCCTAAATTAAGCTGCGACTAAAAGCCTAGAGAGTACTTAACTTTAATGGTGACACCATTTTTGCAGCCGTGCTGCGTTGCTGCCGCAAAAGTTGCTTAGTCGCGATGACTAGGGCATCCAAGGTTAGCGAGCTGAGGCGATCGCTGAGTAGGCTGTTGGGAGCGGCAAGAGTGACTGCCACATTGGTTATGGAGCGTAATGAGGGGTCACAACGAAGTGGAAACTTTAGAGATGAGTGAGAACATCACTCATTTCACACAGTTGTTTGCTTCGTGTAGTGAGAGTTTGGTTACGTCACCGCGACTTCGCCGATGTACCCAGCATAAATGGATTGAAGGTGAGCAGCCAGCTCAAAATTGGCAGGGCTACATGGTCAGGCAACACCTCGATTCGGAAATTGAATGGCAGGACTAGCTGCAGGGCCGGGTCGCTGGGATACACCAGAGAGCATACCCACAGCACCATTTGCAGCGTATATTGGCGCTGCGGCTCCTTCATAGCGGGGATATTGGCAAAATCGACCAGTGCCGGCCCGACATCCAGGGTAATTTGATTGTCATTACGGGTCAGCAGGCTTTCGGCTGTCACCGTCACGCTTGTCTGTAAACCTGGATTTACCGTGGTAGGAGCCTGCGACGGCAGCAGATTAGTGGCATTTCCGGGGACTTGCCGAATGACTCGTTGCGCCGGACCGCCGTAAACGCTGATGGCGCTGCGGTCCCACTCCAGGAAGACTTGATCGGGCAGGGTGTTGGCAATGCTGACACCAAGCGTTTTGATCGGAGGCTGCAGAGGCCGCTTGCCCTGAGGAGTCACTTTCACGCCAATCGTGCCGATCGCTTCCTCACCCTCGAAAAACGTGATTTTCAGACCTGAGATCCCCTCTACCGTTTGCGTTTCTGCTGCCGCTGTATATAAGGTTTGCTGCTGTAGCTGAGTATTTACGGCTGTTTGGAGGTAGTCTGCATCTAGCACAATTTTGAACTGGTCTTCAAGCTTGTCCTCAACGGACAGCGCCATCTGATACAGCACATAGAGGACGCAGATAAAGTAAATAGTGAGAATGAGGAATTCGACGCCCATAAGTTACAGTTTTAGCCATCTCGGCCAGTACGCTCGGTAGTCTTTAGAGGCTTAGCCCATAGCCAGATGGCGCCCCGTTTGGTTCTGATGAATTTGGTGACGGCTGTAGGGATAAACATTCTGGACTTAAGGATACTGGGTATGACGATATTCGGAGTACTCTCCGAAAAACACTAGGGATCTGCACTTAAATAACCTGCCTAAAGCACCAAGTGGCTGTGAGGGTTTGACAGTGCCAAACCCAACGACTAGGGATACTGTTTTGAAGCAAATCCCCAGCGCCGGCAGGACGAGCCGTGGAATGAACCTTATCCAGATAGCTGGCGGTTGCGCAGGACATTGAGCAGTTTAGTGAAGTGGGGGGGCAGAGGGGCGATCGCCCTCACCATTTCTCCGGTCGCGGGATGTTGCAGCGTCAATTTCTCCGCATGGAGGGCCTGTCCTGGCAGATTTACGCCCACAGAACGGCCAGCGCCATACACCGGGTCACCCACCATCGGATGCTTCATGTGCAGGCAGTGCACCCGAATTTGGTGCGTACGCCCCGTTTCGAGTCGAAACCGCATGAGGGTAAAGTTGCCCAGCCGCTCCTCGATTTGCCAATGGGTGACCGCTTCGCGCCCTCCTTTTTCGACCGGCACGATCGCCTGTTTTTTGCGATCGTGGGGATGGCGGCCAAGGGGGGCGGAGATCGTGCCGCTGACTGTCGCTGGCACTCCGTGAATCACGCCCAGATATTCGCGTCGGGCAGTTTTGGCCTTCATCTGAGCCTGCAAATCTTTGTGGGCCAGTTCGGATTTAGCAACCACAATTGCCCCGGTGGTTTCTTTGTCCAGCCGATGCACAATGCCGGGTCGTTCCACTCCGCCGATGCCCGTGAGCTGATTGCTGCAGTGGGCCAGCAGCGCATTCACCAGGGTCCCGTTCAGGTTGCCCGGTGCCGGATGCACCACCATGCCCGCTGCCTTGTTCACAATCACAAGATGGGCATCTTCATAGAGGATGTCGAGGGGAATGGCCTCGGCGGTTACTTCTAGCGGTTTGGTGGCGGGAATGGTGACGGCGATCGCATCCCCCACTTGCACCGCCAATTTTTTGTCGGTACAGAGCGCGCCATTCACCGAGACGTATTGGCCATCGATCAGCTTTTGGATACGATTGCGAGACAGGTCGGGCAAATGAGCCGTCAGCCAGCGATCAAGCCGCGGCGGATTGGCCGTTTCAACGGTGAGCTGTAGAGTCGTGTCAGAAATGGAACGCGGTCAAATTCGATAGAACGCCACTCTAGCATTTTGGGCGATCGCCGTTGCCCCGAAAATAGAGCTGCACAGCCATCAGGCCAAGGCTTTGTCAGTAACCTGGCTGAGCCGTTCAACTGCGGCAAGGGCAGTTTCGAGCACTTCGTGACCGGCGCCGGGTCGGCAGGCGTTTTCGGTAATTAGGCGTCGCCAGCTGCGGCTACCAGGTTGTCCGTGAAACAGCATCAGCATATGACGAGTAATGCTGTTGAGCTTCAGCCCCTGACTGGTGCAATGATCGACGTAGGGCAGCATCGCGTGGACGACCTGCGATCGCGTCTTTACCGCCCGGTCATCGGCAAAAAACTGGCGATCCACGTCGGCAAAGAGATAGGGCATATCGTAAGCGGCGCGACCGATCATTACCGCATCTACCTGGTCTAGGTGAGTTTGAGCCTGCGCCAGGGTTTTGATGCCACCGTTGATTTCGATCCACAGGTGCGGCCAGTCACGCTTTAGGCGATATACGTCGGCATAGCGCAGTGGTGGAATATTGCGATTTTCTTTAGGACTGAGGCCCTGCAGCCAAGCCTTACGGGCGTGAACGGTGAAGCGCTGACAGCCGGTCGCCGCCACAGTTTCTACAAAGCTCGCTAGGTGCTCGTAGCTGTCCAGGTCATCCACGCCGATGCGATGCTTGACGCTGACGGGAATGGGAGCAGCAGCCATCATCGCCGCCACACAGTCGGCTACGAGCTGCGGCTGGGCCATCAAACAGGCGCCAAAGTTGCCGCTTTGTACGCGATCGCTGGGACAGCCCACATTCAGATTAATTTCGTCGTAGTCATAATCGGCGGCAATGCGGGCACATTCGGCCAATAGCTTGGGGTCATCGCCGCCAACCTGCAGCACCAAAGGTTTCTCAATGGGAGAAAAACTGAGGAGATGGTCGCGATCGCCATGTTTAATGGCCTGAGCCGTCACCATCTCAGTGTAGAGCAGGGATCTGTGGGTAATCTGTCGCATCAAGTAGCGATAGTGGCGATCGCTGCGATCCATCATGGGAGCAATGCTGATGGGATACCCCCTGACGACAGACGCGCTGATGGATTGTGGCTGAGCAACAGAAACAGTCATAAATGAGTAGCGAATCGGTCTTTCAACTTAACCCACAGGCGGCCATTAGCGCATAAATTAGGCGACGATCCTTCGCGGCTGAACTACCGGAGACCGTCAGCGATGAACCGGTGAGCGAGATGGCGCTGGATGGCGGGATGGTGGGAGTCCGGACGCCCGAGACCCATTGGCTCTGGTCCCGTTGAATCACTCGTCAAACAAATCGATGCGCGATTCAACCGGCGGGGGCACAGGGGCATGCAGAGAATCTGCCGCCAGGGCTGAAACTGAGATGTGCCTACCTCAATGAACAACTAGACGTTATTTCTGCGGTCAGAGAATGACGTACTCTCTCCTTTCGAGCAGCCAACTGGCCATTTTTTCCATCACTCGACTGGTGACCTCTTCTCGGTCCTGCAATAGCTGATGACCTGTCGTGTCCTCGACCCAGAAGCCTTCCGTCAGGGGGCCTGACTGAGCAACAAACTTCTGCATGGCTGCACACATGGTTCGGCAGTCTTTGCTGGCATGAATCGCCAGCAGCGGCAGCCCAAACGCCTCAGCCCTTCTCGCGATCTTTTCGCCGGTTGCCACGGTGGCAATAGCCGCAGCCATGGTTGGCCGGGGCGACACTTGGACACCTGGGTCAAAACGGGCAACTTTAGCCCACTCCTTATTGCCGAACGCTGCGTCAAAAGTGGCTGAAAAGTCGGTTGCTGGCATCTTCAGTCTCGGATAGTAGCGCGACAGCAAGGCCAATATTTTGATGACAGGTTTGGGCGGCAAGGTCGCTGGATTGATCTCGAGCGCTGCGCCTGTTGTAATGATCCCTGCCAGGTTGATGTCATTTGCTTTTGCCCGCTCTTCTGCGAGGCCAGCGGCGAGGACTTGAAGCCCCCCGAACGATTCGCCGATAAGGAAGATTGGCACATCCGCCGAGCATTGCAGTTGCTGCTGGGTCCAGATTATGGCAACGAAGATGTCCTCTACAAAGTCGTCGAATTTGTTGATGTGTATACAGCCTTCGGGAGTACCCGGTTCGGCCTCGGAGTATCCCATACCGACCGGATCGTAACTGGCGCAGGCGAAACCTTTTTGGTTCAAGAACAAGGCCAGTGGCTCAAAGTAGCCAGAATGCCAACCTCCACCTGGAACCATCAGGCAAACGGCGCGGGGACGATCGCCTTTCACGTTGTTCCAGACTCTCGTTGCCAGCTTGGCGCCTCGCGGCGAATACAGAGGGTTCACCGCTGGTTCCGGGGGCCGGGGAACAGTGGGTTTCTTAAGACTGAGCATGATTACGATTCCGCGTCTTTCGATAGCGAAAATGACAAATTATTCATCTTTGCTATATTAGCCCTATTAAGATTGAACCTGTCAAGCAAAATTTTTGATTCAACGTGTCTTATAGTGATTCAGACTTTCTTCAGCCGCCACAGCAGCAGCGCAGTCAAGCGAGGGTCGAACAAATTCTTCAGGCCGCGGCTGTGGTCTTCTGGGAAAAAGGTTACGATGTTGCGACAACTCACGACATTGCTGAGCGCGCCCAAACGGCGGTCGGCACGCTGTATCGGTTTTTTCCCAATAAGCTAGCTATTTTTCACATGCTTGAAAAGCGGCATAAGCAGTACCTGGAGGAGACTGTTCCGCAATTGATGAGCCCTGAAATGTTTCAGTTACCGCTAGCCGTTATTATTCGGAAAATTGTTGAAACCTACGCTGACTATTTTGAAAACCTGGGCCCGAGAATTGTCTACATTCAGTACTACCTAACCCCAAATATCTTTCTGTATTTCGACGAAAGCTTTGATCAAACTATGATCCAAGGTTTGGCGAGGCTCCTGCAAGGGCGAAATTCAACCCTCACACTAGAAAAATGCGAGCTATTGTCTGAGGTTTTCCTGCGAACTTACCAAGCATTACTGTTGGTTGCCTTGCGCAGCAGCGACACGCGCCGTCATCAGTTGCAATTAGAGATTCAAACTGTTCTGATCAACTATTTGGAACCCTATGTGGGCGACGTCATCTGTGTCGGCTCACCCGATGGTGACCGACCCTCTTCACAAACAGTCATCCAAGCGCAGGTAGAAACCCTGACTCAGCAGTATGCTCTGAACTCTCGGCAGCAGGCTGCGATCGCACATGTACTAACCCACGGCAGTCTCACTATCCAAACGCTTGAGTCCATATGTTTCGGACCGTCACGCCGAACCCTTCAGCGCGATCTCAAACAATTAGTTGAAAAGAAAATATTTGAAAGTAGAGGCAGCACTAACCAGCTCATCTATCAAATGGCAAGTTAAAGTCGCGCGCTTTCTAGCGATCGCGTTCGGCGGATGTAGACAATCTCTCAAAGCCAACAAAGGTGCCGATACGTTTTGGTGCACCATGGTTGTTAGCCTATGCCCCATAAAATTGGCTAGTCGTCAATCAAATGGTGATAGTTGTAACGTTCTCATCCTGACCAAGCTATCGCCAGAGCTAGGGTTTCTCAGTCAAGTTTCCATTTCAGAAATCTTTTAGAAGAGTCTATGCAAGAAATTACCATTCACGCTGTCTCTGAATACATCGAGCGTCTTGGAGAAATTAACCGGGGACAGCGGGCCCTTTATCGTGGTCAGCGGCGCGATCGAAGTTTACTACCTAAGATCGCTCGCCTCACAACCTACCTACCCATTCTTCACGTGGAACAAGAATTCATTGAGGTGTTTAAGCTCAGAAGTCTACCGATGCTTGAGCAACCCCCGGAGCATGAATGGGATTGGTTGACAGTCATGCAGCACTATGGGCTGGCAACGAGGTTACTGGACTGGAGCATCAATCCTTTGGCAGCTCTTTGGTTTTGTGTTCGTCAGCCACCGGTTGGCAATGAATCTGGCGTAGTGTGGCTACTCCATCCAAATAGCGACAATTACGTCGTGCCCTCAAAACAGATAGAGCCCACTAGCATCTGCAAAACTTATATCCTGAGAAGCAAAATTATTGCATCCCGCATTCGCTCACAAGCCGGTTGGTTTACTGCTCATTATTTCAATTTTGAACAAGACAAGTTCGTTGCCCTAGAGAACGATCCTGCCTATAAGTCCCGTTTGAAGAAATTAATGGTTCCGTTCGATGCATTCGCAAGAATTCGCCTTGAGTTGGATCGTCTGGATGTTAATTCCTCAACCCTCTTCCCTGACCTTGATGGATTGTGCGCCCATATTGAATGGATTTATTCGAGCTTGGCAGACGAAGAACTGCAAGACATCCCTAAAAAGAATTTTCCTATCCCAGATAATTCAGCAGTCTAACGGCGGCGTTCACCGGACTGCCGCCATGGATGTCCCAAGGTCAAAACGGTTTCTCGGTGGTTTCGGGGCAACGCTTTGTCATACGTCGACTTTGTAATTGAGATCTTTGGCCTCGTCACCGGTCATGCCCCTGAATCCCCATTGAAATGGCTCTTGTTCTTTGATTATGATTTCAACATCAATTGGAGAAAGCCCGACATCGTTTTCTAGGCGATGAAAAACTGCTTTGATCAGAGCCTTTTGGGTCTCTTTTTTGCGGCCGGACATCATGTTGATCTCGATGACCGTGTACGCATCACTCCTGCCAGCCGGGAAATAAACATTCTCACGATCAAGAGGCACGAATCGATGCGCGCGTTTATCTTCAGGCATTCCTAGCTCGGCCTGCAGGCAAGCCTGCAAAGCATCGGAAATTTTCCCTCGCATTGGAAGAAGCTTTTCTTTAATCCCGTAGATGACAATCACGACAGAGCTATCCTTGACGCATAACGGTGAAGCTGTGCGGCGGCAAATAATATTGGGAATTTAACGACACCCTCAATGCCATGCGCACCGACGCAGTGCCAGATAACTGGCGAAAACAATCTTACAAAACTCTCCTGCTCAACATGACGTTCCGCTTGCGATGTGTTGGTACCATGCGGTCTCTTTAAACAGAGCTAATGGCGCCACATAGGCAACAAATCCTGTTTACTGTTTGACCAAATTCAGAGCGAGTTTAAGGCGCGACACTGCCTACAGTACTGCTTACGGCGTGGCAAATTTGCTTTTTGAATATCCAGATTAATCCGGCCAGCGTCGCCAATAAAATGCCGGTCAGTCCATAGGTGGCAGCCATGCCGATGCTTTGCCGAAACGGCTGAGCGGCGATGGGCGACAAAAACTGACCTAAAAACATGAAAGTGGTCAGCCCGCCTAAGGCTCTACCACGCATGGCAGCGGGAACTTCGTTGGCAACCCATACGTTTAAGTTAGGCATCATCAAACCCAAGCCAATGCCAACTGGCACCAAAATCAGCAGTACCAGCCCGTAATTGCTCACCAATCCCAGACCGACATAGCCTAGCCCCATCAGCCCGAACGCGATCGCCAAAATGCTGATAAAGCTTAACTGGCGCTTCACTTTGCCATAGCACATTGAGGCCAAAGCGCTAAAGAGAGTGGCGCAGGCGATCGCCAGCCCGGTTTGGCTGGCTCCGACATTGGCAACCTGCTGCAAATGGAACGGCAACTGCACTGGAATCATGTAGAAGGCAACCTGCTGCAGCAGTACTGCTCCATAGATCAGCACGAGCAGCTTTATGGGCATGGAGACTTTGGCCGCTGTCGCACTGCCCGGAGTATTCACGGTCGCCCGGGGCGGCTCGTAGATTGCCAAGCTAATCGTTGGCAGCAGCAGCCAGGAAAATAGGTAGATCAGGAATGGCAACCGCCAGCTCAGATCGGCGATGAAGCCGCCCACCGACAAAAAGAGCACCCCGCCAAAGCCCATAAACGCGGCCTGCAGTCCCATGAAATTGGCGCGGGCTTCGTCTTTGTAATAGTCGGCAATGAGCGTAGTGGCACTGACCATAATGCCGGCTACCGCCAGCCCTAGCAAAGCCCGTCCGCCTAGAATCGCAAACAAAGAATTCAACACAAAGCCGGAGCTGCCGGCCAAGCCGTACAGAATGGCGGAACCCAACAGCAGCGGCTTGCGGCCAAGGGTATCCACCAACTGTCCGGCGATGGGGGAGCCGATGACGATGAACAGGGCGGGCATGGTCAGCACTAAACGCACCCAAAATTCCACGTTTTCCAGCTCCATAAACTGCACCTGCATCGCTGGCAGAGAGGGGGCGATCGTGGCTCCTGACATAACGGTCAGAGTGCTTGCCAGCAGGAGCGTTGCCTTAATGACAAAAGAGTCGGGATTGGACTGGGTCATGGCTCAGAACCTCGATCAAAATCGCCTTAGCCAAATAATACGTAATCGACGGAGAAGACCCCCGACCCTAAAAGCACAAACAGTCAGGCAATGGCGAAACACAGCAAAGAATTATCGTAGGACTCGCCGGAGGTGCCTGGTGCGGCTTTGACAAAGGGAGTGCTAGAGACCAACTGCATCGTTCGATGACAGCAGTACCCTCGCCAAAGATGACGAATGCCCCCAGCGCCTGCAATATTAGCGGAAGGTCCGATGGCCAATCGCCTCGATCCATCCAATGCCGGGGATTTTGGATCATGGGCAGACGGTAGCTGATGAGGATCGTGCTCCAAACAAGCCTGCGCCCTAGCAGAATTCAGGCGATCGCCCCACCGAGAAACGCTGGCAGATATTGAATCAAATTTCGGACCGACAGCGGCCCTGATGCCTGGCGTTAACGAATCACTTGAGCAACGTCGTACAGTCCATGTTCATTCACCGCATAGTCTTGCCAGTAATTAGTTTCTGGGTCGAATCCGGCCTCCTGACCAAGGGACTCAAAGTCGCTGCGGCTATTCCAGCGGGCGAGTAGTGCGATCGTAGAATCATCGGTGCTGGGACACATGGCCGCCCACTGCAAGCCAGAAATCATGTCCAACACGCCGGGCATCATCTGGCTAATAACCGTAGCAAGTTCCGACTGGGCTTTATCCGGCTTCATTTTGAATTGACTGAACATCACCACGTCTCCCGGCTGAAATGCCAGGGAATCTGCTCTGGCTTCAGTGTGCTGCACCTGGCAGGCAAAGGACTGAGCCGATCGCCCCGCCGGAATGCTCAAAATATGCTCTTTTGCATAGGATTCAAAGCTGGTTAAATCCTTTCCGTACCACTGCGACAAAGCCACAACCTGATTGCCATCTTGGGCTTTAAGGATGGCCGAGTCCTTGAAACCAGGCACGTCAGAAAAGGTTGAGACTTCCGCTTTGGAGACTGTTGAGAGAATTTTTGGCTGAGTTTTTGCGGTAGTCGGATAGACGGTTACGACATTAACCACATCCGGCATCGGCTCTAAAGAAACCTCGGAAACTTCTGCCTGGGCCGTCTGAGGCACCGCAACGAGAATGCTTAAAGCGGCCAGAATAACAACTGCAAAATGAGTCAATTGACGAGTCCATAGCATCAACATAATGTTTGACCTCTTGAACACAGCAAAATTTGGCAGTGAAAATAAATTGAATCAGCAGTGGCGCTTACGTGGATAGTAAAAGTTTATCCAAGCATGTTTGTGCCGATTTGTCGGTTCCTGAAGTGAGGATCAAAGCTCGTGACTCTGAGTTAATCACAAAGTTGGCGATCGCCCGGTTCAAGGTCAGTCCCATAGAATAAATAGTTGCCCACTCGTTGGCAGCTATAGGTCAGCAATAAGTCCAAGTCCCAGGGCCACAGCCTGACAGTGCCGTCGTTGCTGGCCGTCACCATGGTGCTGCCGTCGGGACTGAACGTAAAGACTTCAATATTGTCCGTGTGTCCCTCAAAAGTGGCAAGATTGGTGCCGTCGGGCTGCCAGAGCTTGAGCGTTTTATCTTGACTGACGGTGGCAATCATCTGGCCATCGGGGCTAAATCTGGCGTCAAAAATCCGCCCCTCATGGCCTTTTAAGGTGGTAATTAGGGTGCCATCGCGCTGCCACAGCCGGGCGGTCCCGTCAAAACTAGAGGTCAAAATGACACTATCATTGGGGTCAAATCGGACTTTCCAAAGAATATCTTCGTGGCCCTCAAGGGTGGCAATGGGCGTGCCATCCGGTTGCCAGAGCCGGGCCATATTGTCACCGTTGGCGGTGGCAATGATGTCGCCAGCCTGACTAAAGCGAATGTCGACTACGTGATCGCGCTCCAGATTTTCGACGGTTTCAATCATGGTGCCGTCCAGTTGCCAAAACTTGGCCGTACCGTCAAAGCTGCTAGTAGCGATCGCCGTACCGTCGGGGCTAAATCGTATGTTGCCCACAACATCGTTATGCCCAGTAAAAGTCTCAATATGGGTGCCATCCAACTGCCAGAGCCTGACAGTACCATCAGTGCCGGCGGTCGCTATTAGCTCCCCGTCTGGGTGAAACTGTAAATCTTCAACTCCCACTGCATGACCTTCAAAGGTCTCAATGTTGGTGCCATCTAACTGCCAGAGTTTGGCCGTGCCGTCGGCGCTGGCGGTCGCCACCAGGTCGCCAGCGGGACTAAACTGCGCTTGCCAAACAATATCTTCATGTCCTTCCAGAGTGGCGATCGCTGTACCATCGGTTCGCCACAGTTTGGCCGTACCGTCAGCGCTAGCGGTGGCGATGATATTGCGCTCAGGGTTGAACTCAACGTCCACCACATCTGCAGTGTGGGCCTCAAGGAACACTAAATCAGCTCCGTCCAGCCGCCACAGCCGGGCCGTACCGTCGCGACTAGCGGTGGCCAAGGTCTTACCGTCGGGACTGAACTGGATATGGACAACGGGTTGCTCATGGCTTCTGAGGGTGGCAATGGCCGTGCCATCGAGCTGCCACAGCCTCACGGTGCCGTCAAAACTGGAAGTGGCGATCGTCTCGCCATCGGGGCTGAGCTGCACGTCCCACACCGTGTCTTCGTGATCCCTCAACGTTGTTATGAGAACGCCGTCCCGCTGCCACAGCCTCACGGTATTGTCATTGCTAGTGGTCACGATAATGCTGCCGTCGGCGCTAAATTGCATATCGGTCACCTCTGCACTGTGACCCTCTAGCGTGGTGATAAAAGTCCCATCCCGCTGCCACAGCTTGACCGTTTTGTCGTTGCTGACGGTGGCCAGCATATTGCCATCGGGGCTAAATTTTGCGCCCGCAATGCCAGCGCTGTGCCTCTCCAGGGTAATCAGGATGGTGCCATCCCGCTGCCACAGCTTGGCGGTACCATCTTGACTGGTGGTCGCCAGGATAGAGCCATCAGGGCTGAATGCCACATCCGTTACTTTGTCGGTGTGTCCCTCCAGCGTCTCTACGAGAGTACCGTCGGGCTGCCACAGTCGGGCGGTGTTGTCGTCACTGGCTGTAGCGATCAGGTCGCCATCGGGACTAAATAGCGCCTTCATAACCGGCAGCTCATGTCCCGTAAGCGTGGCTATGTGGGTACCGTCGAGCCGCCACAGTCGAGCCGTGTTGTCGCGGCTGGCGGTGACCAGGGAGTTGCCATCGGGGCTGAACCGCACGTTTAGAACTTGATCTTGATGTCCTTTCATGGGTGCCAGCGGCGTGCCGTCCAATTGCCACAGCCGCGCCGTATTGTCTCGACTAGCGGTGGCGATGGTTTGACCGTCGGGGCTGAATCGCACAGCCTCGACTGCCTGCTCGTGGGCTTCCAGCCGATTAGCCTCATAGATGTTAGGCATCAGCGCGGTCAGCAACTGTTCTTTGATCTGGCCCAAAATCACCGGGTCGGAAAAGCGGTTTTGCTGAAATTTTTTGTGCGCTGCCAGGGTGGTCAGCAGGGCCGTAAAGTTGTCTCCAGAGTCGGTCGATTGAGCCGCTGATCGCACCAGGTTCTCGACGTTGTTGCGCTCGGCTTCACGCATGTTCCACAGGGCAAAACCCGTTGACAGTGAGGTCAGCCCAAAGCCTAAAGCCAGGCCGCCAGTGGCCAGACGGCGGGTCAGTCGACGACGCTGCTTGGCCCGACAGCTGGCCCGCCAAAATTCCGTTTCCGACTCCGTCATATCCTCAGCGGCCCGCTGCTGAAAGCCGTTCAGTAAGTCCAGATCGGGCGATCGCCACAGCAGTCCTTCGGGCCGTCCCTGCTCCTCCCAATAGTCCACGCTGGCCCCCAACCGCCGCTGAAAGCGAATATCATCGCGACTGTTTTCCACCCACTCGTGCAGCTGCTGCCAATGCTCGAACAGCGCCTCATGGGTCACCTCAGCAATATCGCGACCATCAGCGCTAGACAACGAAATTAACCGTGCCCCCGCGCCCGAAAACTGATGAATTACCTGCTGCACTGCATCGGGCGTGTCGCGATGAGCAATCAGACTCTCCACCCGCGTTCGTCGCCGCGTATCCCGACTGCCCTCACCCAGCTGTACCAAGCCCAGAAACACCCGCCGGGCGATTTCTTGCTCTGACTGATCGAGTTGCTCATACATCGCCTGCGCCTTGCCAGCCAACGCGCCCCCAACGCCCCCCATTTCTCGATAGGTGACGGCTGGGGTCTTTCCTGCGATCAGCCCTTCCCAAATCCGGGTCAAAGCAAACTGCAGCAGCGGCAGCGCCCCTTCTCGGCCTTCCGTATCTTTTACCAGCAAATCAATGGTGGCCTCATCCAAAGGATTTCCCGCCTGCTCGGCAGGCGCGGCAATGGCGCGGCGCAGCTCTGCCTGATTCATGGCCGGGACGATGACGCTTTGATCAGAACCAATCACCTGATTAAGACTCTCGGAACGCTGGGTCTCTGCCAGAAAATCGCTGCGCAACGTGATTACCACCGACACCTCACCCGTCGGGTCACTGGCAGCGTGCAGCAAGGTGTTGATAAAAATGCGTCGCTGGTCCGGATCTTGGCAGAGGGAAAACACCTCCTCAAACTGATCGACCAGAATAATTAATGAAGTCTCACGTATTCCCGGAATTAAGCTGACGATGCGCCGCAGACCTTCATAGGAATTGCGTTCACTGCCCTTTTTGAGCATTTGCTCAAACTCGTCGGTCTTCTGCACCGGAATTGGATCGTTAGTCGCCGCCCGAGCCAGGACCCCCGCTAAGGACTCGAGGGGACGAGTGCCGGGAACCAACACGGCCACCCTCATTTGCTGCTTGTCAGCAAGGGGGCGCTGGGCCAAGGCCGGAATCAAACCGGCCCGCGCCAAGGATGATTTGCCACATCCCGATGGTCCTAAAATAGGCAAAAATCGGGGCACTGTTGTTTGCTCAAACAAATATTGAAAATGCTGCCAAAGGCGCTCTATTTGAGTTTCTCGACCAAAATAATGCGCTGCATCTTGTTCCGTAAAAGCCGCTAAACCTTTGTAAGGATTGGCACCAATATTAGACGCCGCGGGCGCTTTTTTGGGCTGTTCTTGGGTTTGCTGAATAACGTAGATGGTGTTGCCATCCCCAGAAACAATGGCGCTGCCAAGAACACTTTCTTCAACCTGAATGCTGCGGCTGGTAGTAAGTTGAGTCATGGATAGATGCAGTCTGATTGATGTTCACATATTAGGCTGGTCAACAGGTATTACCTACAAGGTATTCGCAATAAATACAGATTTTCCAGCGATCAACTCTGTCGGCGACGAACGTTGATCAGCCAGCCCCAGCTCAAAACCTGCAGCTGCTCAAATCCATTCAGCTAATAGTATTTGCAAGCCAGTTAGCCACTAGGTTTGATTGACAAATGTTGGCAATCCCCTGACCAAGACATCAGAAAGACGATTTCAAAACCGAATCATCATCAACCTGTAGCGCAGTTTTTTTTACTAGGCAGTCCTATGAAAAAGCAGGCTTAGGGCCAACTTTAAAGACTTTCGAAAGACTCTCAATTGACCCGCCTTACTCTCAAGCATTTGGCGGGCAATTGGGCATACTCTACCTTGGAGAACCCAATTTCTTTGATAGAATGCGCTGGCAATTAGGACAGACAGGCCTGGCTAAATCGATGAAAGATTTTTGCTTCGTCACCGTTGGCATTAGTGTTGCACTCAGCAGTTCACTCTTGACAAGTTGTGACCGAGGCAGCAATGCCGATGACAGTACTGCGGACACTGCCGACTCTGCGGTTACCGAAACAGTTGAAACAGTTGAGCTGCCGGCGGAAACCGCACCAGATGAACCGTCTCCCACGCCAGAGACCTTGGGCACACCGATTAATCCTTCTCAAGCTGCCGTCCTGAACGCTCAAGATAGTGGGGCGCAAATCAATTTGCGATCGCAGCCCACCACCCAGTCAACCGCTAAAGGCTATGGGCTGGTGGGCGACGCGATTGAGCTGCTTAGAGCCGCTGAAGGCGAAGACAACTTAACTTGGTACTACGTCAAATTTGACCAGTCTGGAGCCGAAGGTTGGATTCGCGGCGACTTTATCAGCACTAGCGGCAGCACTGCCAATCGCCCTGCCGGCAGCAGCGCCAGCATTGAAGCCTTCACCACTGATGAACTGTTTGCGATGGGCAGTGGCGGCTGCGGCATGACCCTGTGGCCGGTAGACGCTCCCGGTGATTTCATCTTCTTTAATGGTTTACCGGACACTTCCATGTGGATGAAGATCGATGGCACCATGACTGAATTTCGCCGCACTGATGCCTCCGGCCCCGGATTTTATGGCCAATTGGCTTCCCAAACGTTTGTGAGTAACGATGGCGCGATCGAAGTCAGGGTGAGAGCCAATGCCGGCACAGAAGAAGGCTACGAATCGATTAACGTTGAGCAAGGGGAGCTAATTCTCGAAGACGCCGGCGGTGAGACTCAAGTGACTGTGGTGGGCGATGCTGGCTGCTGACCATCCTGAAGGCCAAGAAGGGCTGTCATCATTTAGCGATTAAGTCATAGTGACGGTGACAGTTCTGCATCGGTCTAAGACCAGAAACTATCTAAGTTGATTTGCGTGACCTCGGCTTCAATTTCCTCAAAATAGCCACTCTCTTCTAGCTGGGCAACGTCTTGAATTTTCTTGGTTTCATCAATCTCAATCTGCAGGGCTTTGAGCTGATGCTGTAAGGCGGCTTCCCGACGTTTGCGATCGCTAATATCTTTGACAATGCCTTCAAAATATAGAATATCGCCATGCTTATCTCGCACCGCCCGAGTATCTTCCTCGACCCAAATGATTTGACCATCTTGGCGATAGCTTTGATATTCAAACCCCTGCACCGCCCCCTGGGCTTCCAAAAGCTGGGTGAATCGCTGGCGATCGCCGGGCTCGACATAGATTTGTTTAGCAATGTCGGTAACTTGATGGACCATATCCTCAGCGGAGGCGTAGCCATACAAACGCGCCATCGCTGGATTGACGCTGATAAATCGCCCCTGGCTGTCAGACTGAAAGATGCCCTCAAGGGCGTTTTCGTAGATACTACGATACTTCTCTTCCGCCAGCCTGAGGGCTTCATTTCTTTGCTCTAGGGTATTGAACGAGTCTTTGAGCTGCTGCGCCATGCTGTTAAAAGTGCGAGCCAGCCGCCGCATTTCGCGAATTGGGGGGGCCGAAACTTGCTGCTCAAGATTGCCTTGAGCCACGCCCTCAGCGGCATGACAGACCTCTAGCACCGGGCGAGTCAGGGCCCGAGCCGCCAGCACCGCCAACGCCGTTGCCAGCAGCAGCCCGCCCAGCGCCAGCAAAATCGTAGTGCGCGTGTTGGCATAAATCTGACTCATAAAATCGGCTTCAGGCACCGCCACC
>JBCCJU010000065.1:0-29871 GCA_039027715.1 Cyanobacteria bacterium P01_C01_bin.120
ACAAATCAGCGCAAAGCATTTCGGAATAAAGTTGTTTGGACATCGTTAGGGTTAGTGATTGGCGTTGGCCTCATGTGGCTGGGCTCGGCCTTTGAGCTACCGCTGTTGCCCCGGCATGTTGGCAGTCAAAGTTTGCAAGAGAAAGACTCCTTTAATCAGGGATCACGACAGGCGATGAGCGCTGCCGAACTGACGCAAACGGCAGAGTTCCGTGAGGAATGGAGCCAGGTAGCAATCTTATGGCAGCAGGCTATCAGTCATATGCAGGCGGTGCCAACGTCTCATCCCAGCTATGACGTTGCCCAGCAAAAGCTGTCGGAATATGCCCGTAACCTGCAATATGCGCAGAGCAACGTCAACACTAGGGTTTCAAGTAATCCGGGAGAGCAGTCTTACTGGACCATTGGGTCTGACCGCGAACTGGTCATCGCGATTCAGGGCATGCCGCTGCGCATGAGCCAATACAGTAACTCTTGCAAAGAAGTGATGTATTACGGCAACAGTGTCGTGGAGCTGAAAAATGGCTATGTGGTTGATTTCAGCGATGCAGACGGTAATTTAAGCGTGTTGGGCGATCGCCAAGTGGCGTTGTCAATTAATCCATCTTCAAACACATGGGCGATTGGAGCTTCTCAAGAAGATGTGTTTCAGGTTCAAGGCACGCCCACGCGCACCAGTACTTTTCAAGAGGCCATAACGCTGCATTACGACGACAGCGTCGTCCAACTGATTAACAACAGTGTCGTTAGCTACGTTAACACTGACAACAATCTCAAGGTCTCGATGTTGCCGGCCATGTCTGCAACAAATGAGGCCGTACCGGCAACTTGGTCATTGGGATCTAGCCGGATGGAAGTTTTGCAGGCAGAACAAAAAACACCGACGGCCGTAAGTCGTCTGGATAACAACTGCAAAGAAGTTTTCAATTTCGGCGATACCACTGTGACGTTTCGCCAAGGTTTGGTAACAGAATACTCCAGAACTGGTGCTAGTTTGCCGCTGCAGTAACCCGCTGTCACCTATCGCAGCGGCATGACCCACAACTGACGGTGAAATGGGCTGCCGCTGCGCCTGCTACCGCCAGTAAATGTCTGGACGGCCAGAAGCAAGATCAGACCGTGCGGTATTGATAAGTGATTTTAGCCAGGCGTATAGGCAGCATCCAGAATCCTATTTTTTGAACCAGAGCAAACTCGCAAAAATCAGCAGCAGCAAGGCTTCGGTGCCCAGCAGTCCGTTCAGCGTTTGAGCATCTTCAGACTTGAGAATGAAGTGCGATCGCAAGAAAATGTACGGCACAAACTGTAATAAAGCGAGGCCGCTAAACAACAGCCCAACTGACCAGGAAAGGCCCTGCCAAAGAGCAACTGCGGTCACTCCGTTGAAGACCAGCAGCACGACATCGAGGGCTCGCCACAAGAGCGGAGTTTCCAGCCAAGGAGTACCGCTGAACCCCAGCATATTGCCGACATGAACGGTAGCGCCATATGCCAAAATGAGGGCCAAAAATTTGGCGTAACGAGCTGTCCAGGGTTGCTGCAGGGCAGTGTTGATGGTGTTTAGTATCGACATTTTGCAGGGGTGGGATGGGGGTTGACACCCGTTCTCTGTCGCAGGGCTACACATGTCAGGAGAGTGGGGGAGTGGAGGAGTGGGGGAGTGAAATCTGTAGTTGTCTTTTGGAGAATCGGTATAAATCGCTGAAAGCCTTGTGCAATCAGATTTTTAAGTTTCGATTTTGCATTTTGCTAAACGCTTTGAATTCGAGCGATCTCGCTTTACCTGAAAAACACCTGAATTTTTCTGAGTTTTTCCCTATGGTGATTCTTTAAAGCCGCAGCCATCATAAAAACATCCTGTAGACTCGCGTGTGCTCCTTGAGCACCAGTTGGGGGAAGTCTTTCGTACGAGAGCTTCTACCCAACTTTTTGTTTGAAAGGAACGTCCGACGACATCACTGCTTCAAGGTGTAGTTAGCAATTTGCTTCAATTTCTGATGCGATCGCCTCATCCCATCTGGGCAACAGCAGATGATGCTATCCCAAAGTGCAGTAAGCAGCGCCACCATGCTCAATCCAGCCGCAGATGAGACCAGTGGTGGACTGGGCCGAAGCACAACGACCGGCAGCATCAACCACAATCACGCCCCCTTCGCCCTGGACCCGCTGCCCCAGATAGTTAATCCCAGCTTGGGCCGCAGTTTCTACGTCCATGCCGCGCCACTGCACAAACATACCGATGGTTTTGCCCAGGACCGTACGCAAAAATTCTTCGCCGTAGCCGGTGGCTGAAACCGCGCAGGATTCATTGTCGGCAAACACGCCTGCACCGATGATTGGCGTATCACCAACGCGACCCCAGTGGTTATTGACCAGTCCGCCAGTGGAGGTGGCAGCGGCCAAATCACCATAAATATCGTAAGCGACTGCGCCCACGGTGCCGAGCTTTTCTGCGAGGCTCACGCGCTCGTGGTCGAGGGTGATGCGACCGGCGGCTTTGGCCTCCTTTAACTGTTCAATGCGCGGCGGGGTAATGAAGTAATCTTCGTGACAGAGTTCTAGGTCGTTCAGTTTGGCAAACTCCAGAGCGCCCTCACCCATGAGCAAAACGTGTTTGCCGTGCTCCAAGACTTGGCGGGCCAGGGAAATGGGATTTTTGACCTGACTTACGCAGGCGATCGCGCCGGCTCTGAGATCGGCGCCATTCATCAAAGCTGCGTCCATTTCGACTTGGCCTCTGGCATTGAGCACCGACCCGCGACCCGCGTTGTAGAGGGGATCGTCTTCGAGCAGGGCAACGCAATATTCGACGACATCAATAGCGCGATCGCCCCGTTCCAGATAGTGGCGGCCCTCTTCGAGAATAGCGCTGATGCTGCGGCGAAATTCATCTTCACTAGCCTCATATTTCAGGTCTTCTAGACAGCCTGAGCCGCCATGAATCATTAGGGAATAGGAATTAGACATTAGGTGTACGAGTTTGAGGTTCGGGATTTAAGACTGCATAATCAGGAATCTGTTCATACTTGTCGCTAGCAGTGCCAACGGCATAAACTAGCGTCAATTTTCACGAACTTGAGACTAAATAAAAGTCAATTATGAACGGGGCGTGGCCTCTCCTGGAATCAATTCATCGAGGATTTGAAAGCGAATATGATTGAGGGCTAAATCGCGCACTGATAGCTCTTCAGGCTTGTCAGGAGCCTGGATTTTGCTAAATGGAACGCCTTTACCAATTTCCGTGTGATACCAGGCGAGGCCCATAAAAAAGCGTTCGGGATAAGGGCCTCGTTCGATTACATCATCGACGTTCGATTCCATTGGCAGCCAGCCGACACCAGACACATAAAATTCCAGCCAGACGTGATTAAAGTCGGGCTCTAGAGGCACCCGGCGATATTCGGGATGATGGGGGCATTTGTAGCGGCCGATGGTGCGGCAGGGAATGCCGTTAAGGCGGGCCAAAGCAAGCAATACGCCAACATATTCGCCACAAGAACCGACGCCACGCTGTAGTGCCACGTCGGGGGTGTCAATCTTTGGTCGAATGCCATAGGAAAGGCGATCGTATACGTAATTGCGAATCTTCAGCATTTTACGCAGAACGTTCGTTTCGGTGCCCGCGCCCTCACGGGCGGCTTGTTGAATAGTGGGCGTGTCCATCGCCAGGTCATCATTGTCCACCAAATAGCGCTGAAAATCGTCGGGCAGTGGCTGGTCGCCCTCATCCTCAACATCATCAGGGGTGAGGCAATATTTGATGCTGTACATTTCGACGATCGCTTTCCAGCCCACCAGTCCACCTTGAAAGGGGCGGAGTTGATCAAATCGAAACACCGCAATCTGCTGACCGTTTTGTTCTTCAATGGTGAAAGGACGGCCAATCGGTTCCAGGTGGCGCACCCGTTGGCGCCGGGTATTTGCGGGTAAGGCAATGCGCCATTCAACTTGACTCAGGGTGACAGCATCCAGGGGGGCCAATTCTTCAACGTAGGACAGCTCGACTAAATAGCCGTTGGAGAGGGTGTAGCGCTCGGCTGAGTTGGTGTGTAGGTGCAGCGGATGGATGAAGGTGCGATCGCGAAAGGTCAGTTCGTAAGGCTCTTCACTGTTGGGGTCATCGCGAACGTAGGGCTCTTCGTCAGCGTAGACGATGTAACAGAGGGGATCGCCGGCGGGCGGCGTAAAAAAAGTTATGCCCGTTGGTGAATCGTAAGGAGTCAGGGCGCTGAGCTGAATAGCTCCAGTGATGCGGTCGAGGCGATAAACGGTTTGCTCGATTTGATCGCAGACCCACAGACCATCATCGTGCACGGTCAAGGTTTCAGGGCCGACGCCGGGCTGTGGAAATTTACCTATGAGTTCCCCAGTATGGCGATCAAACTGGTGAATGTAGCCGGATTTTTGGCAACTAGCATAGACCGTATCTTGCCAAACGGCGACGCCGGCAGCGGGATAGGGTAGCTGCGCAAACAGCCTTGGTTTAAGCGTTTGGCGATCGCACCAAAATATCTGTTCGTCTTGGGCAAACCAAAAGGTGTTTTCCCACAGCGACAGCCCGACAACATCCATCCAGTCTTTATCTTCAAGCTGATATGGATTGAGAATTACCGTGTTGTTAGTCTGCGGATCGACGGCAATCAAGTAGCCCCGCACCGTATCGATGGAATAGAGGCGATCGCCATCAGACGCCAAGCCTGATAAAGCGTAGACACCCATGGGTCGAATCGTTGATATCGGCGACGTTTTGCTAGGGGATGTCATCATTCAAATTTCTAGTACTTTGATAGTTGGGGCGCCGCCTTAGACTCATGAAATTGGGGCGGGCGTGATCATACCTGTTCCATAAGGTTTGGGCATCAATCGATGATGCGCCTCAGAAAATCCAAGCCCAGGCAACATCAACAAATTCGGCCTGATGCGGACTGTAAGGATATTTAACAAACAATTACAGCGATTATTGTAAAGGTTCACGCTCGCTTTACTTCGCGAATTTTGATACGAATATCGCGATCGCCCTTAGCGACTCAGCGATTCCAGGTCTTCCCGACACCAGGGCGGTGGCGGGGCTTGGCTGTAGTCAATGAAATAGTCATATCCCAACTGCTTGTAAAGGTCCAACAATCGCCTGCAAATCCACCACGACATCGCTGTCTTCTGGCCGCAGGAAGGCAAGGTGGGAATGGCAGTTGTCAGACTAAAGGCGTACAAATCGGCCAGGGGTCTCTGGCTCGCCCGACTCACCAACCCCCGATAGTGACTGGAATTAGCGTCAGGCTCCAGTAAAAAAGACTGCTCCGCTCTCAGCAAGTCAATTTCGATCAGATTGGTTTGACTGCTCAACACCTGTCGTCGTTTGGCATCGTACTGACTACGTCCTTCGCCGCGCTTATTGGCCGGAGAAAGCACCTCAATTGCGGTGACTACAGCTTGGGTAGCCGCATCTTTGACTTCCAGATAAGACTGCTGCATCTCCATCGGCACAGGCACTCGTACTTTAATGGGACGCACCGAGGTTGGAGCTGGGCTGCTGGTTGTTTGGCTGATCGGTGTCGATAGACCAGGCCGCTGCTGCATACTCACATCCGGTCGCCCGACTCCCAGCGTCAGCGTATCCGTCACGGCATACTACCCATTTGTCAGTCACCACACGGTATTTCGGCAGCAGCTTAGGCACCAGATTCCGGGCGATCGCTGCCACCGACTGATTATGAAAATCAGACCAATAGTCGGGCTGTTCCAAATAGGGATTCATGCCTGGAAAGGGATTAGGCATCGGTGAACCAGGAATGCGTGTCTTTACGATAGAGACTTGACGCTGGCTAAACCCGTGCGTATTTTTCGGTGAGTTGGTTGAGCTGGTTCATGAGCAGGCTGAGGAAGAGGCCAACATTGGTGACGCCGCCGACGGATTCCAAAGAGCCGCGATCGCACCCGAGCCAATTACCGCGGGAGAGCGCGTTCAATACGTCCACTGGTTGAGGACGATAAACTGACCAGCGAGAGCTAACCTTGAAGCCTCCAAGTTGGCGATCGCTTTGGTAATAGCCTGATAGTTCATATTTTTGTCTGGGTTCGCATCTTGGTAAATCACCAAGATGCCGAAATGCTCAGGCTCAACTGTGTGTAGTTCAAGAAAATCGTTGCAGTTGCGGGTGAGCAAAATTCGGTGCTGTTGTTTGGCGTAGGCCAGTACCTGATTATCAGGGGCACCGACCATACCAATTTCATTCAGAGTCAGGACGTCGTGGTGCGCCGCTTGCAATAAATTGATCAAATATTTTGCTTGACTATCCTCATCAAGCAGCAGTGCCAGACTCAAAAGACACTCCTTGTGCCTGTAGACGGTATTTTTCCTCCTCAGCTTCCAGTCTGATGAGGTCTTGATGGGCCTCGCAGTATTGGATGACTTCTTGAACAGCAGCAAGGGGCAAATTCCAATTTTCGGCGGCTTGCTCTGGGACCATTTGGTTGGCAATCATGTCCTGCCAAAGTGTTGCTGCCCGCAGCTTCCGTCCTTTAATCACGAGTTGCCGACGCCATGGATGAGGGCGATATACGAGAAACTGCCAATTCTCTGCAACATCCAAAGTTTGCAAGGAGCTGACAATTGCTCTTATCAGCTCCAGTCGCTCATGAGTGGGCAGTTGCATTGCCTGGGTTTTGAGATCTTGCAGCGACATCACTATTTGCCGATCAACTCTTCGCACAGCTATTTGACATAAATATACTGTCTTGCCGCTGGAGTTGGCGGAGTCAAGATCGCCCTCAGCGGCTCGATCGTTCCAGATTTTCCCAACGCCCAGGCACTGTTGGGGCTGGGCTATAAGTCAATATGACCAAGACCCGTTGCGGTCTAAACCCGCGCGTACTTGTCGGTGAGCTGGTTGAGCTGATTCACGAGCAGACTGAGGAAGAGGCCGACGTCGGTAACAACGCCCACGGATTCCAACGAGCCGCGATCGCTCAGCTTGGTCACCACGGCGGGGTTGATATCGACGCAGACCATTTTGACGCCGGCAGGAGTCATGTTGCCGACACCGATGGAGTGCAGCATGGTGGAGAGCATCAAAATCAGATCAGCGCCTTCGATCAGGCGAGCGTAGTCAGCCTGAGCCTGGAGCAGATCCATTTGGGTATCGGGCAGCGGGCCGTCGTCGCGAATAGAGCCTGCGAGGGAAAACGGCACATTGTTTTGAACGCATTCGTACATGACGCCACTCTGCAACACGCCCTGGTCGACCGCGTTGGCGATACTGCCGCAGCGCCGAATCGCGTTAATCGCCTTGAGGTGGTGGCGGTGGCCGCCGTGGACGGAGACGCCGCGCTTCATGTCCATGCCGAGGGAGGTGCCCATCAGCGACTGTTCGATATCGTGAACGGCGATCGCGTTGCCCCCCAACAGGGCGTGCACATAGCCCTCGCGGATGAGACTGCGCAGGTGTTCGCTGCCGCCCGTGTGAATGACCACTGGCCCCGCTGTGACCACGACCTTGCCCCCCTGATCGCGGATGCGGCGCAGATCCCAGGCGATTTGTTCCACCACGAGTTCCACCCGCCGTTCGCTGGAGACGCCCGCCCCCATAAAGCTGAACTCCTCATTGGAGCTTTTCTTCAGCGTGGTGGTGGTGCGCTTGGTGCGGATGCCCTCGCTGCCAATCACGACGGATTCGCCCAAGGCCAAGTCGCGCAGGAGTTTGCAGCGAGCCACGGGGCCGTTGGGAGTTTGAGTGATGGCGATCGCGCCATCCATGCGCTGTCCCTTCACCGGAATCCACTGGCCGTTGACAGAAACCTCAGTGGGATAAATCGCCGTCACGTAAAAGTCATCGGGAGCCACGCCCGCCTGCTGCACGGCTTCGAGGCGAGCGTCAACGGTCTGATCCGTTTTGACCACCGCGCCCAGATCCACCAACTGTCCCAGAATGTCTTCGATGACGGCGGCGTCGGGGGCGGACACTTTGACCTCAGCGGTGGAGGTGTCTTGGCGCTGTTCGCCCAGGGAAAAGTTCAGCACTTGAAAGCTGCCGCCGCTGGACACGATGGTATCCAGCGCTTGGTTGACCAAGCCCGTATCGAGCAGGTGCCCTTCCAGATGAATGACGCGGCTTTGTACTGTGGAGGCCGGCGGCGAGGTGCGGCGGGGCTCGGTCAGGCGCAGGGTGAGGCACTTGGCCGCCCCGCCCGCCTTGAGAAATTCGGTCAGCGGCGTTTCGACCACGGTAAAGCCCTTGGCAGCTAGGGTTTCTTGCAGGCGATCGCTGGCCTGATTAAGGATGATGGTGTGCCCCACGTTGACCGCGTTGCAGGCAAAGTTAACCGCATCGGGTTCATCCACGGGAATGCGCTTGTCGGCAGGGACGCGCCGCTCAATCAGATGGTTGGAATAGGTGTCAAACGCGGGGGGATAGTAGAGCAAGTACCCATCCGTCAGGGGACAGAGACAGGTATCGAGGTGATAAAAGCGGCGATCGCTCAGGCGCAGAGACAGCACTTCAAGATCGAGCCATTCGGCAATCAGCGGATGGGAATCCAGTTCCGTGCGGAAGCCGTAGCCCGCCCACAGCCACTCCCCGGCTCGATCTAACAGGGCATCGCCCGCGCCTTCAAACGGTAGGCTCTTGGGCAAGATTTTGACGGTGTAGCCGTGGTCGGTGAACCATTTTGAAAAATGGGGTTCTTCGCCCTGCCGTTCGGGATGAAAAAAGCGGCTGAGCACCACCGTGTCGCCAAGCACCAGTCCGGCATTGGCGGTGAACACCATGTCGGGCCAGCCGGGTTGCGACTCCACCAATTCCACTGTGGCGTGGTCTTTGAGCACTTGATGCAGTTGAGTCCACTGGTCTTGGGCGCGATCGCGAGACGAGCGATGAACATTGCCCTCCATCCACGGATTGATCACATAGTCAACGTCATAATGGTGGGGAGCGCACATCAAAATTTGCACCGGCTCAGTCATAGTCACCTCAAGTCTTGATAGCAGCAGCGCGAACGAATCAACGAAAATATTCTTCTAGGTTGAAGTGCAAATGCCCATAACCCAAACTCTAAATTATGGTCGACGAATGACTCCTTCGCGATTTTCATGTTCGAGACTTATTGAAACGTTATGAAATTTCAACTTTTTCGAATTCTGAAAGCTGGAAAAATCTAACCCGATAGCTACACGAAAAAGTAAGATATTTAAAGGGAAGCGCTTTCAATCTTTAGATTGCTCTAGCCTTTGGGTGGCTCATCGGACGAGATTTTTAGCGTGCCTTATCTCAACCAGATATTGTTCAGTAAGCTGTAAAAGCCATAGCTAGAATATTCAGCAAAGTGTTCAGAAACAAATGGAGAGGCGTCTGGCAAAGGTACACTGCTCAAAGCACTGATGTCTGAGCATAAATCCCTAGCCAAATTTTGTCTATCCCAATTGTATAAAAGCCTAATTGCGTATCTCATCAACATGCTACTTGAGATAAACGATAAGGTTTTTTAGAGCAATTGCTAAAAGCCTGCTGTATCTCTATTGAAAGCATCTACTAAGCCAGAGAACTTAAAATAAAACCCTAGTGAGCACTAAGTAGGTTGGTGTATAAATTTCGAGGCACTTTAAGAAAGGTGAAGAACCTTAAATCCTTTCCCACAGAATGCTTTAGCTGATAATCGCGTTGTTATGTACCTCGGTTTAAATAGCCCGACCCACTTATTCAGTCTTTAAAGCTGGGCAGGGGCTTATCAAGATTGGCGCTAGCCACACTATAGGAAATAGCATAAGGACTATCCAATTTTGTGGACGCTTTCCTGATTTCCAAACCAATCACCTGTCCATCTTCGTCATAATCAAGCACTAACCCTGGAGCGATTTGCGCAGTTTCTTCAATTACGGTTGCAATGAAAGCAATCTGTAAAATGTCTTTGTCTGGGTCATAAACGACTTTCATGAAACAAGATATCCTTAATAACGAATTGTTGATCAAAAGACTAACAAAACTGCGTGTCTTTTCGGTCTGAAGTCAGCATTTATTATAAACAGACGATGATGAAACTGGTCTGTAACACACAATTTTCATGGGTTTGTCTACCGTCGAAGACCTAGTAACTTTGCAGGTGTTCGCATCAAGACGCATCGCTTTGGTCAATGGATTTATTCGTCACCGGAATTCGGATCCTTAGTTAGGGGTCTTTTCCCTAATCAGGGTCAAAAAATAGCATTGAGCATTTTGAAGAGTTCTACGGCCCGAATATTGCTACGTCGCTTTAGCTATGAGTGAAAGTAGATAGTCTTACCAGGTTACGTGTGCTGGTGCAAGCCGAAAGTCTTAAAACGATTAACTGGCGAAGCTTTCAACGACTTTTCAAGTATCAGTAAGTGGTGATTCTAGGGCTAAATGGATAGGCGAATTTTGCCGTACGGATTAGCCTTCCTGAACAGTCTCTAGCGATTTAATTTGCCAAAATCTGTCCTGCGCCGATTTTTGTGCATCTAAGTTTCTCGAAAAGGCTTGCTGACAACATAACCTGTCTGTTATCTTAATCAAGCGCTCGAGTTTTAGCGCTTAAGCCGGGATAGCTCAGCTGGTAGAGCAGAGGACTGAAAATCCTCGTGTCGGCGGTTCAAGCCCGCCTCCTGGCATACGTTTCAGCGATTTTAATGCAACCGTTCTAGTTGCTACCATTTGACAATGACGCCTTCAAAAGGAAGTCGAGATTCAAAAAAGTAGATGAACTCATCTACTGAATTAAAACCATCATCCTTTGCGAGCTGTTCAAGCTGATCTTGAGCGACGTAAACATCGTCGATGAACACTTCAACCATCCGCCCATTTAAGCCTATTGAAATAGGCAAGACGGCAGTACAAGGTGGGTCTAACGCCAAAAGCTTTCGACACTCCTTGGTTCGCTGTCCGGTGTAAAGCTGCAAGGCATCACCAATGCGAGCATGACGACGCTTGCCCAAGGCGCGAATAGTTTGCCGTTTCTGCCAAGTGGAAATGGCTTCTGCAAATTGGGGCTGAAAATTGTAAGCGACCATACTTCATCCTTAAAAGTTGCGTGGAGCGGCAACTACTCATCCGTGAGTGTTGCTTTTTCGTTATGTCGGCGCAAATTGGCATATCTAGGATCAACACAGCGAAACTCGGTTTGCTGGCCTGCCCATTTGTCGTATTCAGGAGCTCGGCGACACTGCATTTTTTTTAGCGCATCAAAAAAGGAAAACTCGTTATAGGTTTCGATAAACCCACGGGCCGTAAATGCCTTAGCTTTTGACGCTGCGATATGACAGACGATAGAGCATCCTGGGAACTTGGAAATCGTGATTCTGTAGGCTTTCATAAGTGTTTGACTCGCTGCTTAAGGTGGCAACTACTCAGGGGTAGCTGCTGAACAAACTTCACAAACTCTCTTGCCAAAGTCCGCTTGTGTCTCAAACGACTGACAGGAGCTTGTCTGCCAAACTATGAGCTGACGCTGTAGGCATCTCCCGTCGCCATCCTCATAGAGAGGGTTCGCCCAAAAGTGGGCACAGTTGCGGCAAGTGCGCTGAGTCATTTTTTCTCCTTAAAAAGTTGCGTAGCGAGGCAACCACTCACGCGAAACCAGGGGTTTTCGGAGTGTTGCTGGAACGAGGGAATGCACCGTTGGCCTGTGTGACAGTTGGCCGTTTTGGGCCAGCTTTAGGCCATTACAGTCGAGCCCATGTGATGAGCACTCCAGAAAATGGCATTCGAGGGCCAAAAAACTGGATGAATTCATTTAAGGGATCTTCGGTAAAGCCATCAGCCCTAGCAAGTTCGACCATCTCGTGAAGGGTAAGCAAGTAGTAGTTTTCAAAAATGAGCAAGCCAACGCCACTCATTCTCATTTGAATTGAGGAAGAACCCAGGCAAATGGCGTCAGCCAGCTTTTTACATGACTTTGTCCTCATGCCGGTGTAGAGCTGAAGCCTATCCCCTACCTGGGCGTGACGGCGCTTTCCGGTAGCCCTAATGGTCTGACACTTTTCCCCTTGCCTTACAAGGTCGGCGAACTGTGATTTGAAGTTGTAAGCAACCATTTTCTTTTCCTAAAACTCTGGGACGACAATCGACCGCGTGCGACCGACGTAGTGCTTATAGAGCACGGCGGTGCTCACTCTACACAGGTAGGCCATGTCGGGAACAGAGATGTCAGCTTTGAGACCTTCGGTGATGAAGGTGTGGCGGGCGTGGTACTGACTCAGATAGAAAGCGATCGCACCGCGATCGCACAGGTCCATCACCAGCGGTTTCCAATGCCGGGACTGGAAGTTGTGATAGTCGAACCGCTTGCCTAGGCGGGGCGACAGGAATACCAAGCCGTCACGGCTCCAATGCTGAGGGCGCTGGCTCCGCAGCAGGCGCTGCAGGCGGGCATTGCAGGGGAAGCGTGTGGACTTGTAGTTCTTGGTGGCCTGCGGCTCCTTCATGTCGACGGGGAAGGCCTCGGAGATAAACATTTCGGTGTGATCGCCTGCCACGTGGCGCCAGCGCAGCGCTGCGGCCTCTTCTGGCCTGCATCCCGTCCAAAACAGAAACTTGACCCAGGGAGCGGCCCACGGGCATTCGGCGTCGAATTCTTGGATGATACGGTCGCGTTCTTGAGCGGTGAAGGCCGCGAATTCTAATGGCGATCGCCGGCGTTTTGGCAACTGGCTGGTAATGCCAGCGAACGGATTGTTTTCGATTAAGTCTGAGTACATGGCCCATTTGCAACATGCATTGAATTGAACAATGGTTCTGCGAGCGGTTTCGTGGCTGTAGTTGGCTAAGAGCCAGTCGCGGATGGAGATCGCACTATCGAGCTTGGGGGCTTCTCGTTTCATACGCTCCAGCCGACGAGAAATCTTGGTGTAGTCGCGTTTGTAGGTGCTGGGAGCTAGTTGAGGCTTGCGAAACCGGGCGTATTGCTTCCACAGGGAACGAAGCTTGCCGCCCGTGATGCGGCGCTTGTCACTGGGCATGAGCCTTGCTTTGGGCGATGACCATATCGGAGATAGCGCCCGACTCTTCAGGCGATAGCTTCTTGCGCTCAATCAGCTTGACGCGGGAACAGCACAGCACTGGACGCACCATCCAGCTTTCACGAGCCAGCTCCACTTCGCCGTGACTCCCCCGCTCCGGATACCAGGTGTAGACATATGCCCGATTGCCCTGCATGGAGCCGTCCAAAATCTCAACGTAGTCGCCAAACCCCCAGATTTCAGGTATTGAATCATCTAATGATGAATCTTCGGACCATAGAGCAAACTCTTGAGTTCTGGTACTCCTAGGAAAAGGTTGGGCAGGTTGGGCGTCTGGGCTGGGCAGCGAATTTAATCCCCGGTCGGCTGCCGTGGATTCGGCTGCTTTTTTAGGGGGTTGGGCAGGGGGTTGGGCAGGGGGTTGGGCGTCAGGTTGTCCCTCTACTCCCGCAAGGCTTTCAGCTTCTTCTGCCCGACCTGGACAACCTATATCTATAAAACTAGGATTTTCCCAAAATCGCGTTCTTCTGCCGTGGACAACCCCCCTGCCCGACCCCCACCCGGAGTTTTTTAAGAGGTTGGTCACTCGCATCTCAGATCGCTTGTCCATCTGGTGTAAATCGAGCTTTAGTGCATTTGTCAAGACCTCTGTAATAGTCACTTTACGTTTGTCGGACACGTAGCCAAAAATGACTTCTTCCCACGGGTCAGAGAAGGAATAGTCAGCGGCGTCGGCGGCAGCTACCGTGCGCATCTCTGGAGGCAGTGTCCAGTCTTCTCCCGATTTGAAAGCGTGGACGGCGGCCGCCCAGATGCGATCTCGTTCTTCTGCGAGCTGGGCCAGCGGTATTTCGGCCAGCTTGACTGGAATAATCCAGTAACGGCGGTTGCCGGTAGGGTCTGCCAGGAACTCGGTTTCATTGGTGCTGCCGACGATGATGCTGGGGCGCTGCATCTCTAAAATGTCGCGGCCGTATGGGGGGCGCACCTGGTCAGTTTGGGTGGTGATGAAAGCCTTGACGGCGCTAATGTCCTTGCGCTTAAAGATGGCTTCCAGCTCTGCCCATTCAACAAACCACGCCTGATGCAGCTTCAGCCGCTCATCCTTGTCGCCCGCGTTGCTTACCGTGTCGTCAAACCACGGTTCTGAGGCAAGTACTTTCCAGAAAGTGGACTTGCCGCACCCCTGAATGCCCTGCAGAATGCACACGGTGTCAACCTTGCAGCCGGGCGTCAGCGCCCGCGCGACGGCGGCCAGCAGGGTTTTGCGCAGGAAGGTGCGGTGCAATGGCTCATCCGTGCCGAAATAGGTCTCTGCCAGTGAATTAAGCAGGTCATTGTCGGCAGGGTAGGCGTCGGCGCACTCGTGGAGGTATTCGGCGACGGGGCTAAAGGTCTTTTGCTGAGCCATATACATACAAATTTGCGCGCAGTCTTCAGTGGGGAGCTGGATGTTGTAGGTGAGGGCCAGCGACAGTCGCAGGTGCGTTAGCTCCACGGCCGCGCCATCTAGCTCGACCTTGCCTTTCAAGGCGTTCCAGCGCAGACGGTCTTTTAGACGCTTCTCCACCATTTGATAGCGGCGCGCTAGGGCGCAGGTCTCGCCGTCTGATTCGTCGGCGTTCGCTTCCGCTTCGGCCTTCCATTCCTCAATCGTCAGGGCTTTGCCGATGCGGTCCTTGACGTCTATGCCGTTGACGATCGCGTCATCGATGCCTTTAAAGCGGTTGTCCCATTCCACGACCTCAACGACACATCCTTTAGCGGTCAGCAACCGGCTCAGGTTGTGCAGCGCTAGATGTACCTGGCGCTTCTCTAGAATGTCTCGGTCAAAGAACAGCCGAAAAGTGCGCCCGTACTGGCAAAAGGGCACTAACTCAGGGCGCAAACGTCCGCGCTTTTGTCCCGTAGCGACACCAGGGATGGAGATGGCGGGCATACCCTGACTGAGCAATGCCCCTGCTTTCTTGGCGCCCTCGCAAATGGCGATTGCCTGCTGTACGTCATCTTTGACGTACTCCCAGTAGCTGAACTGGGGCATTTCTAAGAACAGGGGGGACAGCGCTTGCTTGCTAGGGCTCATGTACTTCAGCGTTTTCCCGTTTTTGTCCTCTAATGGGGTGTCGGGCTTGAACTGAGCGCCGTTAAAGCAGCGTTCACCAGTCGCGGGATAAACGCCAGCGACGGCCCAACCGGGCACTAAGTTTTCGGAATGCTGCCATCTGCGCTTGGTATTACGATTAAGGAGCTGGTCTACTTCTTGCGGGTCGTCGATGGACCAGACGTTACGAGCGATGATTTCTTCTGAGACGGCAGATTCTTTCCATTCGGAAAGATGCCGGTCATGAAGGTTTGGTGTATTCATTACGGGGCACTATAAACAACAGCAGGGGGTGGTAAGGATGGGCGTCCGTAACCACCTGTCGTGTGTGAAGGGATAAGGAAGGGAGCGATCTCAGTGGGTCGCTCCCTTTTTTCATGCGCGCCTAGAATTCGTCGTCGGCGGCGTCTATCAGTTCACCGTTGACGGCCGTGCTCTCTTCCTGAATTGATGGCATCAGGGTTTTAAGTGAAAGGTTGGGAGCGTCAGGCTTGATGCCTTGAGCCCGCAGGAATTCTGCAACCTGATTCCATTCGTTCTGCGCTTTGACGCACTTGATGCGCAGGTCTTCTAAGTCATCAACCCGCCGTCTGATTTCGTAGCGGATGTCGGTTTCATTTCCCAGACCTTTGTTGGCGGCCATGGCGACGGCTTGTTCCCTGAGTGCCTCTACGACGATCTCGGGGTCTTCGCCTTCGTCGAGATGGGCCGTTAAGCCAATCTTTTCGTTGTTGTAGTTACCCAGGTTGAACAGTCCTGAGTAGCTGACTTTGGTGATTTTCATGCCGCTTTAATACTCCTGACCTTTCTTGACCCAGCGATGAATTGAGCCTTCGTCTTCAAACTCTGCGTTAATTTCGTCTGCCTCGTCTTGAGTTAAGAACTCAACCGCGTCGACGTAGTCAGTCAGCGTGTTCACAAGGTAAAAGCGATGTCTTTCAGTGGTCATGAAACTACTCCTTGAATGGGCTCTCAGGCCGCTATGTCAACGGCCTGAGAGAATAGGGCATCCCTAGAAGCGGACGTAGGAAATCAACTTCTAGGGAATGTTGTAAACACGAGGTGAACCACGTGCTATGCTGAGCATAACATGCAGTTCACCTCATGCGGTGGACTGTGTATGATGAGTTCAAAGAGAGTGGCTTTCGTGAAAAGACGGAAAGCGTTGAAGCTTACTCAGCGTCAAGTGGCCGAGGCTGTGGGCGTCACATCTCGGACGGTTCAGAGCTGGGAGTTAGGGGAATACATTCCAACGTTGAACCCTTTACAGATGATGCGTTTGTGTCATCTGCTCAAGTGCTCTGTTGATGAGCTTGCGCGTGATTTTTTCCCTGAAGAGTTTGAGTCCGATGGTGCAAGCGTCATCGACCCCGGTGGTGCTCCCGCCAATTAAAAGCCCCTGCCAGCGTGCGATCGCTGGCAGGGGCACTGATTGTTCAATAAAGGAATGTACTGACTATGTTACCGATTGAAAGACGAATTCCAGGCGACTCACCGCTGGACTCTAAGAATCCGGTGGTGCTGGTGGCCGCTCACCGCTGCCAAGTGCAGTTTGCAAGAGACCAGCTCGCCTGCCTCCCCGATGACCGTTACGGCTCTCTGGCAATGGCTAGAAACCTGCTGGATCAAGCCGAAGACTTTATCAACGCCTATCTAGACGTGCTGGCATCTGAAGCCGTCTAACCGTCTGTTTTAACCGGCCCATTGGGACTGCAGCCCTGGGCCGGTTGTCCGTTTAAAGACAGGTCAATTATGACTCGAAAAATCTTTTTCACTCCACAGAACATCAGCTCCGTAGCGGCGATCGCCCTTTGCTTTGGCGCTAGCTGGGTCACGAATCGAGCCATGAGCGGCATGGGCGGCGTCAACCCTGAACCCGCTAGCTTCACTCCCATCACCAAAGAAGCGACCGTTGCTACTCCCGAGATTGCTGCCGAGGCCGACACGGCCGGCCTCGTGCTTGACCTCATTGCTGATGACGAGCTGGGCGCCACCATTCAAGTGCGAGCGACCTACTTACTTAAAGTCGGCCGCGACTCCGGCAACGCTAAGAACTGGCTAGAGAAGCGTCGCAATGACGTGCAGTGGGAAGTCAATGAACTGCGCAAAGCGATCGGCACCTTTGACGGTGATCCAGTGCACTTTGCCAGCAAAACCAATGGTGAAGCCGAACTAGCAGCCACCGAGCTGGCCCTGCACTGGATTGCTAATCCCAGCGATCGCAATGAAGTGCCGTCCATCCCTGTAAATCGCCCCATTGACTTCTACAGCACGGAAGCAGGACCTACTCAAGGAATAGTCCCCGATGACGAATAGCAAATATCGCAAGCACCGCACTACCCAAGCCTTTTGGGGTGCGGTGATGATTGGTGGCGTCATGGGCGCTGCCGTAAACCCCTGGATTGCTGCCCTCATTGCGGCCCTGGGTACGCACCAGAGCTGGGAGAAGGGCACGCCCCTAAGCGCCATGCGCGCCTGTCTTGGCCTGCTCAGCGAAGGCTGTTACCTGCTGTTTAACCGCGAGTGGCAGTTTGTTGATGTGCCCGCCGAGCGGATAAATGGCGCGATCGCCAAGCAAACGCCCTTAACTAACTGGTTTGGCTACAAGGGCAATCAGAAGCTGGGTACAGACTGGCTGCTGGATATGGCCACCGACAACAATCTAGGCCTGTTGGGTGATGAGGGCGAAGGCAAAAGCTATGTGCTGCGGCTGCTGGCCTATGAATTCGTCAAGCGCCACGGTGGCAACTGCCGCCTGTTCATTCACGACATCGAAGACGGCTACGGTCATGACGATGACCGCTTTGATTGGTTTGGCCTCACCAAGGGCCAGCATCTGTTTACTGACGCTCACGACCTGCCCGCACTGCTGGTGGCTGCACTGGATGACTCCAAGCTGCCGACGCTGGTGCTGGTGGATGAACTGAACAACGCCATGGATGAGCTAGACGACGATGAAAAGCATGATGTTCAGCAAGGGTTCAAAGCACTCCGAAACCGAGGGAAAAAGCGTAAGGTTCGCTTTGTTATTGGCACTCAAGATGGTGATGTGGGCAGCTTGGGGCTTAACTCCGCTGCTATTAGAAAGCTTGTGTGGGTTGTATTTCCGAAACTGGCTTTTCGCTCATCCTCTTACCGCCTTCTAGACCTTAATGAAGATGAGAAAGATAATCTGGCAGCCGTGCAGGGGCAGCTATCGGCATTCAAGGCAAAAGATGAGGATCACCCTGTCGTGGTTTGCCACCATGGCGCCATTAGTCTTAGGGGTATTCCGCATATTGACAATCTGCCGAAAAAACTGGAACTAGCTGATAGCGAAACTTCGACAGATTGGTTCGAGAACTGGTTAGCTAATCATCCTGATTTTTCGCCTCATTCTTATCAATCCGTTAGGGCGTTGACCGACGCTGTAAATGAAATTTTGCGCTTTGAAAAGGCCAATCAAATTAGTGACGAAAAGCTAATTAAACGGGATGCAAGCGCCGACCTTCGCTACCGCTCTATCCAAGAATGGCACTCCAAAAACCCGGGATGGGCATAGGGGGGTGTATCTCGCACCGAACCAATAGAACCAACTGGTTCGGCGATTCGAGAACCACAGAACCACTGGTGAGAACCACAGAACCACTGGTGAGAACCACCAGAACCAGAACCAGAACCAGCCCACAGGAGGGGCTCAACCATGCGTAAATTAATCGGAACCGCTTTTCTTCTTTCTCTTGTTGTTGCTTGGTTTTTAGCTGGCGTTTTTGACCCGCAAAAAGCTGGTGCTGTTGCCGGTAGTCGAGTATTTGACACCCTGCAGCTTTGGTTTACCTTTAACGACGTTAACGAGCCATCTGGTGATGAGTGATTTTCTAAACACGGCCTCTACGCTCACCATCATCTTTTGCACCGGGGCAACTGGAATGCTGATGTATTCAAGAGTTGCCCCAGAGCACTATGAACAGCACACTAAGCCAGCGCTAATACAGTCATGGGAAAGAGTGGAACAGTATCGAAGTCGCTGGATGAACTCGCCGACGAACTCAAGCGAGTCAGCCGCACAGTCCGACGAATAGAAAGTGGTCAAATACCGCTTAAATTGGCCTCTGTCGGCATCTTTCTAGTGGTCTGTTACACCGGTGCCTTAGTGGCAGAGGGCGTCTTTTTTGGTCGTCAAGCCTGGAACCAGCTAGCGGACGTGGTACCCGGCTTAGAGGGACCAAAGGACCGAGAAAAGGCCGTGGCTAAAGATTTTGAAATGAAGCCACTGCGGATGGAAGATACCGTCGCTGGCCTAATCGTCAGCAGCACCTATCTGGACCCAACCCGCAGCAATCTCGAGACCGGCTATGAGCATAGAGGTGTCGACTTAGCTGGCCCTGTCGGTACGCCCTACTATGCCCCTGGCGCTGTTGCCGTTGCCTGCTACTCTCCCGGTCAGACGGGGGGCGGTGGCTACATGGCACAGTTTGAACACGCTGATATGACCTGGCAGCTTATGCACCTACTAGAAGGTAGCTGCGTCGACGGACCGGCTGAGCAGGGCGCGGTGATTGGCAAGCTGGGCAACACGGGGCGTTCTACCGGGCCGCACTTGCACCTGCAGCTGCTGGATGGCGATCGTAACTTTATCAAGCCCATGCGAGGGCACGCGGCCGCCGTGCTCTACAAGAAGACGGCCAGCAGTGGTGCGGTCAATATTGATGCCCTGCGCCGCGCCATCATTGGCAAAGAGAGCGCAGGCAACTTTCGCGCCGTCAATCCTGACAGTGGGGCGCTGGGCTATGGTCAGGTGATGCCTGCCAACGTGGCGAGCTGGACGCGCGCGGCGCTGGGGCAGGCGCTGTCACCGGCGCAGTTTCTCGCTGACCCGGATGCTCAACTAGCCACCATTAACCACAAGCTGAATGAGTACGTGCAGCACCAGATTGATGCGGGCTACTCCGAAGAACTGGCCGTCCGGCGCGTCGCGTCCATGTGGTACAGCGGTCAAGCTGACCTCTATGACGACCAGCGGTCACAGCCCTACGGCAGCACGGTCTACGAGAGCATTCAAAGCTACACCCTGGGCGTGCTCAGCAAGTACAACAGTTTGAAGTGACTATTATGGGTGTGAAAGGATCTCAAACGTCACGCCCAGCCCTCAAACGAGGGCTTTTTTAATGGCGATCGCGCTCTAAACGCTAGAGAAGTTCCAGGCACTCGATGGGAGTCTGATATGCTTCAGCCGCAAATTCTACGTCTTCCAGATAGTTCAAGATTGCGTATTGGACTCCAACTGAGTTCTCGGCCTCAACCAATCTCATGGCTGCAAGGACAATGGCTTGAGTTCTCTCTGAGCAACTTTCCTCGATACTCGTCAAGGTTTGAGCGTACTCACCTGCAAGGGTTCTGTCGTCTAAAGCGTCAATCTCAATTAACATTTCCGTCAGCTCTTCGACAGAAAAAATCTTGACTTGCTGTTCGGTCTCTGCTGCTGGTTGACTTTGACAGGACGCAACCAATAGTAGTCCTGACGCCCAAACTAAGCCTTGATTCATCCACTTCATTTCTTAAGCTCCAATTTCATTTCATCTCTAGCATCTAAATAAAGGATTTTTTAATGGCGATCTCGCTTTAAGTCAAAGATGACTTTCTCCACGCACCATTGCTTTGAGCGCTCCGGATATCGCAGCACCGCGCGGTCAATCAAGCGCTCGGAAGTGGCCCTATCTTTGGTTAGCTGGTCAAGCTTCAAAATCAGCCCAATCGGCTCCGCTTCTCTCGCTGGCGGCCTCGGAACCTGCGGCGTAGGTTTGTGACGATTGCGCGGTATGTAAGTGGGATTTTTCGGCTGATAGTTCTTGGCTGGCGGCGTTGATGACCTTGGTTTTCTTAACCCATATTTCAGGCCAGACGGAGACGTTGGCAAACTGGGCGGCGGTGTTGAAGTCTCAGGCGGTGTCGGCGCTGCACTGGGGCGGTTGCGAGGCTTGTATTTAGGCTGCTTAGAGCGATAGCCCTTCCCCTTGGATGCCGGGGGCTGCCGCTTGGTTGCGAGATGGTGTCTGTAACTGGCCAGCGCAATTTCATACCAATAGACCTGACCGCGCCAAAAGTGCTTCCTTACGGCTCGCTGTACTAGCTTATGCGCCAGTTTTTCGTCATCCGTCAACCACAACAGGTCCTGCCATAGGCGCTGCGTTTTTGGATAAATCACCAACCACTGATAAAGAGACCCGAGAATCCCTGAAGGCAGTGCGATCGCCAAGAAGTCATCCATTGCCTTATCGTCAAACAGACTTAATCGACTCTATTGCACTCAGGTTTGACGGTCTCTGCGCCTCAATCAGCGTCGCCATCAGAATCATCATCAACGCTTGATTTTTCATCCTGATTTAAATACTGAATCCAGCCATAAACGCGGACGTAGTCATTGGTCAGCATCTTCATCCGTCGAACTGTCAGGCGATGATTTTTCTGCAAACTCTGCACTAGGTCATGGTAGGCCCGGACCAATTCGCGATTTCGCTGTTGCTCTTTTTTGAGCCCCGCCTCAACTTGATTTAGGCGGCTTTCTAACGCAATCAATCGTTTCTCTGACACTTCTGACATGGGGGCATAACATTGTAGTGATGTTTTTAACTTTCCCCTATGACTGCATTTCAGACCACCGATATTCCCGCATCTGTGAACACCGTGGAGAAGCTAGCCGTATGGGCTACCACCGTACTGAATCATCTTTATCCGACCGTGACAGCCATTGAGGCTACCGGCTTAGCTGAGCGAGTAGCTCAAGCTGGTCCTTTTGAAGTAACCGCTGTAGACCCGCCGCAGTGGCGAAACATCGCTAGGACCTCAGTGCCCCTGAACAAAAACTGGCAGCGCGGCGCATCAAAAATCTGGACACATGCTGAAGATCTAGGTTCCAGCTCTATCCCCACAGAATTCAAGAGTTAATGGAATGGTAACGGCTACCGCTCCAGCACCCAGCATCCCGAATACCGCTCCAGCTCCCAATTTACCAAGAGCACCGGGAGCGAATAATGCGGTGTCTTTTAAGCGGCCACCGGGGAGTATTCCCAACCCCAAGCCACTGAGCCCCCCAAGCACCTTAAAGCCGCTACCAAAGCCCAGCTCAGTCCCCAAAAAGCCGGGGAAGCCGCCAGTTAAGAAACTGCCCGGACCTCCATTGTCGACTCTCAATTTCCTGCCCCCAGAGGCAGCGATGGAATTGGGGCTGATTGAGCCCCCGCCAACATCGGAAGCCCCACCAGCTCCCGCCTGGCCACCAGGATCGTCTGTGACTTTTTACAACTTGTCAGCAACGATCGTCGACGGCTTTGGCAGTTTTCGCGATTTTACTTATCCAGGATTGGGCGGGACTGACACTGTTTTAGGCCCCATCGTGAGCATAGAGGTAGCCGACGATAACCGAAACGGGTTTGAAGGCAAAAGCCGATTCATCTACACCACGACGCTTAACGCCGATGGCGAACCGGTTCAACATATTTCATGGGCTGGCGGTCAAAGCTTTCGCCCTCACAGAGAAGTAAACGTCACGTTTGAACGTGCGGACGGCAAGCCAGACGTAGGCCCCAACACTCAACCAACACCTGGTTACCAACCTTTCACTCCGCCCATTCCGCAAGGCAACACCAGAACAGCACCAGCGCCAGCGAAACCAGTTGAGGTTCCTGATTATGCGCCAGCACCAGAACCAGGCATCAAGCCTCCAGGAGAAACCGAAATAGTCCCCTTTAAGCGGCCTCCGGGCAGTGTTCCTAATCCGAAGCCGCTAAGACCCGAACCAAAAGCCCCACCTTTACCGGGCATTCCAGAAAAACCTAAGCCGCCGCCAAGTGAAGCCCCACAGCCTGACCCACCACCGACATACACGCCACAGCCCCCGACTCAGCCCACATCTCCCCCCGAGACAGACCCAAACAGAACCCCTGAACCAGAAAAGCCTAAACTACCGGGACTGCCACAGCAGCCGAAGCCAGGCTTCAATCCTGACCCGACGCCCGGCATCAACCCCGACCCCACGCCAGCTCCCAAGCCACCAGAAGAAACGCCCAGCCCGACGCCAACGCCTGAAATTACTCCTGGCGTGACGCCGTCGCCGTCGCCTGAAATCACCCCAGGCGTTGAACCAGTGCCCGCACCTGGCACCTTGCCGAGCCCAAATCCACAGCCAGACATCAGCCCATCGCCGTCGCCCCAGCCGCAGCCGACGCCGCAGCCGGGCATCAATCCAGCTCCAACGCCTGCGCCCATGCCGGGGACGACACCAGCACCAGGGACTTTACCAAGCCCAACGCCGTCGCCGTCGCCATCGCCAAGCCCCACGCCGTCGCCATCGCCATCTCCAGGTTCCACGCCGACCCCAAGCACACAGCCCAGTACAGCCCCCAATATTCCACCGCCTTTCAATCCCATCGCCCCACCGGCTCCAGCGACGCCCAGCCCCGCGCCAAGTCCGTCTGTCAAGGTGCCGAAGCCGCTACCCAAGCCGCAAATTCCACCCCCGACGCCTCAGCCCCTGCCGCAGCCCGCTACTCAGCCTTACTTTGCGCCTGAGCCACCGCCTGTGGACCCTTGCGAAATACCGCTTAAAGACGATGAGGAACGTATCGTGATCAAATGGGTGAACACCACCATCCCTGACGTTAAAGCCATCAATACAGGGGGCATTTGGACGTCACTCCGCACCACTCGAACCGTGTCGGTGATGGCCACTGAAAACGGCTCAGAAATAGCCAAGACTCAAGCAGAGGCTGAGCAACGAGCGATTACGGCAGAAGCAGCGATCGCCGCTAGAAACAGCAGCGGCATAAACACCGGCCTTAACTCCACCATCCTGGCTAACCTCACCACGTTAACCAGCTTCCTGCAAAAGGCGTGGCAAAAGACCCGCATTCAAAAAGTGCTAGACGTGCTCACATTCATCGGCGTCATGCACAACGTAGCCTTACTAAGTCGTGATGTAGGCGAGACCTTTGGCTGGGTCGCTGGACAAGCACTCAATGTCGTGGGCATTGAGGATGAAGAAGGCAACACCATTGACGTCTACGGCTGGTTTACTAGCAACATTCAAAGCCTGCTGCGTGCCATGCTCGGCGACGATTTGTATGAAGACGCCCGTGACACTTGGCTCAAAGCCAGCGCGATCGTCCGCAGTGCCAGCATGATTATTTGGACAATGCGCGGCATTATGGACGCCACGCAAGACCTGATGGAATGGGTTGCAGAGAACACGGGCAAAATCGGTAACGCCCTGAAAGCGTTTGGTGTGGTCGGGCGGGGTGCCTACCCCTGGATGAGTGAGGGGGCACAAGCCCGAAACCGCATTAGGGCACGGATAAGCAAAGTCACGGGAACCCTGGAAAATGTCGAGGATATGGCCTCTAGCTTCTCCATGGCGACCGGCAATATCCTGGAAATTCAAGACGAGAGTGGGGAACTGATTAATCAGTTTGGAGAGTTCAGGACAACCGTTCTAGATGCGGTTCCCGACCCTTGGGACGATAACGCGCCTGTCAAAGATGCAGCAGAACAAGGACAAACTGCATCTCAGTCTCCCGACATCCAAAGCAGTGACACCGCCAGAGGTAACTAAAATGCCTATCCCTCCTGAGTTTCGAGAACAAGACCACTTGCAAGACGTCATCCGCAAATGGATAAACCGAGAGGTGAGAGATTACTTTATCGACCTGGGAGGGGATGAGTGGGATCCAGACCTGAGAGAGCCCAGAGCAAATCTTCGGTACGCTTGCCAGCACAAGGATCGGGACTCGCTTTTGATGACCTCTCTGCGCTGGCAATTGTTTGAGCGCATCCGTCGCAGCGCGTTTGACCAGCCCTACTACGGTATCCCCGTCGGCTCCCACCATCAAACTCGCAAGTTTAAGCCACAAGTCACGCTCTACTTTCAAGAAGACATTGGCGATGTCGAGCCTAGTTTCTCTCCGGTTACGGGACAAATCACCTTTAGGCTAATGACCTATGAAGGAGGGAACCTCAACCCTGCGATCGCGCAAACGTTAGCCAATCGCATAGAGACTAATTTTGGGGTTGGGGGTGGTTATCTATGGCGCAAAGGACGGCTGATGGCGACCTACACCGACAATGAACGGGGTTATAAACTGCAAATTTATGCCCGCACAGAGGGCGACGCGCGAGACCTCATCGACCGGGTGTTAGACATTCAAACCCACACCCCCAACTGGGAAAATCTCAACATTTCGGAAAATCAAAACGCGGCGGCGGCTTACCCGACCCTTCCCCCCAATGATGTGATCTATGGCAGTTCTAGACGCCTTCCCCGCAAGCGCCCCGTGGCCTCAGTCCGGTTTCAAGCGTCCTATCTCAACATTTGGGGACTGACCAATCCGGTCACCCTTTACGACCGTACGGGACTCTACCCATCAGCCCTCGTCAGCTAGTGAATGGTCGCGAGAGCCTGCGATTGACTGGAACGTCCTAGGACGTTCCGCCGAATTTCTATTTAGAAAATGGTGGGTACCTTGAGACTGAACAGTTTCAAGGATTTAGAGCATGGGTAATCGATACAGTGATATCAAACGCGGTGCCCGCCTTCAAGAAGGGCTTAACAACTACATTCAATACTTACAGTCCCTCGGCACCCGTCCCAGCCGCATTGGGCAACAAGGGCCGCGAAATCTGGATAAGTTGGTGTTTATCAAACCGTTCCTAATCGACGTGGAAGCGACAGAGGTGTTATCCGCTCAGAACACCACAGACGGCTATAACCAGCTTCAGACCTACATCAACGGAGATCCACAAGCCGCAGTCACCGACAACATTGGGACTGACACCCTAGCCGCGTTACCGAACTTCCGGGCCGCGCGCGTGATCCTGTTCCTCAATGCCACGCGCTCGGTGACTGTCGCGCGCTCTGATGTGACCAATCTGGAGTACCTGAAATACGCCGGAACGCGCTATAGCTGTGCGTTTGGAGCCACCGCTGATACCGATGACATCATGGATGCTTTCGCTGGCATCAAGGCCGCCACAATCCAGGCGCTAGGGGGCACTAATGAGATCTGCCAGGTCTCCCTATCTCGCGAAAGAGTCAGCTTAGGCTAAGCCATCACACCATGACGTATCCCCAAGATTTTGACGTTCTCGATCCCTTTCGCACCCTGGCTCCAGAGTGTCCCGACTTTGACCGCAATGACGAAAAGCGAACACTCGCAGAGCTGGTGCAACGTGAAGACATGATTGAGGACGTATTGCGGGGAGAGGGCAGTTTAGATGACCTGCTGGACTGCCTTAGTGATCATCAAATCGACCCCGACTACTGGCTCAACCAGGTCTGCCAAAACATTGAAACCGTGATCGATGCGGGCATCATCTTTACCCAAAACGAGCGCGGTTTGTTCCTTCCCCAACGGTAACCAGAGACATGGATAAAGACCTCATCAAACAGCGCATCTTACTCAAGGCAAAGCCGCGCCCTCGCGTGGTGCCCACAGCCAAAGCAAAGGCTCTGTTAGCCCGATATGGCCAAACCTATAACCCTGGTGGTAGCTCTACTCAGAGCGATTCAGTATCGACGAAGACGGAGTAAAACCGCTCTCGGCTATCACTACAACGCGATTGGCCAGTTAGTAAAGGTCACCGCAGTTGACCCGACTCGGCTCCCCAGGCGCTGCACTGTGCAGCCACCGCCATGGCCACCTGATGGCTACAACGTGGCGTGGTCTGGGGAGAGCTGGGACATCGAAGCCAACTGTCTAACCGAAATGGCGATCGCCGATTATCAGCACAAGCGTCGATGGCTTTACATCCCGTGGGCCTTATCGACGGCATTTCAGTTTCTCAGAGGCAATCATGAAAGCAGTAAGTTTGACGGTTGACCAGATTACCGAAGGCATCGACCAAACCGGCCTAGATGCAGCGGTAAAGATAGCTCAGACCAAGATTAAAGCGCTCGGGCTTGAACAGTTAGACGCGGTTGAGTTGCGGTTCAAAATTGGACCGACCAACGTGAGTTTTTCCGCTGAAACGTTACCGGAACCTGAGACGGAGTCAGCACCAGAGGAGTAACGCTTCATGCCGTGGGAGGAACTGGGGACTTACCCCGTGTTGTTTACCTGGGAGGAAGCGCCCCAGCTCCTGGTCACAGCGGAGACCTTTCGCATCACCCAAACCTGGGAGGGGGAATACGTCGGCGAGGGGAAGCTTCTACTGCGATTTGAGTATCCAGACGGCAGCTTTAGCGACTATCGCAGCATTCTCCCCTCCAAGGACAGCACGCTGATTGAGATTCCTATTCCAGAGGCGTTTAAGCGAGTGGGGCTGGTGTCGAGGCGTCTACGGCTTAAGCGCAGTCAGCGCAGCAAGGTTTTCTATGACAAAAACTGGCTCGCCACCATTGAGGCGTTTGTTGAGGATGGCGGCGACGGCCTAGCTGCCCAGCTCATTGATGGAGGTGAGGACATTGTCGAATGACTTTCTAATCAGAGTCCGGCGTGAGCGCTCAAACGCGACCCCCATTGATTTAGAGTTTGGGGAGGTCAAGTTTACCGATTTAGACGATCGTCTTCACATCGGTAAGGCGGATGGTTCAACGGCGTCTTTTGGCGCATTAAGCAGCGTTCCATGGGCATTGCTGGTTAATATCCCTCAAACGCTGAGCGAGCTGGGTATCACACTGGCCCTGACGGATCTGCCGGATGGGTATGACTACAACAGGCTTCAAAACCGACCCGACATTAGCGCCCTTGATGAGTTAGAGGACTATCCCAACTTAGCCAGCTTTCCCTCAGTGGGGAATAGCTCTAAGGTCTATCTCGACTTAGCTACCGGCCTTTTCTACCGATGGGCGGCTGGCCAATACCATCAGCTCACGGGACGCGCCGCCGTTTGGGGGCAAATTAGCGGTGACATTGAGACGCAGGCTGATCTAAAGGCCCGTTTTGATGCCCAGCAGGTTCAAATTAATGCGCTGGCTGCCGCGATCGAGAATCAAAAAATCAAGGTTGGGGATTTGTATTTCTCGTCTGATGCCAGCAACCCGGCTTTGAAGTTGGGTTATGGGACGTGGGAGGCATATGCAGAGGGAAGGGCGATCGTCGGTGTAGATGCCAACGACACTGACTTTAATGCTCCTGGAAAACTGCTTGGAGAAAAAGAAGTCACGCTGACCACTGACGAAATGCCAGAGCATGGACACGACGCATCGTTCTGGAACGGAAGTGGATCAGGGCGGTACAACGTTGTTCCTGATTTAAGCGGCCTAGGGGGGACCGTTGCGGGGCATGGAGAAGTGGCTCAACCCGTAGGCGGAGGGCAGCCTCACAACAACGTACAGCCTTCAATCACGGTGCACTGCTGGAAGCGAACAGCCTAACAAGTGATATGAGCTCATTGAATTCTGCAGCCGTAATATTAGGGATTTTAGTCAGTGGCCTTAGCTTGCTGACGGGATTAGCCGGCGCGTTTGCATGGCACACAGCAAAGACCAGAAAGCAGTATGCGGCCGAGAGGGATTTTCAGCACCTCAAGAGAAACTATGAAGCCTTGGTGCTCAACACCGAGCAGCTGTGGCGAGAGATGGAAGAGCACAACCGAAATGCAGCAAGACAGCTTGACCGCATAGAGGCCAAGCTGTCTGACGATTAGTACAGAGGGACTGAAAATCCTCGTGTCGGCGGTTCAAGCCCGCCTCCTGGCATTCAACAATATCAACCGAAAAGCCTGCCGACAGAAGCGTTGGGGGCTTTTTTTAGTCGGTCAGTTGCGATTGTCCATCTATCTTTTAGACATTTTTAGACAAGTTTGGGGGACTTATTGGGGGAAGTTTGGGGGAAATTCCTCGACCCTCAATAGTATTACTTTAGAGCTAGAAGTACTACAGGGTGATATTTTGTTATCTTCAGTACGCTTCCTTCAGGCGTAGGAGGTTGTCAATGTATGCTGCGAACAAGCGCCAAGGCTAAAAAGGGCACTGTCCAGTTCAAAAATACGAAGGGACGTCTGCAAATCGTATTCTCATATCCAGTCAATGTAGATGGCGAGCTGAGACGTAAGCGCTTCTATATTTCAACGGGCTTTGAAGATACGCCGCCGAATCGATACAAGGTGGGAGATATCGTAAAGCTGATTCAGCGCGATATTGATTATGGCGAAGTCGATGTCACACTAGAGAAGTACAAACCAGTTGGCATCTTAGAAACGGCCTCCAAAGTTTCGGAAACCCTATGCCATAAGCAAGTGGAGTCTGGTCCAACACTCGACCGGCTCTGGGAGAAATATGCCCAATTCAAGAAGCCTCAAGTCAGCCCCAGTACATACGCGAAAAATTACGGCAAACAGAGGAACCACATTGATCCTTTTCCCAGCAAGTCTCTAGAAGATGCGGCCTTAATCCGGGATTATCTGCTGGCGAATCTAACGCTGGATGCGGCTAAGCGCTGCCTCACCCAGCTCAAAGCTTGTTGTCGGTGGGCTACCGAAGAAGCTCTCATCGAGGAAAACCCTTTCCAAAGCATGAAAATTAAAATTTCCAAAGGACTTGCCGACAAGGAAGACATTAATCCTTTTACAAAGGCCGAAAGAGACTTGATTATTCACACGACTTGGCAAAGTTCATCACAAGCAGAGGATTATGGAGCTACTCAGTTGGTTTAAGCTGGCATCATCATCTCCACAACTTGCTCAATCGATTGTCCCTGTCTACACGACTTGGCAAACTCCAGTGAGAGAAAAATAATTGAGGTAACCCTTTGTGATTTAAGCCGGCATCATCACCTCCAGCACTTGTTCCACTGATCGCCCCTGAGCAAACTGCGCATGGGCTAACTGCAACATCG
>JBCCJU010000066.1:0-29748 GCA_039027715.1 Cyanobacteria bacterium P01_C01_bin.120
GTCAAACTTACCCCGCAGGCCATGAAACAACTCGAACAGAAACTGCATCGATTGCCAGGGCTAGAAAAGTGGTTTGTCGAAATTGTACCGACGCCTGCGCCTGCCTAGCTAGTGGATGTCTTTTTTCTTGGAGTACTCTTAGTGAAACGCTGAAAACTTCACTATCAAAAATATGGCAAGTTAAATGATGACGGCTTGATCGCAACTGCAGTCCAATCGTTTTGGCTATGGCCCTTGATTACCCAAATGATGATTGCGCCATCACCACTTTGTGAAGAGTGTTGGTCGTTGCCGGGGGCTGGGCGTCTGTCCAGATTGCTTGCTGTTGGTCCGAATGAAACTGGCCACGGCTGACCGCATGACAAATATTTTCTTGACCGCTTCAGATAATTCTTCGCCTCGCTTATGGTGGAGCTGAAATGGTTTCTAGAGGTCCTCGATCCACTGACTGTTAGTTCGGGTAAACAGCACTTTTACGGATGTTTTCTAAGATCGCCGATATAATTTCCTCAACCTCTGGGCACTCTTAACCAGAACGATCAACGCTTGAATGGCTGATGGTTGTCAGCTGTGCCTCGCGATCGAGCATCACGTAGATTTCATGAACACCCCAACCCGACTTTTTTGGAGGCTCCCATGAAGGCGATCATGGTAGTGGGCACGACATCCCATGCAGGCAAATCTTTAATCGCAACCGCCCTCTGCCGGATTTTGAGCCGCCGAGGCCGGCGAGTTGCGCCTTTCAAAGGGCAAAACATGGCGCTCAACGCCTATGTCACCAATGCTGGTGCCGAAATTGGCTATGCGCAGGCCGTGCAGGCGTGGGCGGCCCAAGTGGCCCCCCATGCCGAAATGAATCCCATTCTGCTGAAACCGCAAGGTGACATGACGTCACAAGTGGTGCTGCGGGGCCGGGCGGTGGGTCGGATTACGGCCAAAGATTATTACGAAAAGTTTTTTGACACGGGATGGCAGGCCGTTCAGGAAAGTTTGGCGCGGCTAGAGCAAGAGTTTGACTTTCTAGTTTGCGAAGGAGCTGGCAGTCCTGCGGAAATTAATCTCAAGCACCGCGATTTAACCAATATGCGGGTGGCCAAACACCTCAACGCGCCGACAGTCTTGGTTGCTGACATCGAACGGGGCGGCGTCTTTGCTCACATCGTGGGAACGTTAGAGCTGCTTGACCCAGATGAGCGGGCTTTGGTCAAAGGCATCATTATTAATAAGTTTCGCGGACAGCGAGAGATCCTGCAGCCGGGCATTGATTGGCTACAGGAGCGCATGGGCATTCCGGTGATCGGAGTTGTGCCGATGCTCAATCAAGCCTTTCCCGCCGAAGATTCGCTGTCGCTTTTGGAGCGATCGCCCAAAAACTCCAATGCGGCTCTCACCATTGCGGTGATTAGGCTGCCGCATATTTCCAACTTTACTGATTTTGATCCGCTGGAGTCTGAAGAATCAGTTCACGTGCGATATGTGAGTCCTGGCGAAGATTTAGGCTATCCGGACGCGGTTATTTTGCCCGGCACTAAAACTACCATCGCCGATATGGTGGCGTTACAGCGATCGGGCATGGCGGCAGCAATTCAGAGTTATGTGCACGCTGGCGGCACGGTGCTCGGCATTTGCGGTGGCTTTCAAATGATGGGCGAATATTTGGCTGACCCCGAAGGGATTGAGGGCCCCGACGGTCGCTACAAAGGACTACAGCTGATACCCATTCGAACTGTCATCACGACCCGTAAAATTGCTCGTCAACGCGACACCAGTTCCCAATATCCGCAGGCTGGCCTGCCGATCGCTGGCTATGAGCTGCATCAGGGGCGCACTCAGCTGGTTTCGCCGGAGGAGGCAACCAGCAGTGAGTTCAAATTTGATTTTCTGTTTGAAGATAAATCGCTTGGCGTTGTGGATGCTCGACAGGCTCTGTGGGGCACTTATTTACACGGTCTGTTTGACAATGGTCCTTGGCGGCGCACTTGGCTCAACTGTCTGCGACAGCAGCGGGGGCTCAACTCATTGCCAACTGGAGTGGCCAACTTTAGAGAACAACGAGAGCTGATGCTCAATGGCCTGGCCAATGCGGTTGAAAACCATCTGGATTTGGCTCCGCTGTTGAAGTCATAGACGATCGCTAAAAAACCGGCAACGATAATCGAACCGCTCACGCCTGAAAGACCATTCGGATTTCTTGCGGATCTCTTTCAGATCTCTTGAGTATTTGACCGTAGATTTTTGGCGTGGCCATCGTGGTTTATGAGAGGAGAGAACTCGGCAGCTAGAGGCTGAAACTCGGGCTATCAAAGCGTTCAAAGTCAAAATGTTCAATTTTGTGGACGAGGACGGTAGATTTATTGGCTCCAGGTCGCTTGGCAATCGCATTCGTCAATCCAAAACCGTCACTTTAAAATTCAGAATTGGTATAGGCGGCTTGATTTTGTTTACCAAAGCCTCTAATTTCTAGCAGGGTTAATGCCAAATACTCCGCGATCGCAGCTTGACTAGCTGGTCAACGGAAAGCCCTCTCTATTTACTAATTAATCGATATTTTTAGCGCCGGTATCTTGCTCCTGCAGAGGAAGCTTGCACCACAGACACAAAACTGAGATACACTTCATCTGGCCCTGCAGAGATTTCCTCTAGAGTTACTTTTAGGGCAATTTGCAGTGCCGTTGTAAACTAGAGTGTCTGGTTAGCAACTTATCTCGCTGCAAAGTGTCCTGTTTAGGCGCTTGACTCTGTCCATCTGCTGTAAACCCTCGGCGATCATGTCTGTTCATCGCTGCTTAAAAATGTCACTCGTTAGCTAATCTCATCACCGTAGCAGTTGGAGTCTGGCGGTCTCAAGTGAATATTTAATCGCCTTCAACACTTCAAGCAGTTTTATAAAAAATGCACATTTTCACTTTATTCAGTGTCATATTTTTTCCCTTAGCGAGTACTCTAATGGTTGCAGCTAATTCGAGATTTTCTTTTAATCACAGTTTATTTAAGAGAGGATTGTAGGCAGGTTTGCTAATGGGTGGGCGCAATAAAATGCCAGTAATTTTGTTGGTAAAGGGTATGTTCCATTCGATTCTTTGGATAGGTTTTTATGTCTTCTGATCTCCCATTTACTTTAGATCAGCTGCGTATTCTGAAGGCGATCGCCACTGAAGGCAGTTTTAAGCGGGCTGCCGACAGCCTTTATGTTTCGCAGCCAGCTGTTAGCCTCCAAGTGCAAAATCTAGAGCGTCAGCTCAGTGTGCCGCTGTTTGACCGAGGCGGGCGACGGGCGCAGCTAACCGAAGCCGGGCATTTGCTCCTGAAATATGGCGATCGCATTTTGAGTCTGTGTCAGGAAACCTGCCGCGCGATTGAAGACTTACAAAATTTGCAGGGTGGCACACTGATTGTCGGTGCGAGCCAAACAACCGGCACTTATTTATTACCCCGCATGATTGGTTTATTCCGACAGCGCTATCCCGAAGTGGCCGTCCAGCTACACGTGCACTCAACTCGGCGCACCTCTTGGGGAGTGGCTAATGGCCAAGTTGACTTAGCCATCATTGGCGGTGAAGTCCCAGCCGAACTGCAAGAATCCCTCGAAATTATTCCTTATGCCGAAGACGAGCTGGCCTTAATTATGCCGGTGCATCACCCCTTGGCCAATGTGGAAATTATCCGTCGCGAAGACCTTTACCAGCTCAAGTTCATCGCCCTCGATTCGCAATCTACGATTCGCAAAGTCGTTGACCAAGTATTAACTCGCTGCGGCATTGATACTGGCAATTTAAATATCGAGATGGAGCTAAATTCCATCGAAGCCATTAAAAACGCGGTGCAGGCCGGATTAGGAGTAGCGTTTGTTTCGATTTCGGCGATTGAAAAAGAGCTGCAAATGGGCATGCTGCACCGGGGACGCATCGAAACTGTTGTGGTTAATCGCACCTTGTCAGTCATTGTCAACCCCAACCGCTATCGCTCAAAAGCAGCAGAGGCCTTCACGGAAGAAATTTTGCCGCAGTTTACCAATCGCTCATTGGAGCTGCTGCACGGCAATAACGAGCAGAACGGTCAGGTGCCTACCTTATCGTCTTTGTCTGAAATCAGTAAAAAAGCTGCGGGAGAGTAGCTGTAGAGTCTGTAAGGTAAGAGAGATTGGAACAGGTTTTAGGATGTTCTAATTCGGGGCTCTTTCAGAATCTAGAAGAAATAGTAAACTGCTTGGCGAACAGCCTATTTGGTTGTCCTTGGAGCAGGATACTTTTTTAAGATGAGATAGTCTTAAAGTCACAGGCAGTGGATTGTTAAAGCCTGTCCATCTAAGGAACTGAAATTTTTGTAGCAGTTGCTCGTGAGCCTGAAAAGCTTGTCCTCGGCAAGACGACAACCCCCTATGTTGGCGCGGTTTAGCGTAATTCTGTCCCTATGGAGATTGTTTGTACTCGTCCAAGCTGCCCACGACCGGCTAACCAGTTTGCCGATCTGGAGAACCGCGGCACGCTGACCACCGTGCAGCAAAAGTTCTGCACTGCCTGCGGCATGCCGCTGATTATAAGCGGCCGTTATCTGCCCGAAAAGCTCCTGGGACAAGGGGGATTTGGCGCGGCATATTTGGCTCGCGATCGCTACACTCCAGCTCTGCGCTCCTGTGTGGTCAAACTGTTTCAGCCCTCTGGTGACTTGAGCCCCGATCAAATGCAGTTGGCCCAAACGTTATTTCAGCGAGAGGCGGCTGTCCTGGAAGAGATCGGCAATAAACACTCCCAAATTCCTGATTTATACGCCTTTTTTCCGCTGATGGTGCCCAGTCTTAAACCGGGCAAGCAGGAAGAATATTTTTATTTAGTTCAAGAGTTTATTGACGGTGAAGATCTGGAGCAAACCCTGGAGCGGCGGGGACCATTAGCCGCCTCTGAGATTATCGAAATTCTGGTGTCGATGCTTAAAGTCCTGGATTTCGTCCATGAAAACGGTACGATTCACCGCGATATCAAGCCGTCAAACATCATGCGGCATCGCGATGGTACGCTGTATCTGCTGGACTTTGGTGCAGTGAAGCAAGTGACGACTGGTCAAGGCCAGGCCAGCAGAAAATCTACGGGTATTTATTCCATTGGGTTTGCTCCACCGGAGCAGATGGCCGGCGGCGAAGTATATCCCTCCACCGATTTGTATGCCCTAGCGGTGACGTGCATTACTTTGCTGACGGGCAAAGCCGTGGGAGAACTCTACGATTCTTACAACAATAGTTGGGCTTGGCGTTCCCATGTATCCATTAGTTCAGCGATCGCTGACGTCCTTGACCGCATGCTGCAGCCTTCCCCCAACCGCCGCTATGAATCGGCGAAAGACGTGCTCGCAGCTTTGCGGCAAGCGGCCACTGCCGGTACGAGTCTCCCAACTGCTTCACCGACGACTGCCTCTAGTGCCACCGCTGCCACCCCAACCACGACGATGCAGACGCCACCGCCGCCTTTGCCCGTGACCCCCACGACCTCACAACCGGCGCCCCAACCGTTGGGCATTGTGCCACCGCCTACGGTACCCAAGCCAGTCAAAGCGGCTTCACAAAAACCAGCGCGTCCGTTGGCGAGGCAAAAGAAAGCAGCACCGGCAACCGGCTTATCATCTTTTTCGCTGCTGGAATTTTTGAGTGGAGCAGCTTTTACCGGTGTCGAAGCGGGCTTACTGGCGATCGCACTGGTGAGCTTATTTGGCACCACCCTGCTGGGCAGCGGCGCTTGGCTGTTGCTACTTGCCGGACTGATTTTACTCCAGGCCAAGCGCGTCATCGAAAGATTTGACCTAGTCATTATTGCTGCTATAACTTTGGCCGTCGTACTGCTTTTTCCACCGCTACAAACCATTTTGATTGCAACTGCGGCTCCTCGCCTTACCGCGATCGTGCTGGCCATGATGGCCGGGCTAGCGGCGATCGCCATTGGGACTCTCTTTCGCCTAATTTATCGTCTACTGTCTGCCTTGATGTAACCGCTACACCACTGACGGCAGAGAATTGCTGTTGCCTATGCAGTTTTTCTCAGTAGTTGGCTGCAAAGTAAGTCTGCAGCCAAGCGTCAATATCGGTCAGCACCCGCTCGGGAATTTCCCAAGGAAACAGATGAGCCGTCTTGGGGTAGGTTTTTAACGTATTGGGATGAAGCTGTTGTGCGGTTTCTTGGCTGGCAGCAGCGGTGATATGACGATCGCTGTCGCCACACAAAACCAGGCTAGGCACCGTAATGCTCGATAAATTTGGCAGGCGATTGTAACCCTGACGCAGCGCTTGATTCAGCGCTTTTTGAGCGGGACTCGACGTTTGCAAAAACGCTGGAAATGCTTCATCAGCCAGCCGCCGATAGGCTTGGGGCGTATGTCGCTGAATCAAATAGCGGTAAAGCGATCGCCGCCCGAAAGTATCAATATTCCATTGCCAACCGGGAGCAGCCTTATTGATCAGAGAGGCGATCGCGGTCAACAGGTTGTCCTGCCAGGTAATGGGCGGATGATTGCCAATAGGCCGAGCAGCAGTCGCTAGCAGTATCAGGCCGGTCACGCGCTGGGGCTGGTGTAGAGCCAATTCCATCGCTAAGATGCCGCCCAAAGACCAGCCCAGCACGATGCAGTGCTCAAGATTCCAGCGATCCAACAGCTCAATTAAATCGCCCAAATGGTCAGTCATGGCAAAAGCTGTCGCCGTACGGCTGTGACCATAGCCCCTCAAATCGGGCGCAATTGTGGTGAATCGCTGGGACAGATGTTCTGTGAAAACATTCATGCAACTACTGCTGCCGGGATGTCCATGCAGACATAGAATCGGATATCCCTGCCCCTGTTTTTCGACATGTAGCTGCATTGCGATCGCTCGTTGCCCCAGCCAGAATTTATCGCTCAAATCGATATTTAAACCCGAAAACCGTGACAGCTTACTGACTTGTCACGGTTTTTGGTGGATCTATGCGGCAATCAGCCGCCACAGTCCCTTATGCCTGCCTCTCAAAAAGTATCTAGGCCTGCTTTTCAAAATCTAGCGAAGCGGAATTAATACAGTAGCGCTGACCGGTGGGGGCCGGACCATCTGCGAAGACATGGCCTAAATGTGCATCACAGGCGGCACACAGCACCTCAGTACGCACCATAAAGAAGCTGCGGTCAGTTTCGGTGGCCACATTTTCTTTCTTAGCGGGAGCCCAAAAGCTAGGCCAGCCGGTGCCCGAGTCGAACTTTTCGTCTGAGTGAAAAAGCTCTACATCGCAGCAAATGCACTTGTAAACGCCAGACTCTTTATTGTCGTGATAAGCCCCAGTGAATGCCCGCTCTGTGCCCTTTTCGCGAGTGACATGGTATTGCTCAGGCGTCAGTTGCGCTTTCCACTCCTGCTTCGACTTTTTAATTTTTTCAACCATGGTGATGTCTGTAAATGTCTAAAGTATTAGTGATGCCATCAGCCAATTAAGCTGATGGTGCTTTGATATACCGTTTTATCGTAACGTAATCAGCTTAGTCATTCAGCGGGACGTAGATCGGTTGTCCAACTGCTGTAGCAGGGTCATCCAAGACTGCCAATCAGCAACCAAATTCCAGTGATCGCCACCAACACCCCCAGCGCCGCCCGTAAAGTGATGCGTTCTCCCAGACTGGCGGCGATAGGTAAGACAAACAGTGGGCTGGTTGCCAGCAGCGCTTGAGCAATGCCCGCCGGCGTGAATTTGAAGGCAATTTGCTGCAGCCAGATGCCTAGATAAGTGCCCAGCAGCGCCGCCAGCGCCAGCATCGGCAACAGTCGGAGCGATCGCAGTGGCCGCAACTGCTGGCCGACTTGCCCTCGACTGCCCACCAGGACGACCAGGATTAGCCCCCCCGCGACGATGCGCAATAGTCCGCTCCACAAAGGATCAACGTCGGCATTGGCTAGCGCCCCGCGCGACATGACGGCGCCACTGGCTTGTCCTAATTGGGCCAGTAAGCCCCAAACCACACCTGCTCGTACATTACGGTGGCTCTTCTCGGTAGCCGGTACACGTTCGGAAATTACCCAAGCCACGCCACTAACGGTCAGTAGAATACCGCTCCAGGCAATCGCACTGAGCCGCTCTTGCAAAAATATTAGGGCGATGAGAGCTGTTAAGGGCGGGGCTAATGACTCCATCAGCAGAGCTCGCCGCGCGCCGAGATGATTAATCGACTTGAAATAGGCGGTGTCGCCCAAGCCAATGCCGACGACTCCGCTCAACAGCAGCCAAAAAACTGCATTTGCCGGCAGTTGGGGGGCTAAATTTTGTCGAACTGCTAACGTTATGGCGATAAAGGCGATCGCGATGCTGCCTTTCGCTAAGTTCAAGATCAGGGGGGTAAGAGACTTGCCCAAACGCCCAAATATAACCGTCGACAACGCCCATAAAAACGCCGCCGTCAACGCCGCAATCTCTCCTCCCAGCATGAATTTTGCCGCCTCTCCACCCTGCTGCCGTCATCTTGACATACTTGGCGAATCAGACGTTTGGCGTACCGCCTCCTCCGATTGCTTAACTAAGCCCTTCAAAGCTGTGGTGACTTAATCGGTAATCGCAAAGTAAAGGTCGTCCCTTTACCAAAGGTCGATATGCAATCAATTGTCCCTTGGTGCTTTTCCACGACAATTTGATGGCTGATAGCCAGCCCTAATCCAGTGCCTTTGCCAGACGGTTTTGTTGTGAAAAATGGGTCAAACATGCGATCGCGCACTTGTTGCGGCATCCCGGGACCGTTATCAGTAATTGCCACTTCAATGTGGTTATCAAGCGTAGTTGCCGTATAAATTCGAATTTCTGGCGCGGGGTCAATCTGAACGCCGGCTTTCAAATCCTTCTGATGAATTTCAAGCAGGGCGTCGGCAGCATTCACAATAATATTTAGAAATACCTGGTTAAGTTGGCTGGGAAAGCACTCTATTGCAGTATCAGCATTAAAGTCTTTAACGATTTGAATTTGTTTTAACTTAGAGCCAAGAATTAATAGCGTACTTTCAATACCGAGGTGGACATCAACACACTTTCGGTCTGCTTCATCCAATCGCGAAAAATTTCTAAGCGATCGTACAATGTCCCGAATTCTTACAGTTCCTACCCGCAGTGAACTCAAAAGCTTGAGAAAATCTGCAGTCACAAAATCAATATCCAGTTCCTCAAGCTTCGTTTGAATTTGGACGCTGGGCTCAGGATATGCTTCTCGATAAAGGTGAATCACATCTAATAGGTCTTGGGCATAATTTTGAGCCGGTTCAATATTACCGTAGATAAAATTAACGGGATTATTCATTTCATGGGCAATTCCAGCGACGAGTTGACCCAGACTCTTCATTTTTTCATCCTGAATCAGCTTCGACTGAGTCTGCTGAAGGGCTTCAAAAGTTGCCTTTAAGGTAGCCGTACGTTTGGCAACTTGCTCTTCCAAAGTCTGCTCCGCTTCGTATCGCTTTAATAAGTTAATGTAGGCGGCAGAATGATAGCGGATGCGGGCAACCAGTTCTACCGGGTCAGGGGTTTTTACCAGATAATCATTAGCTCCATGGGCAAAGGATTCAGCTTTAACTGAGGGCTCCTCTTTTGCTGATAAAACAATGATAGGAACGTCATGAGTGGCTGGATTTTTCCGAAAGAACTCAACTAGCACTAACCCATCAGCACCAGGCATAACCAGGTCTTGCAGAATGACGGTTGGTTTGACAGCAATCGCCGTCTGAATGGCCTTTTGGGCTTCGCGGCAATGATGAAACTGAATATCGGATTCAGGCATCAATAGTTGATGAATTGTCTCAGCAACGACTAATTGATCATCAACTAGCAAAACTCGAACCGCTGGCCCCCCAGTTTTTAAGCTGTTTAAAGACTCAATTGCACAATGAATGTGGTCTTTTTTAATCGTGTATATTTCTTGTTGAATTGAGTCTTTAATTGGGTCAGGCTGCATTGGCGATTGCATTAATTTAGGCTCCACTCAACTTAAGATAAATATGCGAGGGTATAACTTTTCTTTTGACATTAAGTTAGCTTATGAGGAGCAAAAGATGATAAACAAAGGGCTTATATTGCTTAGGGATAAAATTCGGTAATTTATGGCGATTGACTTCTGAACCTTATGGCTTTTCGCTAAGCTCTTTTGTATTGCTATGCAATCATCATGAGTTTTCCCTGATCGCTGCTGAAAACTATGAATTACTAAAAAGATATTATTGTCTTGGAACTGCTTTAGCTTTAAATTGCCAGTGTGACTTCTCCTTAAGGTGTAAAACGCTAGATGGGGCGCTGCAGATAAAAAAAGATCTGCGCAAAAATTGACGCCAGCGATCGCTCAATCTCGTCGCTTGAAATTAGTGATGCGGAACTGTCGCCGCTCCCATCTCTGAATTCTTGAATCATTTCCTGCTGATGTAGTCACAACTGATCAACGTAGGGATTTTGAGACACATGGGTGCAGTTAGTGATGGGAAGGGCGTCATTGTGGTTGAGCGTTTTCGTAACGGTTTCGGCAATTAGCCCAAACGGCGACGTGGGAGCAGGCGTGGCATTGGCCGCAATAATTCGGGCGCTAACCGTCAATCTGTGCTCGGCTCTTTGCAGCAATTGACAAAAGCTAATCACCGGAATCAACCGGTTTTGATGATTTATCAACGCTGCCAGCTTTAAAGAGCAACATCAGGATAATTTGGGCCGAATTTTGAACTTTATGTAAAGCAGAGTTCCCAGACCGGCATGGATAATCACCTCGAAAATGCGCCTCGAGCCCTGCCTAAATGCAGGCTCAATACCAATTTCGTAAAATACAGGGCTCCAGGTCCGCAAGCTTTGAACAGCTCAGCGCCCGTATCTGCCAGGCCAAAATCGCCAATTCAAAATCCCCAAATGGCATCAGACAATCGCCTAGATTTTTCTAATTGCCAGATATTCCTTGTCTTCAAGCGATCGTTCAGTTATCTTCTTCATCGTCGACCATAAAAAGACACTTCAATATCGGCATACCAACCAGGTCCCATATTCTCGTAGAGAAATACCCGTTCGACTTGATAATACACACCATCGTGAAACAAGCAGTCTCCAACTCGCGGAATGATGGGATAAGTGGCAAACCAAAGTGCATCTTTAACGGGAGCTTTGGGATTGGTATTGCGAGCCGCCAGATAAAAAATTTGCACCTTATAAATGCCACCAGCAATTGATCCCGCCGCTGGCGGCAGAGCTGGCATGGTCTTTGCCGGTTTCTTGTTCCGTTTGGCGCGAGGTTTGCGTTTGGGCTTGTCCGCGCTATCTAGCTGGTCTTTGGCTTGTTCGTCTTCCACGGTGGTTTTGAAGGATAGGGGCGATCGCTTGTCGCAATCATAAAAAATCCTGTCCGCATTGCAACCGGTTCATTTGCTCCAGCGTAGAGCTAATACACCACATTTTGTGTACAAATACAAACTCAGGCACCTATTTAGCGTTTTGGTGCTAATCTCTATGCACTTGGTTCCAGACTCAAATCTTGCAAGGTGATGCTGGCAGCAAGTGTTCGATATTTTTTCCATCTGGCTGCATAGAGGTCTTTAGGTAAGACCCTCATAGCGCTCACAGCTTGAAAGCCTGCTGAAGGTTCTGACGAGCGATCGCAGAATGCCCTTTGGCACAGCTTGGCTGTGGGCAAGAATTTGACCACCGTTCAACCAATGATTGGCTGATTTATCGCCGTAGGCTGATTCTATCGACGCTGTCAGCAATCCGTTATGGGACTGCTTCCGTTGCTCTGTTTTAGCCTCTTGGCAGTCCTTTCATCGTTCGCTTTATTCACACATCTGGTAAAAACTATGACCTATCAAACTCAGTTACGTCCTTGGTGCATCGTGCGTCAACTGCCTGAGCAAAAGCATACGGTAGTTAACCGCTATCGTCGCTATCAAGACGCTGATGCCCTTGTGAAGCTGCTGCGCCGCCAGAAACCAAATTCCAAATTTTTGGTCATGTTTGAGCCGCCTGAAGCGATCGCTTCAGAACCTGCCCACTAAACAATGGCACCGCAAACTCAACGAGGCCGACAAAATGGCTGTCTTTATCGCATGCGCTGCAGGCTAGTAATCACGCCGGCACCAATAGTGAGCAGCAACAGCAGCCAAATTAACAGCCCGGGCAAAAACGACAAAATTGTCAGGCCTCGTAACACCCAAACCAACAGGGTTAAAACTAGCAGCGCTAGAAAAATTTGACTGGCCAGCGAAAGACGTCTCATACAGCAGTCTGGTAGCCTCTCATCGAGCTGAACGAAGTCCGCCTAAAATGCCTACGCCGAGAGACAGTAGCAGCATCGCCCAAACTACGTATTCAGGAATCTGCTTTACCCAGCCCAACCCTCTCAGTACTAAAATTACTGCGCCCAAAACCAACATGACGCCGACAATATTTAGGACGATCATGATGGCGATATTGTTCGAATTGCCGCTCATACTTAAATCCTATTGCCGCTAAATCACCAGGCGAAACTATTGTGCCACGGTGCGCCCATCGGTGGTCAGAATTCTGGGATAACTTCCAAGCGGGTAACTTATCCAATTAAATGGAAACTGAAAAGCTATCGTCTAAGAAGGCTTGCCTACTTGATTGCGATCGCCTCAGCAATTCCTTTCCACAAAACTAGCTACTAGCGACGCCACTGATTGGCTCGAATATTTTGTTGCGCCAGCGTAGCGGTTTCGCGGATGCGTTTTGCTCGTGTTTCCGGCTTTTTGGCATTGGTGATCCATTCCAGGATGCCACGCTTAACTGACTTTGGAAACGCGGCAAAATTATTCTCTGCCTCTGTAAATTCCGTAAAAGCAGCGGCTAAGTCTGAAGGAATCACCAAATTTTCCACCGTATCTAAAGCTGACCAAGAACCATCTTCTTTGGCTGCAGCAATTTTGCTTAATCCGGCGGCTGATATTTGCTCTGCGGCCAGCAGCTTTGTAATGCGCTGTTTGTTGGCTTGTGACCAGCCACTGCCAGGCTGACGAGGGGCTAACCAGAGCATGGTACGGTCGGAATCAAGCCGGCGTGGCAAACTATCAATCCAGCCAAAACAGAGTGCCTCTTCTACGATGTCGCCATAGGCAACATACTTATCGCCGCAGTGTTTCTTGAAAGTTACGACCCAGAGACCAGTTTGGCGCTGATGATTGGCCTTTAGCCACGCTCGCCATCCACTACGACTTTCCACGATCAACTGTTCAGCATTGGAATCTGGCATTGCAGTAGCTCGTCGCTACAGGGTTCATCAATTCACCAAATTAGACTACTTCAATAGGTAAGACTTGCGCAAAAAAGCGTTATGCGCCTCAAATGCGAAGAACAGTGCAGCCGATTTCCTCACATCTGAGAGCAGTGGCTAACGTCGGATGCAACTACATGAGTCCCAGAGTCATTGAACCGGAAATCACCTGATAACTCTGAGCATAAAGCTTTTCACTTAGACCGATCATTTTCGCTGCTGTGTCCAGAAACGGCGCTCTAATGCTTCGCTGTGCTGCACCGATTGGCGCACCCAGTCGAGTCGTAAATCAAGTTTTTCGCGATCGCTTAAGGCCCAATCAAGAGTCGTAGTCCGCAACCGCTGCATTAGGGTATAGAGACACATCGCTGCGCTGACCGAAACATTCAGACTTTCGACAAATCCCACCATCGGAATTTTGAGATGCCAGTCAGCAGTGGCCAACGTCCGTTCCGACACGCCATAGCGTTCGCTGCCAAAGATAATTGCCAGTTTTTGCTCCAGCGGCATCCTTTCTGGCGATCGCGCCTGACAGTGGGGACTGGTAGCGACAATTAAATAGCCCTGCGATCGCAACTTATCGCAACAACTCAACGTATTGTCTTGTCCTGCTTCACCGTGGTGATGCAAGGTCAACCACTTTGCCGCTCCGGAGGTGGCTCCCACTCGGGCTTTAAACGTGTTGAAATTTTCAACGATGTGCACATCCTGAATGCCCAGTCCTTCACAAGTCCGTAGCAGCGCACTGGCGTTGTGTGGATCGTGGAAATCCTCTGCCACTACGGTCAAATGGCGAGTTCTTTGGGGCAGTACGGCATCAATTTTGGCGCTGCGTTCAGGGGTTATAAAGCTTTCCAGATACGCCATGAGAGCGATCGTCTCCTCTACATTCATCAGTCTTGCACCGAAAATTTGGGGCCCCTTGCCAGCATCTGCTCGCCTTAATGCTAGTGCTAGTATCTAGAGCCCGTATCTCAAAGCAGCATCTTACTGATTTAAGCTGTCAGGTTTTAGAGCCCGTCATCAATTAATGTCGGAAATAATGCCAGAAATCTGGCCGGATAAGCTCTATTACGTTCGCTCTATTTTTTGGATTTAGAGGCTGAAACCCTTAACCAAATAACCATCAGGCGGCTGAGCTATGATCGCCCTTTAAGTCGGAAGCGGAAATTCTTCGTCAGTAAAGCACTGATTGATGAAGCGGTGACAGCCTCCACAGGCTAGCCAAGGTTGCGAAGTTACGACTCTGACCTCTTGAATTCCGATTTCAGGGAAGTCAGCGATGGCAGGCCCTAAATTTGCGGAACGAAAAGGGGCTCCTCGCCAGGGTTAATTAAGTATTGTTAGCTCACCAAAAGTCTGAACAAGCGCCTACTTAAAACATGTTTGCAGGGATATATTCTTGAGCCCACGGCTCGCGTAAAGTAGACGGGACTAATAAATAACTTCTCCAGATTTTGAGCAACTCTAAAAGCTCTAAAAGTTAAGAAAAGTTAAGATCTTTTAACCTCTCTGACCGCCGTTAGATGGCGCGATAATTAGGCTTGAGCTATTCTAATAATACTCAAATACACATTTAGTCGAATTTATTTGGAGGCAATCGCTATCGTTAAACATAGAGTCACCCCTCGTCGTTCCCGCCCCGAACAACCCAATATCAATCACAACATCAGGGCTCCTCAAGTGTTGCTGATTGATCATGAAAATGAGAATCGAGGCGTTATTGATACTCGTGATGCGGTCAGTTTGGCTGAAGAAGTTGGTCTAGACTTGGTTGTTGTTTCCGATGGTCGAGACACTCCGGTGGCCAAAATCTTAGACTACGGTAAGCATCAATACCAGCAGAAAAAGCGGCAGAAGCAGAGCGCTAAACCGACACTCAAGGAGGTTAAGCTGCGGCCCAACGTCGATGATTCTGACTACGGCATCCGGATCAAGCGAGCGACTCAATGGTTAGACAAGGGTAATCAGGTAAAGTTTCAGATTCGGCTGCGGGGACGTGAGCACCAGCATCGCGATCGCGCTCATGAACTGCTAAACCGAATTGTGCAAGATTTGGACAAAGTCGCCAAGGTGCAAACCCTAGACATGCGATCGCTGATTGTGCAATTAGTCCCCGAATCGTAGAGTCAACCCGATTTCTCAATTCGAATAATGGCTTTGTTCACAGCGGCATCATCCAGGATGGTGTCGCTGTGATTTTTTGAGGCGCTGTCATCAAAGCTGTAGTCAGCAGCAAATTCCCAGCCAAGAACGCAAAGCCACTGCGGCAATTATCCAAATCGGCAATTTTCGTCACAGTCTGTATTAACTCGACGCAATCGGATATATCAGCAAGGAAAACATTACGCTTTAGCGACAAAGATGAACAAACACTGCAAAGCTCTGCAGATAACTAAGCCAATGCAGTAACCTGAATCCAGGGAAACCTAAAGTAAATGTTAAAAGATTTCGAGATATGAACCCCCATCTGCTACGCCAGCTGTGGTCTTTGATCGAAGGTTCTCACAGCAGTTGGATACTGAGTCTTGATGACAACAGTTTAGTGCATTGGCTAATTGACCAAGTTTCCAGCGATCGCCTGCTCGATTCAACGGAAACCGACTATCTCAGCGGCTACATCCGTAGTCGACTGCCACTTATTCGAGATATCGCTCAAAGCTGAGACGCGTCGGCAATTAATGCTAGAAACTTTGTGACGTAGGCCTTGTCCCGTTCACATCACCAAATTGGCTGAAGCCGCCTGTCTCTCCTCGCATTACGGGCTAGCGGCTGAACAATGGCGGTTCCCAGGGCATATAACTTAACTGATGTCAAAATCTTATCTTGAACAAGCATTATCACGTCTATCATTCTTTCATCGGCAGGGGTCTAAAACCTGTTCGCTTAAGGCATTAACTCTTCACCTGATGACGACCTTTCAAGGAACGGCATTGAGTTGTAAAACCGCAACCAATAAACTTCTTAATGTTTGAGTATTCTGCTTCTGGTGGATGGGAAGATATCTCTAGCTCTCTAGCTTTGTACAGCTAACCACATTTGCATGCTAGCCAAAGCCAGAGGGCCTGCCGCCTTGCCCTAACCGGACTGGTGAGGCCATATCACTCATAAAAATTAATTGCCATTCTTGGGATATTTATGTCTCCAGCATCTTTCAGCGAGAAAGTCCGAGAACTCATTCAGCAGGCCCGTATTGTCAGCTTTGCTACCTGGCAAGAAGCTTACCCTACAGCGGTAATCCAGCGCTTTCAGGCCGCAGATGATGAGCGACGCTATCTCACTAATATGGATTGTGAACAAATTCAAGCTTTGGTGCCCGAAACGGCAAATTCCTTAGCGATCGCGCAGTCGCTGAAAGGCCAGGTAGTCTCGATTGTAAATGAGGCTCGGGGTGGCGTTCTGGAAAACTTTCCCGACATTGCTCAACCCGGCGGTAGTTTGTATCCGGCAGAACGAGCCGATGCCTGTTGGCGAGACTTTTGGCACTTTTTGCGGTGCATCACCTATGGCATTGCCGCCCAGCGCCCTGACTACACCAGTGCCGAAGGGCTGCGCGCTATGCGACTGCTCTATCAAGAGCTACAGGTACCCTTAGACGCTATGGTGGTGGGTCTGGAAGGCATTAAGCGCGCAAGTTTGAGCCGATTAGAGACGGCAACAGTCGCAGTGGAACCGTATTTTGACAATCTGATTGCGGAGCTACGACAGTTCAGCCAACCGCTCTAACGCTAGCGTGGCAGCATCAGCCACCTGCGAATTGGCATCCTGACTGAGATAATTTAGAGCCGACTGGCTTTGTGGGCTAGGCAAGTTGCCTAGAGCATCAGCAACGTGTTTGCGCATGATCCAATCTTCGGCAGCCACAAACCGCAGCACTTGTTCAACTTGGTCTACGGCGCCGATTTCGCCAATTGCCATAATGGCAGCTTCCTGCAGCAACGACTGATCGCTGTTGAGCGCCTCTAGTAAAACCGCGATCGCTTTGGGGTCTTTTAAGTTGCCCAACGCCACCGCCGCACTGAACTGCACTAACCAATTGGTGTCTTCAAAAAAGGCATGACTGAGGGCGGCCAGTGCTTGGCGATCGCCAAGATAGCCCAGAGCGCCTGCTGCCATCGCCCGCACATTGTAATCAGGATCAGAGGACATTGCCTGCAGCAACAGCGGTAAACTTGCCGCACCAGGTTTAACTCCCAAGGCAAAGGCCGCCATGCCGCGCACCTGTTCCGCTGAGTCCTGTAGCGCTATCTGCAGGAGTGGATAAGCCACATCGGCAGGCGTGGAGGCTTTTTGTAACTCCAGCATCGCCAATATGCGAGTCTTCAGTTCTGGGCTAGTTACTTGAGCCGATAGGGTTTCCAAAAGAGGAGATTGGTCACTGGGTTTGAACGGTGTCACTCGTCTCTAGCTCCGTATCCATATCAAACAGCATGGTGGTCATATAACGCTCTGTCCATTCAGTACCAAAAGACTTTTCCAAAATGCGGCGAGTCTTGTCGTTTTGCTGTTGTTTAGTACAGTAGTTACGCTGACCCATCACAACGCCTAAAATCTCTTTCGCCGAATTCAACGACTGGGCAGCGCTGGCAATCTGACAGTGCAGTTCCAGAAAGTCGAGTACTCGCTGTAAGAACAGCTTTTCTTCATTGGCACTGGTGGGACGAACAAACAGGCAATAATCTGAGAAGATATCGCCCCAGTCAGGCAAATTCCGGGGCTGGGCAAATTCTACGGGAGGAAGCTGTCCGAGAGCCTGTTGATAAGGCTCAGGCAAGGAGCGATCGGAACTGACCGGCGACAGGTCGACAATGGCAGCGCTAATGCCGCCACCGCGCCGCCCCACCAAATCAGTGCCAAAAATGGGCAAATCATAATTTGGGTCAGGAAACATAACGCAGTGCAGAATATCTAACCCATTACCAATTTGCGCCAGTTCCATGTGCAGCTTGCGAAACTGGGGAGTGCGATAGCAGCAATTTTCAATCAAAACTCTTTCGCCTTCTAAAGCGCCCTCAATGTACCCCAAGTCCTGGGGAATCACGTAAGGCTGAAGCGCTAGACGATGCTGCCAAGCATTTTCAATACCGTTTGCTAATTCCTGGATTAGAGGGTTTTGAAGACTTCGCAGGGAGGGTTGCATAGACATTAAGGAGCGGTTTTATCTAACAGAGACTAGGTCTTGGCGGTGATCCGCCAGAGTGGGGGGGATGATTAATCCGATTACCGTGAAATACGCTATTAGGTAATGCGGAAAACCTTATGGAATAGGCATTGCTGCGCCGTTTCCGGCTTCATAGACACGAAGCTGAAATTTGGGTTAACGAAACACTATCCCTAAACAATGACAGTTTCTATCTACTTTAAGAGTATTTCATCTTAAAAAATATCCGGGTCCAAGTGCTACCGAATGGACTTTTTCCTTACGATTTGCTGGCACTCAGCTAATTTTGACTGGGCAACCAGTTGGAATACTTAAATCAGAGTACCTGTTAATATCTAGCGCAAAGCTGAATGAGACGAAAAGCAGCCTTTGGGCTTCCACTACGTTTACTCAGAGACTGAGTAACTCACTATGATTGGCGTCAAACCCAGCATCAGAGCAGGCATAATAAAACCCATCCCACCAGATTTCTGACCTCAATTGATGACAACAGCCTGAACGCTCACTCTGCCAATAGCGTAGGTAGATATCAGCGGCTTTGATGAGGTCAAGGACTGACGAGGTTAACGCGGTTTACCAAGAACACTGTTATTGATGTGTGGTCCAAAGCATGCGAGACAAGTCAAGCATTTAGGTGGTTAGACAGCTCAATTTTTCCACTCGCCTGAAACAGTGGAATACCTTATTGTGCGGGTGGATAGTCTGCTTAGATTTGTCGCATTCTTTCCCTGGCTTTGCTTGTCAAGCCAAATCCCATAAGTTTTTAGAAAAACTAAGATCAAAGACAGTATCTGGAGGTGAGCACAGCCCACCCCTCATCTGCTTGACTTCAGTGCCTGGCTAGATGAGCCCCAGCGCATGCAGCGGCCCATCGGCTAAAAACAGCTCTAGCAGGACGGCGACCATGCCTAGCATGGCAAATCTACCGTTCCAAACTTCGGCCGATTGCGTAAGTCCCCATTTCCAAAGCTCTTGGGGCGGATATAGTTTTGTGGTCGGCTGATCGGGAATGGCCTTAGCAAAGGTCACTTGTGGCTCATCCAGGGCTTTGACAGTCAAGTCGGTCAGCGCCTGAATAAAAGTCGGGTGAGTATTCAAAGCCGGTACTCGGGCAAAGGTCTCAATGCCAGCGGTCTCAGCCACTTCGCGATATTCCTGATCGATTTCCTCTAAAGTCTCGATGTGCTCGGAAACAAAGCTAATCGGCACCACGACCAATTCTTCAATGCCTTCTGCCGCCAATTCTCGAATTGCATCATCGGTATAAGGCTGTAGCCAGTCAACTGGGCCCACTCGACTTTGATAAGCAAGCGTATAAGCATTGTTTGCATTAACCCGATTCATGATGAGGGTGGCGCAGTGTTCAATTTCCCGCTGGTAGGGATCACCGGACTCCTCTACATAGCTAACGGGAACCCCGTGGGCACTGAAGAAAATGTGAGCCGTTTCGGGATGGTTAACTTGGCCCAAGGTCTGCTCAATCAGAGTGGCCATTGCTTCAACATAACCGGGAGCGTCATACCAGGAAGGCACAACGGTATAAGGAATCGCCTGGAGGTCTGGGTCATTTTCCCAAAGCTGCTGCAGCACGCGAAAACTAGAGCCGCTAGTGCTGATAGAAAAGTGTGGATACAGCGGCAGGATAACGAGCTGCTCAATCTGATCGCGTTTCACCTGAGCGATCGCCTCTTCAGTAAAGGGATGCCAATAACGCATGGCCACATAGACTTTAGCGTCATAACCCCGTGCTTGAAGCTGGCCCCGCAGCGCCTCTGCCTGATCCTCAGTAATCTGACGCAGGGGAGAACCACCGCCAATTTTTTGATAATTCTCTTGAGATTTTTGGGCCCGTAGGCTTGAGATCAACCAGGCCAATGGCTTTTGCAGCAGCGGTGAAGGCAGCCGAATAATTTCAGGATCGGCAAACAGATTATACAAAAAAGGCCGAACGTCTTTAAGGGTTTCGGGACCACCCAAATTTAGGAGTAGGATGCCAATTCGTGCCATTGAACTTAGTCTCTATATTTTGAATTTAACAGGCGATAAATGAGAAACACACTGTGCTTTTTTGAAAAAGGTCAATAAAGATTGACTTTCAAGAAGCATTATTATTTATTTCCATCTTTATAGCAGGTGGTACGCTGAAACAGTAAATTTTTGTTAATGATGAGGAAAAGGCTTTGAGCGATCGCAACTCGTGTCGGATGTTGCTGTCCCACAACTTTACGGTCTCCACGGGTGTGGTTCCGGCCCTCAGCGCTAAAGAGTTTGCCAACGTTTTTCAAGCCGGACTGAAGGCTCAGGACAGTTTGCAATGTTCCCCCATTAACCATCCTCACTGGCGGGTAGAGATTCGATTTCCTTCAGCCCAGTTTTTACCAAGCGAAGTGGGTGAATTGTGTGGTCAAGCGTTAGCCGCGAACCGACGATCGCAGCAGCCCGCTCAGCCGATTCCCACCATTTTGGTGCTGGGTGGGCTAAAAACAACTCCGGCCACCAGCAGCACGCCAGGAACTCTACAGTCTGGAGAATGGGGCGTTGATGTGGTGGAAACGACTTCTGCAGCCGCCTTTCTTCAAAGCATCAACTGGGAAGCGACGATTGCCCAGCGTCCTGCAGACAGCGTCTTTCAAATCGCAATTCAGGATGCTTGACGATGACAGTAACGCCAAAAGATTTTGTCCTCGCCGTGATTCGGGGAGATTTGGCTGCCGTTGAACAAGCACTGGCCAACGGCATTGATCCCAATGTGACTGATCGGGCAACTGCGGACGGCGATGGCAACACGGCACTGATGTGGGCGGCTGCCGAAGGACATTTGGCAATTGCCCAGCTTCTGGTCAGCCATGGCGCTGATGTTGACGCGACCAATGGGGCCCAGTATTCAGCGCTGATGTTTGCGGTGGAAAGCGATCGTCCCGCGATGGTGAACCTTCTGCTTGATCAGAATGTAGATATTCAGGTGCGCAATCGCTATGGCGAAACACCCCTGATGATTATGGCCCGCCAGGGGCAAACTGCCGTCGTCGAGCGACTGTTGACAATGGGGGCTGAGGTTCAAACTACTAATAAGATTGGTGACACGGCGCTGTATCTGGCTGCCGAACGAGGACATGTTTATACCGCCAAGGTACTTTTAGCGGAGGGGGCTACGCCCAACACGGCTAATCTAGGCGGCTGGACCCCTTTGATGATGGCCGCTGCTCAAGGCAGCTTAGAAATAATGACCCTGCTGTTAGAAAATGGAGCTGATTTTCAGCCTCAAAATCGCTGGGGAGCAACGGCTCTAAGCGAAGCCCAGAAATCGTTTCGTCCGCAGCAGGCAGCGGCAATTCTGAGAAGAGCGGGCGCCACAGAGTAGAGCCATCTAGGGCACACTTGGCAATAGAATGAGCCTGATGGCTGAGCTTTGAATTCTCTGTCCCCTACTCTCTAATTTACCTATCCCATCATCCCATCACCCCACTACCCTGCCAGCCTCTTACCTCCGGCAAGCTCCAGAACAAGAGTCGCTGATGAATAGTCCGCTGGAGCTAGAAGCACTAGCGATTTTAGAGTCGTCAGTCAAGTCATGAGTAGGGCTGAAACCTGCGTTATCAAAGCGTTATGGGTTTAAATGAGGATGGCCCCTTGGGTTTAACCGAGCAAATATTCCGGTTTACAGTTTTGCGGATACTAAATTTTGCGGTTAAAAGTATTGTGGTGCCTAAGTTTTCCATCATTCGACTACGCTGACAACGAAGTCTAAAATCACAAACCGCCAATTGGTATTAGCTCTATGGGTCTGTTCGAAATGACCGTGCCGCGCACCATCTGCGCAGGATTTTTGATGTTGATTGTGATCGGTACGGTGCTGCTGTTTTTTCCCTGGGCCACGGCCAACGGTCAATGGAATGATCCAGTAGTGGCGCTGTTTACGGCAACATCGGCCGTCTGCGTAACGGGCCTGATTGTGGTCGATACCGGCAGCTATTATTCGTCTATTGGGCAGCTGATCATTTTGCTGCTGATTCAAGTGGGTGGTTTGGGCTACATGACCGCGACAACCTTGCTGCTTTTGTTGCTGAAGCGGCGGCTCAGGCTCAAGGAGCGGCTAGCCGTGTCACAGTCAATGGATATTCAAGAGTTGGCCGGCACCCGCACGTTCATTACGTCGATCATTGGTATGACGCTGATTATTGAGTTAGCGGGAGCTTTTTGCCTGATGCCCACCATGATCCAGGACTATGGCGGCGGCTTGGGGCTGTGGTCGGCGGTTTTTCACAGCATCAGTGCCTTTAACAACGCCGGCTTTAGTTTGTTTGCTGACAGCTTAGTGGGCTATGCCACTTCAACCTGGATTGTCGGCGTGATTACAACGCTGGTGATTTTGGGCGGCATTGGCTATCAGGTCATCATGGAGGCGTTTATGTGGGGGCGCGATCGCCTGCTGCGTCGACGTAAGCATATCCGATTTTCACTGCACTTCAAGATTGTGCTCACCAGTTCCATCGTACTGTTGGCCTTAGGGACGTTCGCCTTTCTGGTGATGGAGCACAACAATCCCGCCACCATCAGCTATTTCACCTTCGGCAATAAGCTGAAAGCAGCTTGGTTCCAATCAGTGATTGCCCGCACGGCCGGATTCAACTCGATTGATATCAACGGTATGCATGAGGCTTCGCTATTTTTAATGATTGCGCTGATGTTTGTGGGAGCTAGCCCTGGAAGCACAGGCGGGGGCATTAAAACAACTACAGTCAGTATCTTGTTTATTTGCACTCGAACCGTGCTCAGAGGCTATGACGAAGTGCTAGCTTTTCGTCGCGAAATTCCTGCCACGCGCATTCTCAAAGCCGCAAGCGTGGTGCTGGGATCGGGAATGGCGGTCATTGGTATTACCACTGCCCTGGCGCTGTTCAATCCCGAATTTAGCTTTATTCGCCTGCTGTTCGAGGCCGTATCGGCATTCGCCACAGTTGGTCTATCAACCGGCATTACGGCCGATCTAACCATACCGTCACAGTTAGTCATCATCGGCACCATGTATGTTGGACGAGTCGGTGTATTGCTGTTTATGGCGGCCATCGTCGGGGATCACAGTCCCGGTCTGACTAAGTACCCCGAAGAAGATTTGCTAGTGGGATAAGCGGCAGGGGCTGGCATGTTGATCAAAGCGGATGGGAACACGGAACATGTCATTCCCAAAATGCCGCGTTCATACTCACGGCAATGACAGTTTTGTTATCAGCAACCATCGCCAGTCAACGGCAGTGGCCAGTCCTATGGACGGGAAACCAAGTCGCCTACAGCTAAAGACTTGTCTACTGCATCGGGAAGACGCTGGGTATTGACGGCAAGGCGATAGAAATGGTCAAAGCGCGATCGCGCTACTCCTGCGGGCAAAGTCTCGGCCCGTCGCTCACGAAACGTTTGTTGAAATCTAGGAGTTACTTCGCCCGTGTCGGCATCGCGGGTGGGGACAACACAGCGCTGGCAGGGATTGATGCCCAAGAAGGTTACCGCTCCAATTTGCAAGGGCACGGGCTCGCCAGATGCCGAGAAGAGTTGGTCTTCCCAGAAGGGCGGAACGCCGTCAATTTCTAGATTGGTGCGAAAGCGGCGGCGGCTTTCCTCCAGGCTCAGACCATACCACTCAGCCACCGTTCTCAAAGTGGCCGTGCTAATCACTGTGGGACCAGGCGAAGCGGTGTCGTCGGGAAATCCCAGTTTGCCATTGTGCAGCAGCGTGACAGGCCGCTGCAAATAGGCGCTGAACCACTGCTCCAGTCCGGCTTTTTCAGCCATCAGATGAAAGGTGGCAGAGGTCGCTGATGCGTTTAGCCACAGGGAAATCTGGCTGAAATCGTCAGAGAACCGCGATCGCACCCGCTGAATGCTGGCAAAGCGTTTCCCGTTGACAAACCGACGGGCCTGATCGACGAGGGCAAAGGCGCGATCGTGCTGCAGTGCTCCACTCGCCAAGACTGTCGCAGTTTTGACCGTCACGCCATCTAGCGATTTCACCGGGTAAAGATCAATTCTGGCAAGGTGAGGAGCCATAGTTTGTCCCCGCTAGTAAAAGCATGTTAGAGAAGCGGCTAGGGCGATCGCCCTTAACTTGTGGAGCTGAGACAGGCGCACTAATGCCGATCTCATAGAATTTCTAGCATTAATTGAAGATGCCCCTATGGGCTCAGATATGATTCGGCTTTAATCGCCCCCAGCGAGCCCGAATACACCAGGCCGCGACGGGTATCCAGCGTCAGAATTGTGCCATCACGAATTGTATCGGTCGCATTTTTAACGCCCACAATCACCGGAATTCCCAACCGCAGCCCCAACACTGCCGCATGACCGGTCCGATTGGCATCTTCGGTAACAATGCCGCCGGCCTGCCGAATCGCTTCAACATAGTCAGCACTGGTGCTTTGCACCACCAAAATTTCACCGGGGTTAAAGTCAGTCACCTCTAATCCGGAGCGCGCGACCCTGGCCCGACCGCTAACCGAACCTTCGCCAATGCCCACCCCATGGCCCAGCACTGCGGTAACAATATCGACTTTAATTAGATCCGTTGATCCCGATACCCCCTGCAGCGTACCAGCGGTCATCACGACCAAATCTCCCTCCCGCAAAAACCCTTTCTCCTGGGCCACATTCATCGCGGCTTGAAAGGTCTGGCTGGCAGAAGGTAAATCGAGCACCACCAATGGTCGCACGCCCCAAACCATCTGCAGCTGACGCGAGACTTCCACGTGAGGCGTCACGGCCAGAATCGGAGTTTTGGGCCGAAACTTGGAAACGTTGCGCGCTGTCGCGCCGGATTTGGTCAGCGTCATGATGGCTGATGAGCTGAGCTGTGAGGCAATGCGGGCCACTGCCTGACTGATGGCATTAGGAATTGATCGCGGCGATCCCACCATGTCTGGCATTTCGCTGCCGTAGTTTTCCCGCTCAATGCGCAGCGCCACTTGCGCCATCGTCGCCACGGCTTCCACCGGATGCTTGCCCACGGCTGTCTCATTTGACAACATAACCGCGTCAGTGCCGTCCAAAATCGCGTTGGCAATGTCCGATACCTCGGCTCGGGTAGGGCGAGGATTGTTGACCATACTGTCGAGCATCTGGGTTGCGGTAATCACCGGAATGCCCAAACGATTGGCCGTTTTGATCAGCCGCTTTTGCAAAATGGGTACTTCTTCAGGCGGCAGTTCTACTCCCAGGTCACCCCGTGCTACCATCACCCCGTCTGACAGAGAGAGAATGGCGTCCATTTGCTCAATCGCCTCGTGCTTTTCGATTTTGACGATCACGGGCACCCGCTTACCGGCATTGGCAATCAACTCTTTAATTTCCAGCACGTCCTGCGGATTACGAACAAAGCTCAGGGCTACCCAATCCACCCCTTGATCGAGCCCAAACACCAAATCTTTCCGGTCCTTTGCCGTCAGCGCTTTGATCGAGAGGTAAACACCCGGAAAATTGACGCCCTTGTTATTAGAGAGTATGCCGCCTACCACCACGCGGCAGTGTAATTCGCCGTGCTCTAAATCGACTGACTCCACCTTCATTTCGACTTTGCCATCGTCCAGAAGAATCGTCGCGCCAGCCGGCACTTCCTGCGCCAGCGGTTCATAGGTAACCGAGCTGATGCGGGACGTGCCCGATACCGTTCGACTGGTGAGCGTAAACTCGTCGTTTTTATTGAGATGAATCGAGCCGTCTGCGAAGCGACCCAAGCGAATTTTAGGGCCTTGCAAGTCTTGCAAAATGCCTACAGGCTGATTGAGCTCGAAGGAAACCTGGCGAATTAACTTGACGCTGCGCTGATGATCTTCATGGGTGCCGTGGGAAAAGTTTAGCCGTAGCGTGGTGGCCCCAGCTTCAATCAGCGATCGCAGCGCATCAGGATTTTGAGTTGCCGGGCCGATTGTGGCCACAATCTTAGTGCGTCGCAAAGCGTTTCGAAGTTGCATAGCCGGTTTACGAAAACGGAGAGAAGGGAAATGGCGGCACCGTGAGCATTAACCGCTGGGGAACTCGGCGCCAGGCTCTAGCCAAACCTTCGGGATAGTATCACGTTATCTCTATTTACCGATGTCAACCGTCCCCAATAGCGTCTGAAATTTGGAACAGATCAGTTCTAAATTCTAAATAAACCACGTCAACATCGGCGATCGTCGTTTTGAAGAAGTCTAAGCTGATTGGCTAAACCCTTTGTAATTCTTGCTTCAGATATAAAAATCGGTCGTTCTACAAACTTCAGTTCTGAAGACAGATGCGGTTCAACCAGTCAGCAGCTGTACAAAATCCCAAAACTCAAACTCCTTCACTTTTTCAGGTTTTTGACTACTTCACCCCCGATCGCATCGGCCCCATTTGCTTATTCTTGCTGTCACCCGAGCCCTGCGAACTGGCTCTGGCGAACTGGCTTACCGCCCTCACACCCATCAGAGCGGCGAAAAATTTCTATGTTCCACAAACCAACGTTTCTACAGTCGCTGACAGGCGACCTTGCTTTCAGTTGCTTGAAAAATTAAGTCATCTAAATGAGAAACGTCACAAAACTTTATTATGGCTCCTGAGTGCCGTATACTACCGAAGTTAGACTCAAGGAGCTTTGCATATGTCGGTGGCCGGTCAGCCCCTGACAACTTCCAGAACTGTCCCCTCGGATTACCTTAAAGCTGATGGCGGTTTCAGCCCAAATCTGCTGATGCTGCTAGCTTCTGTAGCCTTAATATCGACATCTACGACGGGCTTTTTCCTGTGGGGATGGCATGGTTGGTGGCTGTTTTGTATGAATGTGCTGTCCCTACATTTGGCAGGCACAGTTATTCATGATGCCTCTCATAAAGCTGCCCACCGCAATCGAATGATCAATGCAATTTTGGGTCACGGCAGTGCTCTAATTCTCGGATTTTCCTTTCCCGTATTTACGCGGGTGCACTTGCAGCATCATGCTCACGTTAATGATCCCGAGAATGATCCTGATCATTTTGTGTCAACTGGAGGCCCACTGTGGCTGATTGCGGCGCGATTTTTTTACCATGAGATTTATTTCTTTCAGCGGCGACTTTGGCGCAAGTACGAGCTGCTGGAATGGTTTTTGGGCCGTTTGACGGTAGGGCTGATTGTCTTCACAGCAGTGCAGTTTGATTTTTTGGGCTACATTTTCAACTATTGGTTTTCGCCGGCTTTGGTGGTTGGCTTGACTTTGGGGCTATTTTTTGACTATCTGCCGCACCGTCCCTTCGAGGAACGCGATCGCTGGAAAAATGCCCGCGTCTATCCCAGCGCCATCTTGAATTTGCTGATTATGGGGCAAAACTATCACTTGATTCATCACCTGTGGCCATCGATTCCGTGGTATCGCTACAAGCCTACCTATGAGGTGATGAAACCTTTATTAGACGCTAAAAACTCGCCTCAATCTCTAGGCATTTTGAACGGCGCCAAAGACTTTTTCGGCTTTTTGTACGATCTGGTGCTAGGGATTCGACTGCATTCTCATAAATCACCCGATAAATCCGATTAAGCTTTCGACAGCCCATCCCTGCGTGAAAACAGCGGCATCAAATTGAACAAATTGTGTTCTTGCCGCTTGTCGGTAGAAATAGTTTGCCAACTCTCAGCTGGCCATATTCTGGAACCCGCGTTTTTTGCATCTCACCCTGACCGTAACTGTTGACTGCATAGGGAACGCCGTAGGTGACTAGGGCGGAAAGCCAATGGGAGGCGTCATTTTGCCTTGGGCGTGGGCGGCTCCATGATTGATGGCAAACGGCACTGTGTCGACAACAGGTGCCACCTGAACGCCGCTTCCCCTCATGGCCGAATGGCTCCACGCTGCTAAATATCTCCGAATAGCCTGCCCTTTCATCTGCTGTTCGATTCTTAGAGTCCTGCCTACAATTCAATCATGGCGGCTGATGTCGCTGGTGCCAAATTTTGCATAGGCCACATGAGTCGCAGTCCTTCTTTTTCTCGTATGGTGGCGTTGCCCAATCGCGTTCAAATTTTAGTGTGTGGCTTAGGCAGCCTGGGGCAACACTGCGTTGCCAATTTGAAAACCTTTGGGGTACAGGTAAACGCAATCGAATTGCAGCCTAGCGATCGCTGGGAAATTGAGCGGCTACCCGATTTGATTGACCATCTCATCATCGGTGATTGCCGCCAATCGGACGTGCTGGAGCAGGCGGATGTACAACATTGTCGAGCCGCTTTGATTGTCACCACTGATGAGCGGGTCAATTTAGAGGCGGCGCTGAGTGCCCGGGTGCTGAATCCTCAAATTCGCCTAGTGGTGCGGTCAGAAAAGCAAAATTTGAATGATTTATTAAAACAGCAGCTCGCTAATTTTGTCGCCTTTGAGCCTACACAACTGGCTGCCCCAGCCTTTGCTTTGGAGGCGCTAGGGGAAGAAATGATTGGCTTTTTTAAGATTGACAATCAGCCGTTTCGCGTGGTGAAGCGCACAATCTCTTCCCGAGATGCCTGGTGCGATCGCCGCAAGCTATATGAAGTCGTCAATCGCGATCGCCGAATTTTGCGCCATATCAAAGCATCAGATGTGGTCCTATCCCCGGAAGAATGGATTTTGCAGGCTGATCATCCTTACAGTGCATCGGCGCAGTTCTATACGTGGCTGCCGGACAGCGTAATCCAGCCAGGAGATGTGGTCGTTGCGGTTGAAGCTGACGCGGAGGACAGCCTTCATGCGTCTCCAACTACCCCATATTCGTCACTGCTGGCGTCAGAGCAGAGCTTTTGGCAGCAGTGGCGGGAAGGATTCACCCATTGGCAGATTTGGCGACCACGAGCGGCGATCGCAGCCTACTGGCGGGCCAGTGCCAAAAATCAAATTCGGCGGGTGGCGTTGCTCTGCGGCATTACTGTGGTGACCTTGAGCGCTGTGGGCAGTCTGCTACTGGTGCTTACCCAAACTGCACCGACCTTGGCTGATGCCTTTTATGCCACTGTTGTTTTGCTACTGGGAGGCTACGGAGATGTATTTGGCGGCGTCACATTACCAGCTCCAATGCCTTGGTGGCTGCGGCTGTTTAGCCTTAGTCTGACGCTGGCAGGAACGGCATTTATCGGCGTTCTGTATGCGCTGCTGACCGAAAAACTGCTGAGCTTACGGTTTGAGTTTTTAGCCAAACGCCCCCCCGTGCCCGACAGCGACCACATTGTCATCATTTGGCTAGGGCGCGTCGGCAGGCACATTGTCGAAATTTTACAGGACCTAAAACAGCCGGTAGTGGGAATTACTAATCAAACCATTGAGCCTGACGTGCTGCCGCAGATGCCGCTGATTACCGGGACAATTCGGGAGGGATTGGATAAAGCGAATCTGGCAACCGCCAAGA
>JBCCJU010000067.1:0-29731 GCA_039027715.1 Cyanobacteria bacterium P01_C01_bin.120
TGAAAGACTAAAAGGTTCCCACGGGTCGCCAATGCGGCGCGCTCCCAGATTTAGAAATTCTTCCCGCTCTAGCTCCAACTGGGGCCAATAATGACCGAAGAAGGAATCTATCATATCGGCAGAAAAAGCATTGTTGCCGTCAGTTACCGGCGTATGAGTAGTGAATACGGAGCGATCTCGTACCCATTCCTGAGCCTCCGCGAATGAACTGCCGGCATATTCCATTTCTTGACGAACAACTTCCAGCAGCGCAAAGGCCGAGCCGCCTTCATTAATGTGGTAAACCGCAGGTTCAATTTCCAACGCATGCAGCACCTGCACCCCACCGATGCCGAGTAAAATCTGCTGCGCTAGCCGAGTTTCGCGATTGCCGCCGTAGAGCTGCCCGGTCAATTTGCGGTCGATTAGATCATTATCGGGGCGATCGGCGTCTAATAAATAGAGATCAACGCGACCCACTCGCGCCTTCCACGCCTGTACCCGCACGGTTCGCTGGCGCACCGTCACTTTCACCGTAACGGGTTGCCCATATTCATCGCGCACTAGCTCTAGTGGCATGTGCTCAAAATCATTGTCTCGGTAGAAGTCTTCTTGCCAACCGCTGCGATTAAGCTTTTGACACACATACCCTTGTCGATAGAGCAAACCCACACCAACCATTGGCACGCCCAAGTCGGAAGCGGATTTAAGGTGGTCGCCCGCCAACACTCCAAGACCACCACAGTAGGTATACAGCGATTCGTGGATACCATATTCCAAACAAAAGTAGGCAACGGGATCTTCAGGCGTCAGCTCGGAGGCCATGCTTTTGCCCCAAGTCGAGCGATCGCGCATGTAGGCATCAAACTGATTGGCCAGTACCTGCAGCCGTTTTAGATAGTCAGGATTCTCGGCAATTTGCGATAGGCGCTCGTAAGATACCGCTTCCAGTAGTGCGACGGGATTGTGATAGCAGTTTTGCCAAACGGTCGGCTCAATGGTGCTAAACAGCGACATCCGATCAGCCGTCCAGCTCCACCAGTAGTTGTAGGCCAAATCGGCCAACCGCCGTAAAGGAGAAGGAAGTTTTGCTTTGAGCTGAGTGATGGGATTCATAACTCGATACAACCGATGCCAGCCAATAAATTTATAGAGCAGCTCAGTCTGGGCACCAACGCTTTACATGAGGCAGTTTCGTAAAGGGTCAATGGACCAACGACCAAAAACTGAGCAGCAGACGATTGACTAACGACTCAGTATGCTGACGGCGTCATACCGTCAAAAGAATACTACTCGTTTCTCAGACTAACGCGGATGTCTCCCTTAAACGCATTTATCGTTCTGACAACTATGAAAATTTTGTGTAAAGCAAATTTGGCGATCGCCGCTTTGGACATCGTTCAAAATTTGATATCCAAAGTGCGGCAGGCTCAGTTTCTGGGAGGCCCTTATCGGGGCAAACGGCGGTTCACCCCAATACCTACGCTCATACCCACTCTTACACTAAAACTGGCTGGCGATCGCCACTTGCAGTGGGAATGACTCGGTCAACGGCAGCAGCAATTGGCCGCAGGCTATCGACCAAAGCGGTCATATCTTCTAGCGATAGGGCTTGACGAGCATCAGAGATCGACGCTTCAGGAACAGGATGACACTCAATGATCAGACCATCGGCTCCGGCAGCGATCGCGGCTCTGGCCAAACTGGGCACTAGCTCCCGTTTACCGGCAGCATGACTCGGATCGACAATTACTGGCAGATGAGTAATCTGCTTAAGGGCGACGACTGCACCGAGGTCCAACACATTGCGGGTGTAATTGTCGAAGCTACGAATGCCCCGCTCACAGAGGATAATATTGGGGTTGCCATGGGCGGCGATATATTCTGCTGCCATGACGAACTCTTGAACGGTGGCGGCCAGCCCTCGCTTCAGCATGACGGGCTTATCAATCTCACCAAGGGCTTTAAGCAGGTCGAAGTTTTGCATATTACGGCTACCCACCTGCAGCACGTCAGCTTGGGCAGCGATCGCCTCAATTTGATGAATTGCCATCACTTCAGTGATGACAGGCAGTCGATAGCAGCGACGCACGCGATCAAGAATGGCTAGTCCCGCTTCGCCAAGGCCCTGGAAGGCATATGGAGACGTGCGGGGCTTGTAGACACCCCCTCTAAGAGCTTGAAGGGTGCTTTGACCCAGGCGAGCCGCAATGGTTTCCATTTGCTCTAAGCTTTCGACTGAGCACGGGCCGCCTATGATCAGCAGGTTATTGCCGCCAACGGTAACCGATTCAGTCAAATGGATGACCGTATTATGAGCGTCGTGGGCTTTGGCGGTCAACTTAGCGTCTTGCATGGTGAAATTCCTTGTTGAATGACGGTAATTAGATGAGTACGAGATGGGGGCGAAAAATTGAACGATTGAAAAACCCCCGAGGCGCTTGGGGCGCTCCGGGGGTCTGTTAACAGGGCATGTCAGCCTAGTCACCCGGAGCGTGTCCCAGTGAAAAAGAAAAAGCTGTAAAACCAGTTGGCCGGAGCCGCATAAAACATGGTGGTGACCTAATGGGTAAGTAAACGCCCTTAAAACGCAAAAACCGCAGAGGGTAGTCTGCGGTTCACCAGAGGATTTCAGCAAAAGCTAAATTCACATTTAGTGAACCCTTCTAAAAAGCCAAAAATAAAAATCGCTCTGTGCTGTGAGTCATGAATCGGCTAAAAATTTGTCTCTTTTAAAAGGGTATCAACGGAATCTGACAGCGTCAACTTGGTCAATTCAACTTTTTTGTGAACAATGCCGAGTTAGCTTATGGACTAGGGTCAAAATCGAACCGATGAAGTATGTGTCCATGGCCAATGGCAGAAGATAATGCATATAAATTTGGCGATGGCTTGCCGCTTAAATTAGGAGCGGCTTCAATTCGTGGTCTTAAGCAGTGCAAACGTCCAGTTGATGGCTTGAACCCATGGCCAAAATTAGTAAATTTCAAGGTTTAGCCACTGAGGTTAACAAATGACAAAGACAGACAGCGAAAAATTGCTATAGGCTGTTGACCGTACAGCACTTCTGCAATTGGGGAGAAGCTCAAATAGCCTGCAGCTACTGTCTCTTTTGCAGAGGTTTCTGAGGTCCGATGACACCAATCCAACCGATAAGTTCAGGTTTAACAAACCACTAGGCAGGCGAGGAGCGATACGCAATGTTGACTGATTTACAGAAGCGCAAGCTGACCAAACTATTCAGCATGTATGACTCTGACTATACGGGAGTCTTGGTAAAGAAAGATTTCGAGATTATGTTCAAAAAGCTATCGACGTTTCGCAACTGGTCAAAGCGATCGCCCCGCTGCATTCTGCTCGAAGACAAGCTGATGCGCAAGTGGCAAGGACTCGACAAAAAGGCTGATACTCACGACAACGACGAGATTTCAATTGGTGAATGGCTAGCTTACTACGATGAGATTTTAGCCGACTCTCAAACTTGTTCGGAAATTGTGGCTGAGCTGATTGAGCTGGTTTTTGACGTTTTTGATAAGGACGAAGACGGCAAGATTGGCCAAACTGAATGGGGACAGCTACTGGCGGCTTTCAATGAGTCACCGGTTTACGCGTCTACTATCTTTCCGACGTTGGATGCGGACCAAGATGGCTGGTTGACCAAAACCGAAATTCGCGATTTGTTTAACCGCTTCTGCACGGGTGATGACGCGGATGATCCGGCTAACCAAATGTTTGGGCCTTATTAAAGCCGCGATCGCGCTGCCCAGAGGTCGCAACTCTGACTAAATAGTTGTCTGGGTAAACTATGATTTTTCAGATGCCACCATCTCCGCTTGATCAGGCGCTTGTCGTTGGTTAGCCAGCGGAGCCAACACTGTTAATGACTGCGGGATACACTCCAGCTCAATCGCTTCAGGATTGATGATTTCGCCATCAATCACGACTTTCTGCTGAGGCTCGGTGGTGATTTTGACTCGCTTGGTGCGCAGGCGGATGATATCTTCTCGCTGGGTGGGCGTGTTGACTAAGGCAGAGGCAAATAGGCTGGTCAGGGCATTGAGGCTCTGCAAGCGATTTTGAGGCGTGGCGATGGTGACATCCAATAGACCATCGTTGACGATGACGCTGCCAAACCCCTGAGCCAAAACTGAGGTGGCTGGGGCGGCGTTGGCCACAGTGATGGTCCCGGTTTGCACTTCAGTCAGTTCGCCGTCAATATCAATCACGGCTTTGAAAGCAGTCTGCTCTTGAAACTGCTGCATGCCAGCAAACAGGTACGCCAGCACACCTAACCGATTTTTGAGTTCTCGGCTAGCGCGATCAACCGTTTCGGCCTCCAGGCCAATGCCAGTCAGGAGAATAAAGGGTTGACCATTGCAGCGGGCTGCATCGATGACGCGGCTAGTGCCGGCCAAAATGGTTTCACAAGCGCCCCGAATGTCAGTCGGAATGCCCATGGCGGCAGCAAAAGCGTTGGCCGTACCGCGAGGAATCACTCCTAATGGGATATCGGTGCCGACGACGCTGCTGGCGACAGATGAAATTGTCCCGTCGCCGCCGGAACCGATGATGATTTCCGCTCCTTCAGCGATCGCCTGTCGAGCCTGTTCGGCGGGATCGGCCTCTGGCTTAGTCAATATCACTTTGATTTGCACTTCGGGTTCTAACAGCCGCCGAATCAGCGATAAATCCTGATCGGGATTGCCCTGACCTGCCACCGGGTTAAAAATAAGATGACCGATTCGTGATTTTTGCAAATAGGCCATAATCGCTTGAGCGGTGGCCAAATTGGTCGCCAGCGGCACATTATAAACTTCACAGACTCGCACCAGCGCTTGAATATCTGGTTCATGGGGCTGTGCATACAGCGGGTCAGCCAAAAAAATCACCGCTGCGATATCGCCAGTGACGACCCTCGCCGCAATTTGGGTGTCGCCCCCGAGGGGCCCGGAAGCCATGCGCTCAACCGCCAGTCCAGTGACTTCACTAACTCTCTGGCCAGTCGTTCCAGTAGCGATTAAGTGATATCTCGACAGCCCAGCTTGATGGCGATTGGCAAAAGCCACCATCTCATCTTTTTTGTGGTCATGGGCGATGAGGGCAATACAGTTTGGCATATCACACTCGAAGTCAACTTGCAGAGATTATAGACAGTACGATCGCTATCCAAATCTCTTCCGAATCATAGTGGGTAGCGTTAGCGACTACTGTCAGCGGCAATCAAAGCGATTTCGTTTCATCCGCTTACGGGAGAAAATCGCTCTGAACTGCAGAGGGAGTACGGCGTCAATTTTGTTGAGGGCACCCGCAGCAGAATCGCCGCTTTATGCAGCCTTGAAGCAGTCCAAAACCAACCTTAAAATCATCCTGGATGCCGGCTCAATTGTGAGAAAAATTCTTATAGAAACGCGACAAGCCAACATTCAGTGATTAGGATGCAATGAGCGATCGCATTCCCTCGTGAGGCAAATTTATGAACGATAGACCGGCACTGACGCGCTCTAATCGCATGCTGCTAACTACGCTCGAAGGCGTACCAGGACGTAAAATCGTCAAACACTTAGGCTTGGTACAGGGCAGCACCGTCCGCGCTAAAAATATTGGTCGCGATATTACTGCCGGACTCAAAAATATTGTAGGGGGCGAACTCAAAGGCTACACCGAGCTTTTGCAAGAGGCTCGTCAAGAAGCGACTCAACGCATGATGCAGGAAGCTAGCAAACTTGGAGCGAACGCTGTCATTAACATTCGCTTTGCTACTTCCTCACTGACCCAAGGAGCAGCAGAACTTTTCGTCTACGGTACCGCCGTACAGATTGATTGACGCCATGGATGCCTTCGGAATTTTTTTGATTTTGCTGGCAATCGGCTTTTTTGCTGGCTCCTACGTTGAAAAAAAGCACTTGGAAGACCTGCACGATCGCGAATACCGCACGCGGCAGCTCAAAGTTGTCAATATTGGCGCTAAAACGCGGATTCCAGAAGCTGACCGAGCCAAATTATTTGTCGGCAGCGTAGTTGTTTCATCCGACTATTTCAAAACGTTTGTCGCTGGCTGGATGAATATTTTTGGCGGCCGCATTAGCGTCTTTGAGTCTCTTGTGGACCGGGGACGTCGTGAAGCGATGTTGCGGATGAAAGAAGATGCGATGAAGTGGGGAGCACGGCAGATTGTCAACGTCCGGTTAGAAACCGCCGAACTCAGCGGTCGCAATAACAGCGGCGTGGTGTCAATTGAAGTCATCGCTTACGGCACCGGAGTACAGTAGTAAAAGCCGTAACTGCTGAGGCTGCCTTTGACTATGAGGGGATCAGCGATCAGACAGGCCATTTACGCGGCAGACTCGGAGGCGGCCAACTCTTCTAACTGTCTCTGCTGATCTTGCGTGATACAAGATTGAACCATCCCTTCAATGTCCCCTTCTAAAGCGGGCGCAAGGGAAAAATTCTGATTCAGACGATGATCGGTAATGCGGTTGTCTTTGTAATTGTAGGTGCGGATTTTTTCTGACCGGGAACCCGTGCCCACCTGCGATCGCCGCATGGAAGTGACTTCAGCCTGCTGTTCCTGCAGCTTTATCTCGTATAGCTTGGCTCGCAAGATTTGCATTGCCCGCTCTCGGTTCTGCAGCTGCGATCGCTCTTCTGTGCAGAAGATGCGAATGCCCGTCGGCTTATGAAATAAATCTACGGCGGTCTCTACTTTGTTGACGTTCTGGCCCCCCGCACCACCAGAACGAGCCGTTGAGACCTCTACTTCCGTTGGATCAATATGAATTTCTACGTCATCAACTTCTGGCATGATGGCCACAGTGGCTGTTGACGTGTGTACTCGTCCTCCTGCTTCCGTCACCGGTACCCGCTGTACCCGGTGAACGCCAGACTCGTACTTCAGCTTGCTGTAGACGCTATCTCCTTGCACTTCAAGAATTGCTTCCTTGAAGCCACCCATATCCGCCGTGGACTCACTAAGCAGTTTGATGCGCCAGCTTTGCGACTCGGCATAGCGAGAATACATTCTCACTAGGTCTCCGGCCCAGATGCTGGCTTCGTCACCGCCTGCCCCGGCTCTCACCTCCAACATGATATTTTTTTCATCGTTGGGATCTTTGGGCAGCAGCAGAACTTTCAATCGCTCTTCTAACTGGTCTAGGCGTCCTTCCAACTCGGCAACTTCTTCGGCGGCCATCTCCTTAAGATCAGGATCGCCGCTGGACTCCTGCAAGATCTCCTTAGCACCCACCAATTCTTCCTGAGCACCTTTCCAAGTGTCATAGGTGATTACAGTTTCTTCCAGAGAAGAGCGAGCCTTGGCAATGCGCTGAAACTCGTCTGGGTCGCGTGCCACATCTGGATCTGCCAGCCGCCGCGTCAATTCATGAAACGTCTGGTGAACGGAATTGAGTTTGTCAATAAGATAGGCTTCGGCCATGATTTTCAGAGTAACGGCGATCGCAGCAGAGGGCACCCAGCAGTGCTGTCTGCTATTGACTAAGAGTCTGCTTTAGCACCGGCATCTGAACCAGCAGAGCTGTCGGTCATACCGTACTTCCGCATAAAGCGCTCAACTCGCCCTTCCGTATCAATAATTTTCTGCGTGCCAGTGTAAAAGGGATGATTACCCGACCAAACGTCTACGTGTAGTTCAGGCTTGGTAGACCCGACCGTCATCACCAACTTGCCATCGCAGTAAACTTTGGCTTCGGGATACCACTCAGGATGAATGTCAGATTTTGGCATAATGACCTCTCAACTGAATCGATTTGAACAGGTATAGATGGCATTGGAGGCAGCGGTTTGAATAATGCTGCCAGGCCAACTTAGCGCTTGGAGAACTGAGGCGCTTTACGAGCTTTTTTAAGACCGTATTTCTTACGCTCTTTGCTACGGGGATCACGAGTCAAATAGCCTTCGACCTTTAAGGGCTTTCGATTCTCCGGATCAAGTTCACATAATGCCCGAGCAACGCCCATTTTAATGGCGTCAGCATGTCCCGTTAGGCCGCCGCCGCGGACGTTGACCAAGATGTCATATTCATTTTCTAAGCCTAACGTTTCCAAAGGCGCTTTGACAGTCGCCAGATAAGCTGGATTTCCCTGCAGATGAAGCGCACCGGGGCGACCATTGATGGTTAATTCGCCGCTGCCGGGCACTAAACGGACTCGGGCGATCGCCGATTTGCGGCGACCCGTACCCCAATAAACTACACGTTCGGTCGTATCAGTCGCTTGCATCAGGCGTTACCTCCAGGAATGGTATTGATGATCATGGCTTCAGGCTGTTGGGCCGCATGGGGATGGTCAGGGCCCGCGTATACTTTTAACTTTGTAAAGAGCTTGCGACCCAAAGCGTTTTTAGGCAACATGCCTTTCACGGCTTTTTCAATGATACGCTCAGGAATTCGCGCCTGTAGCTGGTCAAAAGTTTCCACCTTCATACCGCCAGGACGACCAGAGTGGCGACGATACAGCTTTTGGCTAGACTTATTGCCGGTAACAACGACCTTTTCGGCATTCACCACAATCACAAAATCGCCGGTATCCATATTGGGGGTAAATGTAGGCTTATTTTTGCCTCGTAAAACGGTGGCAATTTCAGTTGCCAGACGTCCTAGCCGCTGGTCTGCAGCGTCAACGACGTACCATTTCTGGTCCAAGCTGTCGGTGGGTGGAATGTAGGTCTTAGTCATGGGTCTGTAAGTGAATCAATCAGTCAATGGAAGCAAAGTGAGAGAGAGCAAAGCCTTAAACTGCGATTGCAGGAGTGGGCTGAGATAAAGCAAAGTGCGGCTGTGTGTCGTACCAAATGTCAGGCGCAAAGGGGAAGTGTTCGTACCCAACACGGAGTAGACAAAGGCCACTGGCCGGCGCGGCATATTTTACCCGATGGCGCTGACGGTCTTGCCAAAGTTGTGTAAACTCTTCAGCGCTAAGCAAGCCTCGCCCCACCTGCACCAAAAGGCCCATTAACAGTCGCACCATGCCGTATAAAAAGCCGTTAGCCTGAAGCTCAACAGTAATAAACGGTTCCCGCCGCTGACAGGCCGCACATTGCAAATCGACCCAAGCATGGGAGCGTTTTGAACCAGCCCGCTGGAAGGCAGTGAGGTCGTGATATCCCACTAATGGATCAAGCGCTGCTTGCATGTCTACCGTGCTCAGGGGTTCGTAATAGTAGTGCCACGAAAATGGTCGAATGAATAAGTTGGGAACGGGGTGAGTGTAGAGAATATATCGATAGCGCCGCCACTGGGCAGAAAATTGCGCATGCCAGTCATGGGGCACCTGAGCTGAGCCTCGAATGACAATATCGTCTGGCAGACGGCTATTCAAAATGCTGGCCCAACGGTAAGCCGGAATTAAAGCTGGAGCCCGAAAGTGAGCGACTTGAGCCGCTGCATGCACTCCGGTATCCGTACGACCCGCACCACATAGGGTAACTGGAGCGTTCAGAACACTGGCGATCGCCGCTTCAATATCTCCCTGCACGGTCCGTTCTCGAGGCTGTCGCTGCCAGCCGTGAAACCGCGTACCCACATATTGCACAACCAAAGCGACACGCTGATAGTCAGCGTTGCTGGTTGCGCCATCGGTACTTAAGGTTGCCAGTTTTGGACTCGCAGCAGCCATCGTCGAATCTTGGACTCCTCTAAGTCAATTCAATAATGGCCATCTCAGCGTTATCGCCACGGCGCCGCACGGTGCGCAGTATGCGAGTGTAGCCTCCTTGGCGATCGCTGTAGCGGTCTGGTGCTTGCTCAAACAGCGCCTTCACCAACTTGGGATCATATATATAGGCTAGGGCTTGACGACGAGAGGCCAAAGAGCCATCTTTTGCCAACGTGATCATTCGGTCAGCTTCAGAACGAACCGCTTTGGCCCGGACTTTTGTAGTCTTGATTTGACCGTTACGAATCAGCTCAGTGGTGAGCGATCGCAATAAAGCACGACGCTGATCCGCCGGTTTGCCCAACCGTGGGACGCGACAGCCGTGACGCATAGTTTCTTCCCCCTTATCATTCACACAACTCAACAATAAAAATCCGAAGCAAGCCGCCTCGGAACAAGAATTCCAGTAAAACTGGATCAATTTGCTTCACTAAGAAGTTTTGGCAGATTTTTCAGCCGGTAGCGTAATTCCCAAGCGCTGCTGTAGAGCCTCAATGACTTCGTCAGCAGACTTTTGACCAAAATTCTTGATCTCTAGCAAATCTTCCTGAGTGAAATCCAACAGATCGGCAACTGAATTGACCTGTGCCCGCTTCAAACAATTGTAGGCCCTGACAGAAAGCTGAAGTTCCTCAATCGGAATATGATTAGCCGGATCTTCCTCTTTGGGCTCTTCTTCAGACTTCGGCTCTAATGTGACATCCTTCAGCGGATTGAACAGAGAAACCAAAATTGCTGCGGCCTCACTCATGGCTTGCTGAGGAGTCAAACTACCGTTTGTGGTCACTTCCATCAGCAAGCGATCTTTTTTCAACGCGCCTCCTTCCATGACATCTTCAATCGTGTAGTTGACTTTCCTAACTGGCATAAAGATGGCATCAATTTGCATGAAATCGAGTGCTGCAGCCTCATCATGGCTACGCTCAATCGCTCGATAGCCCTTGCCCTGCTCAATCCGAAACTCCATTTCCAGCGTGTGCCCCTCAGCCACAGTGGCAATGTATTGCTCTGGATCAATGATTTCAACTTCCGATGGCAGGTCAAAATGTCCCGCTGTCACCTTAGCCGGCCCCTGCACAATTAATCGACCAATCTGAGGCTGCGCTGAATAACTTTTCAACACTATCTCTTTCATATTTAAGAGCACGTCCAGAACGTCTTCGCGCACTCCTGGCACTGTGGAAAATTCGTGCGTTGCTCCAGCAATTCGAACAGCCGTAATTGCTGTCCCTTCCAAGTTAGACAGCAATACCCGACGCAAAGCATTACCGACAGTAATTCCTTGACTGCGCTCTAAAGGTTCAATAACGAATCGACTAAAATGGCTCTGATCGTCTCCGATAGATGATTCTACGCACTCGACTTGAAACTGTGCCACTGCTGTGTTCTCCCTTGCCTTGTCAGTACTCTGAAATACCTGAAGCTATACGCGCCGCCGCTTTGGTGGACGACAACCATTGTGAGGAATCGGAGTCACATCTCGAATCAGCGTGATTTCCAATCCAGCAGCCTGCAGCGCTCGAATAGCCGTCTCACGGCCTGCCCCAGGCCCACTAACCATCACTTCAATCTGCCGCATGCCCTGATCCATAGCTCGGCGAGCAGCGCTATCAGCTGCTGTCTGAGCAGCAAAAGGAGTGCCTTTTTTAGCGCCTTTAAAGCCACTAGCTCCAGCCGACGACCAAGAAACGGCACCACCATTTGCATCCGTAATGGTCACAATCGTGTTGTTGAATGTAGATTGAATATGAGCAACGCCGTTCGGCACGTTCTTTTTGGTCTTGCGCCCGCCCGACTTTTTCGTTGGTTTAGCCATTTCTTGTTGTACCTTTTCCCCTTAAATCGTCACCTAAAGACCAGCAAAAACGGGCGCATTGAAAAGCATCGTCTAAAGCATAGACGGTGCAGCCAAATACACCCCAAATTTTGTTATTTCTTAGGCGCTTTCTTTTTACCAGCAACAGTACGCTTGCCGCTACGCCGAGTTCTTGAATTGGTCCGGGTGCGCTGTCCCCGAACTGGAAGGCCGGCTCTGTGGCGTCTACCGCGATAGCAACCGATATCCATCAGGCGTTTGATGTTCATCCCTTCTAGACGACGTAAATCCCCTTCGACTTGATAGTCGTTTTCGACGGAGTCACGTAGGCTAGCAACATCTGAGTCGGTCAAATCTCGTACTCGAATATCCGGACTAACTCCAGTTTTTTCAAGTATGGCCTGTGAGCGACTCAGCCCAATCCCATAGATATATGTCAGACCAATCTCAACCCGTTTGTCTCTTGGCAGGTCTACACCAGCAATCCGTGCCACTGACTATTTCTCCCCATGAATTTTATTTTATTGACGCAGCTTAAACTCAAATCCTCAAGCTGCTTGGCAAAAGCAACGCTTACTAGCAGTTACTAACCCGTTACAATTGCGCAATTTCAGGAGTTTTATCCCTGACGTTGTTTATGTTTAGGATTCGAACAAATCACCATTACCCGACCTTTACGGCGGATAACGCGACACTTGTCACACATTCTTCGGACGGATGCGCGGACTTTCATGTCCCTATTCTCAGCTCTCCACTACAGAATTGCGATTCTAACAAAGTAAACTAACCGGCGTCAAATAATATTTGATGTTCTGGATAGCAGCGTGCATCGCAGTCAATGGGCACTATTTTATTTACGGGTTTGCCTGGAGCCAAAAATGCTGCGGATGGCGTGACTTCATAAGCTCAATCAGCAACTCCAAAAACCGGGCCAAGCCCGCCCTCATAACAAAAAAGCGCCCCCTTCGATGCAATAGAGAGCGCTTATCAGCAAGGTGAATTACTGAACTATGTCTGAAACTTTAAAGCCGATTAGGCTCCCCGCTTAAGGGCGGCTTCAACCTGCTTAAATTCCTGTTCCAAACGTTGCTTGAGTTTTTCTGGGACTGGTCGGTTGGGGTAGGAACTGTAGTGCCCAGCCAATCCATTTAGAGCAGTTCGCAATGTTGCAAAGGAGCTCAAGCTGTCAACAGCATTATCGCGTCGATAAAAAGAAAAGTAATCATTGATGATATTGCGGGCATCAACTTCTACTCCATCTCTATCGGGATCATCCGGAGAAACATTAATAGCGGTTCTCAAATTATCGATAACGGTCAGCGTGTCCGCCTTATATTCACCGGTCATTTGCCCACTAACCCCGGCATTACTGCAGCCGGTTAAACTGATGGCCGCCACCAAAGCGAATGCCAAAAAGCGGGTAATTAACTGTCTCATAATTTCCTACGCAGTGAGCTACAACAGAGCTGCTTCATTAAAGATGTGGATTTTGTCATCTTACCCTGTTGCGCGATCGCATTCGCGATTTTCTCGAGTTTATATCTTCGGGAAGAGCCTGTCAGAGCTGATAAGCAACGACCGTAATTTGTCATGCCGTAGCGCGATTGCAGTTTAGCTGAGAGGCTCTCCTGAGAGTCGAGACGTCTACCACTACTACCAGGCCACAGTGCACAACTCACAGTAATTTGCGAAAAAGCCGACTCGTTGATCAGCTACAGTAAGACACTAGAAGCCTTCCACCTAAAAGCATTTTAATCTGGTGCTATTCATAGAGTTCTCTTTTGAGGACCTTGCACCCGTTGCAGATTTAGAATGGCTGACTGGCTGGAAGACTCGAACAATATCGATATTGTCAGCAGGGCAATGAATTATTTGATAGCTGTACTAAGCGATCGCATCAAGGCAGAGGCCGCTTATTCCGCCTTGGAAGCAGCCAGTTTCAAAATGGATGAAGTAACTATTTTAGGCAAAGGCTATAAAAGTGCCGACGAGTTTGGCCTGATCGATCCCGCTAACCAAGCATGGAAGCAGATGCGCCTAATGATGTTTTGGCTAGTGCCCTTTGGGTTCATCGCCGGGTTTTGCTTTAACTTGATCACGGGGCTTGACACTTTTCCGTGGGCTGGGACAATCGGCAATCAAATTATCGGTGGTTTGCTGGGAGCCGGTTCAGGCGCCATGGGAGCCTTTTTCGTCGGCGGGGGGGCCGGTGCAGCCTTCGGCAGTGGCGACGCTCTTTCTTATCGCAATCGTCTAAACGCTGGTAAATATCTGGTTGTACTGCAGGGCTCGGACTCCGATGTTCGCCTAGCCACACCCATCATTCGTCGCTTTCGTCCAGAGAATATTCAAGGCTATCGGGCGCCGGTGGAGAGTGGCGGGTGAGGGGGTGGATGAGTGAGTGAGGGCGTGATGGGGTGTGGGCGGAGCCTGCTTGCAGAGCTTTGGTGTAATGAAATTTCCTGTTCCCTATTTCCTGTTCCCTGCTCCCTTCGAGTTCCTCATGAATTCTGCTACGACACTGCTGCAATGATGCTTGGCACAGGTAAGGGACGACGAATTCAGAGGGTGGGATGAGTCAAAAGCGGTTGGTGATTGAGATGGGGATGGGGGTGGATCAGCATGGTCAAGATCCAACCGTGGCAGCGGCCCGGGCCGTCCGCAATGCGATCGCCCACAATGCGCTGCCTGGCGTTTGGGAAGTGGCTGGCTTAGACCATCCCGACCAAATGATGGTGGATGTGCAGGTGGCAGTGCCGTTTCCAGAATTAGTCCGGCAGGGAGAAGTTTTGGCAGTGCTGCCTTTTGGCCAAAAGACATTGACTTTAGAAAACGGTGGCATGGTGGTCACGGGTAAGGCGATCGCCGAACTGCACGATAAGAACGACGACATGTACGTGGCGATCGCCGCTGTGACCGTTTCTATCCCTGAGTGAGCAGACCTAAGCGGTAACTCAGGAGTCGCTCGACTTTTGTTTTGCCGATTCTCTTGTCTAGAGCTACAGAGGTTGAAACTGCAGGCGTTGGAACAAAAGTTATTTATGAAATGGCTCAACCGCTGCCCGTCCGCTCAATCGGCATTCTGATGAGTGATCAACCATTCGCTGGGTTTAGCGTCTGGGTTGACGACCTTGATATGGCGATTATTGGCATTTAGATGTCGCAAGATTTGATAAATCGTCTCAATATCTTGTTCGGCTCCCATCTTGCTAGCTAAAGCGCCTAGTTTCAGTGGGCTGGAGACCTGCTGAACCGCTGCGATCGCCCGTGCCTGTAAATCTAAAATCCCCGCTGCCGCTTTTTTGCCCGCTTCTACACCGGGTTGATGATAGGCGTTGATATTGACTAGGGACGCATACAAGCCCACGGCTCGCTCATACAGAGCAATTAACGCTCCTACGATTTTTGGCGTCACGCTTGGCACAGTAATAGTGATGGAGTCTCGCTGATTTTCATACAGTGCCTGCCGAGTCCCGAGGAGAAAACCGTTTAGGAAGTCGCCAGCAGTCGCCTCTTGGTCAATCACAATTGAGTCGCCTTCGCGGTCTTCCAGCACGGCAATAAAGGTCACGAAAAAATTATTGACGCCTTCTCGCAACTGCTGCACATAAGCATGCTGGTCGGTTGAGCCTTTGTTGCCATAAACGGCAATGCCTTGATTAACAATGTTGCCGTCTAAATCTCGTTCTTTGCCCAGCGATTCCATGACTAACTGCTGCAAATAGCGACTGAACAGGGCTAGGCTATCTTTGTAGGGCAGCAGCACCATATCTTTAAGACCGTGCCCCTCCCCAACGTAGTACCAACTTAATGCCAACATCGCCGCCGGGTTTTGGCGCAAGTCAGCCACGCGAGTGGCGGCATCCATAATTTTTGCTCCCTGCAAAATGGCGATCATATCGATGCCTTCCAGGGCCGCCGGCAGCAGCCCAACGGCTGACAGTTCGGAGGTGCGTCCGCCCACCCAGCCGTGCATCGGAAAGGTGCCCAGCCAGCCTTGCCCCGTGGCAACTTTCTCTAGATTGCTGCCGATGCCGGTGACGGCAACCGCTTGTTTAGCAAAGCTACGGCCCATTTTTTCAAAGCGATGCTGCACCTCCACCATGGCATTACGGGTTTCCGGCGTGCCGCCAGACTTCGACGTGACAATAATTAAAGTCGTCGCGAGGCGATCGCCCAAGCGATTGAGGATGCGATCAATTCCGGCGGGATCAGTATTGTCGATGAAGTGAGCCTGTAAAGGTGGAAAGTCAGCCGTTAATGCTTGAGAAACAAACTGCGGCCCCAGAGCCGATCCTCCGATGCCAATGCAGAGCAAATCCGTAAATTTTTCTTGTCCTGGTGGATACAGTGCGCCGGTGTGGACCTGCTGGGTAAACGTTTTGATGTCTTGCAGTGTGGAAACAATATCTTGCTTCAGTTCTGCTGAAGGAGCCCGATCCGGATCGCGCAGCCAATAGTGTCCCACCATCCGATTTTCATCGGGGTTGGCGATCGCTCCTTGCTCCAGCGCTGCCATCTCTTCGAATGCCTGAGCAAACTTAGGCTGCATGTGCTCTACAAAAGCATCGTCAAAGCGAATACGGCTAATGTCGAGATAGAGCCCGAGGTCTTCGTGCCGATAGAGCCAATCCTGATAACGTTGCCAGAGTGCTAAGTCATCCATGTCAGTTTTCCTGTGCAACACAGCGCCTGTAGAAATTGAACTCAGTTTAGTTTAGAGAAACACGACCTTTAAGGCAGGTAATCCAGCCGCAGTTTTATAGAAAATTCGGAGTTTGGCAGGTGGGGGGAAAAGAGAGTGGGGAGTGGAACGGGAAGCGGAGAGCCAAGGGCTTTGCGGGTAAAAAAGTACCTGATTAGCGGCAGGGTGGTTGGGTGGCAGGGTAAGAGAGTGTGACGGGGAGATTATTAATTTGCATAGCCTTTAACATGCCACTGCAGCCTTAATGGCTTGGACGACTCGTTCCTGCTTGGCCACCTCCAGTTCCGGCCAAATGGGCAGGCTCAAGACCTCTGAGGCCAACTGTTGACTGACCGGATAGGTGGGATACTGCCCGGCATATACTGGCAGACAATCCTGCGGAATGGGGTAGTAGATCATCGCTCCAATACCTTGCTCGGCGAGATGAGCTTTGACCGCATCTCGTTTACCGGCCAAAATTCGCAGAGTATATTGATGAAAAACGTGCCCCGCTGTGATGGTCGGCGTAATTACCTCCGCAACGTCTTTTAAGAGCCGATTATAGGTTTCTGCTACCTGTCGCCGCTGCTGATTCCATCGGCCAATGTACGGTAGCTTGACTGCCAGAATGGCGGCCTGCAGCGCGTCCAACCGCGAGTTGTAGCCCAAAATTTCATTGTGATAGCGCTTCAGCGCGCCGTGAATGCGCAGTTTGCGGGCCATTTCGGCGAGCGCATCGTCGTTAGTCGTAATCAGGCCGCCATCGCCATAGGCCCCCAAATTTTTCGTCGGAAAGAAGGAGAACGCGCCCACATCGCCCATTGCTCCAGTAAATTTCCCCATCAGGCGATCGCGGGTGCTGGCTTGGTCAGGCTGCTGCCCATAGCGCGGGTCGTCGCCTTTGAACACAGCGCCAAAGGACTGCGCACAGTCTTCTACTACTTTCAGCTTGTGCGCTGCGGCCAGCTCTAAAATTTCGACCATAGCGGCCGGGTTGCCAAATAGGTGTACGGGTAAGATGGCTTTGGTCTTTGCCGTAATGGCCTCGCGAATCTGTGCTGGGTCGAGATTAAACGAAGCGTCATCGATATCAACAAACACCGGTTGCGCCCCCACCATACTGATGGATTCTGCGGTGGCAAAGAAGCTAAAGGGAGTCGTAATAACTTCGTCGCCGGCGCCAATGCCCAGCGATCGCAGACCAATCACCAACGCATCGGTCCCAGAGTTAACTCCAATTGCGTGTTTGACGCCCAAATATTGAGCGGCGTCACTTTCAAACTGCTGCACCTCGGGCCCCAGAATGAATTGTCCCGATTCCAGAACGCGATTGATAGCCGCCTGAATCTCAGTCTGAATGACTTGATACTGGGGCTTGAGATCAAGAATAGGAATGGGATTTTGAGTCACGCTGATAGCCTCGCTGAATCTACTGGGACGGAAAAGAGCTGTCGAAAGTGAACAGGCTGCTCACTATTCGTAACAAACTTTAGCATGTTGGTAGAATCCCGGAGAGGCCTGAGTAGCGTAGTAGCGGGGTATGAGCGTGGGGGCAAGGCGCCAGGGGGATGGTACTCTGAGACGACCAAATGAGGTAAATGGCTCCCGCGGCCAGAAGTAGGTGTTATGAAAATCGCGATCGCCCATGAGTGGTTAGCGGCTTATGCTGGGTCAGAGCGCGTTGTTGAACAAATTTTACAGCTGTATCCAGAGGCGCATCTTTTTAGTCTGGTTGATTTTTTGGCGCCCGAGGCCCGAGGGTTTATTCAAAATCGGCCGGTTATGACTTCCTTTATTCAGAAGCTGCCGCGCGCCCGCCAGCATTTTCGCCAGTATCTGCCACTGATGCCAATCGCGGTTGAGCAGTTTGATTTCACCGATTATGACATCGTCATTTCCAGCCACCATGCGGTCGCCAAAGGAGTCCTCACGAGGGCCGATCAGCTGCACATCAGCTACGTTCACACGCCCATCCGCTACGGCTGGGATTTGCAGTGGCAATACCTAAAGCAGTCCGGACTCCAACATGGACTCAAAGGATTCGTGACTCGCATGATCTTGCACTATCTGCGGCTCTGGGATGTGAGCACCGTCAACCGAGTCGACTGTTTTGTAGCGAATTCTCGGTTTATTGCTCGCCGCATCCATAAAACCTATCGCCGTTCAGCCCAAGTAATTTATCCGCCAGTGGCCACGGAGCGGTTTCGCAGCGATCGCCCTCGCGCCGATTTTTACCTCACGGTGTCGCGCTTTGTCCCTTATAAGCGAGTCGATTTAACCATTTCCGCGTTTAACGAACTGGGTCTGCCGCGGGTGGTGATTGGCGAGGGTGACTCGCGATCGCAGTTGCAAAAAACGGCTCGTCCCAACATTCAGTTTTTAGGCTATCAGTCGGACGCCGTTGTCATTGATTATATGGAGCGCTGTAAAGCCTTCATCTTTCCGGCTGAGGAAGATTTTGGCATCACCCTAGTCGAGGCGCAGGCGGCAGGTGCCCCCGCGATCGCCTATGGTCGCGGGGGCGCTTTGGAAACGGTAGTCTCGGGCAAAACCGGACTGCTTTTTCCCGAGCAAACAGTCGCCTCTCTTATGCAAGCTGTACGAGCCTTCGAGGTCGCGCCGCTAACAACCCCTGCTGAGGCAATTCGCCAGCATGCTGAACGCTTTTCCGAGCAGCACTTTCGGCAAGCCTTTCGAGAGCTAGTTGAGCGGCAGTGGGCTGAGTTTCAAAGGCATGGTGCCGGCCAACCAGATTAAACCAGAGCTAACTACCAGGCAGAGTCAAGATGAGATATCGGGGTCAGTCGCAATGCCCGTGTCGGCCTCGACCTCGGGACTGACGGTGGTGGGTTCGGCCTCAAAGGTCACCGATGGCGCTGCTACTGGCTCTGGGTTCGCGGGTGCAGTAGTAGTGGTCGCCGCGGTCGCGGGTTGTGTAGGTTCCGCCGCGGGTGCGGCAGCCGGTTTCGCTGCCGCTGCTGGCTCGCGTGGGGCTGGCGGCGCCGCATCCATTCCCAACTGTTTTTTAGCCTGATATAAAAGAGTTCCAGCGCCGGTGCCCAAAGCCGTCAAGGCCGACTCGCCGATGTCGCTGGCGGACTTGGGTTCGGCTTCACTAGGTGCTTTCAACTCTTCATACCAATTGCGAGATGAGCGGCCCAAGGCAATGGACTTGTACCAAAACCATTCGCCACCCACAAATACCAGACAGATCACCAGCCACAGCAGGACCCCTGTTTCCCGCAGAATGGCACAGGTAAGCGTCACTGTCTTTTTGTAAGTTGCTCCGGTCTCGCGATCAAAGAGCAACTCACCAACCTTACTTGCTTGACCTTTGATTTTGTCCACAGGGCTCGGCTCCTTACGAAAATCGCCTTACAGTATCATTCCCTATGTAGGGTGCCAGACTTTTCAAAAAAGAACTCACTACTAAAGTGGAAAAAGTAGCTGGTTGCATCAATATTGGCAACGATCGCGGATTTGATCAGCTGCTTCAGCGCGGACGTGCTCAAATCAGGTTAACCTTCACCCCACACTTTAGCTAAGACTGTTTCAACGGTGATATCGCTCACCCGTCCCGTCTCCGATGTAATCCCTAAAAAACGCTGCTCAGTATCGTTTACCGGCGGGAAGCGATCGCTGGGACGATTGCGGCCAAACAAGGTCAGCGTGAACACGCTCAAGGCCACGCCCAACCCGGAAACATAGCTATCGGTAGCTAAAAGGAGGTTAGCGCCGGCAACCAAAGCCGCCGTTTGGCCTAAGTTGTCGGGACGAATGACTTTGATGCCAGGTACGTTCTGAGCGATGGATTTGACCGTTGCCGCCGTTTGGGGCTGTTGGAGCAGCACCAAAGGCAGACCGGGCTGACGACGCTGAAAATCCTGAGCGATCGCAATCCAGTTTTTATCGGCATAGGTATCATCAGGCTGACCTTCCGCCGGGCCAGGGTACATCAGCACATATCCCTGATCGCCAATTTCCTGAGTCTGCAGTTGCCCCTGCACCCAACTAATGTCGCCTTGGGGGACATTGATGACAATATCAGGGCAAGGCCCAGACAGCTCTAGCGGCCCTAGCAAATCGTGATAGCGAAAGGCCGTATATTGCTCGGTTTTGCCGGGCACAGTGGCGGTTAAAAACAGGTTGTTGACTGAACTCTGATAGCCGATGCGGGTCGGAATGCCGCTAAGCCATAGCATCAACGAGGTCGCCCAATCCTGAGTGGCGGTGAGCACCACTTCGTATTCGCGATCGCGCACGATGCCTAAAAGATTGGCCCAATCGGCGGGGCTGTTATTGCGACCAAATGAATAGGGAATGGTGGACTGCACCGTCTTAGAAACTCGATAAGCAGCCGCGGCTGCGGGCTCTACCACAACTGAAATTTCAGCCTTTGGCAGACTTTGTTTAAAGTGCTCGAGGGTCGGAAAAAATAGGAGCTGATCGCTGATTCCACCAGGGATTAGAGCCAATACTTGCATAGCTACCTGCTTGCTTTATCCGTCCACATTTTAGAGGAACCTGGTGGGTCAAAATGCGATGTTGCCAACAAAACTATCAATATTCATGATCGGGTCGACTATATGGACTGAGGGTGGCTGGGTGTGAGGGTGGCTGGGTGGTTGGGTGGTTGGGTAGCTGGGTGTGAGGGTGTGAGGGTGGAAAATCAGGTTTTTAGTTATGATTGATGACGCGCTTTAGGTGCCAAAGGTGCGATCACCGGCATCCCCTAACCCTGGCACGATGTAGCCATCCTCATTTAGCCCTTCATCAATGATGGCGGTGTAAATATTGAGGGCTGGGTAAGCTTCGGCGAGCTTTTTTAGGGCCACAGGCGAGGCCACAATGGCAATGATGCGGACATGTTCGGGTTGTACGCCTCGCGCGGTTAAATCGGCCATAGCGGCCAGCATCGTGCCACCGGTCGCCAGCATCGGTTCGCTAATCAGCACCCGCGTTTCGGGGGGTAGGGCAGCCGGCAGCTTATTGAGATAGCAACTCGCTTCCAGGGTCTCTTCATTGCGAACATAGCCGACGTGATAGACCGAAGCGAGCGGCAGCACCGACTGCGCCCCTTCCATCAGCGCCAGTCCGGCTCGCAAAATCGGCATGATAATCATCGGCACTTCTGGATTCACAAACGTCGCCTGACAGGGCGCCAGCGGCGTTTCCACCTGAGTGTCAAAGGTGGGCAACCATTCGCGGACGGCTTCGTAGGTGAGCCACCGGCCCAACTCAGTCATGGCGTTGCGAAAAAGCGCGGAGGGCGTGTTGACATCGCGAGCCACCCCCAACCAGTGTTTCACCAGGGGATGGGGCGGTACAAAGACACGGAGTTGAAGAGCCATAAATCTGCGGTGGCAAATGGTCTGGATTATCATACTGTGCCGGTGGGCGATTCGCTGACACAGCGTTACCAAATAAGTGATTTTATGGACTGAGTACTTACCAAAACTGAGCGATCGCCGCCATGCAATCTGCCCCTGTCTTTACCCCCGCTCGCCCTTGGCCCGACGGCAGTCATTTCGATGTGATTGTGATTGGCGCTGGCATGGGGGGACTCGTCACCGCCACCCAGCTTGCTGCCAAAGGTGCGCGACCGTTAGTGCTGGAGTCCCATTTGATTCCCGGCGGCAGTGCCGGCTACTTTGAACGGGATGGGTATCGGTTTGATGTGGGCGCGTCGATGATTTTTGGCTTTGGTCAGCAGGGCACCACCAATCTGCTGACCCGCGCCCTGGCCGCCGTTGGCCAGCAAATCGACACGATTCCCGATCCGGTGCAGGTGCATTATCGGCTGCCCAATGGCCTATCCGTGCGGGTGCATCGCGACTATGAGGCGTTTTTGGCAGAATTGGGCGATCGCTTTCCCCATGAGCGCTCCGGCATTCGCCGTTTTTATGACACCTGCTGGGGCGTCTTTAACTGCCTGAACGCGATTGAGCTGCTTTCCTTGGAAGAGCCGCGCTATGTGGCTCGGGTATTTGCGCAAAATCCTCTGGCCTGTCTCGGCCTGGCCCGCCATCTGCCAGTTAATGTGGGCGGCTTGGCGCGGCGCTATCTGCGCGAGCCGGAACTGCTGCGCTTTATCGATATGGAATGCTACTGCTGGTCGGTGGTGCCGGCGGCCAAAACGCCCCTGATCAATGCGGGCATGGTCTTCAGCGATCGCCACTACGGCGGCGTTAACTATCCCCGAGGCGGGGTCGGACACATTGCTGAAAAGCTGGCCGAGGGCCTGGTTGCCGCCGGGGGCTACATTCAATATCGCTCGCGGGTTAAACGCATTATCACTGAGCGGGGACGGGCAATCGGCGTTGAACTCGCCAGCGGCAGACGCTACATTGGCGATCACATTGTGTCGAACGCCACCCGCTGGGACACTTTCAATACCCTGCTGGAGGCATCTTTGCCGGAGCAAGAACAGCGCTGGCAGCAGCGCTATGCAGCAGCCCCTAGCTTTTTGAGCCTGCATCTGGGTGTCGATGCCAGCGTCATTCCGCCAGATACGGACTGTCATCAAATCTTGCTCGACGACTGGGCAGCGCTGGAAGCGGCCAATGGCACCATATTCTTGTCGATTCCGACGCTGCTTGACCCCAGCCTAGCGCCTCCAGGACGGCATATTTTGCATACCTTCACCCCTAGTTGGATGGCGGACTGGCAGGGGCGATCGCCCCGTGAGTATCGACAGCACAAGCAAACCCTGGCTCAACAGCTCATCCAACGGCTAGAAAGCATTTTTCCAGGACTGTCGGCAGCGATCGATTATTGCTCCATTGCCACGCCCCGCACCCATCGTCGCTTTTTGGGACGCCTAGACGGCACCTACGGACCGATGCCTCGCCGACAACTGTCGGGACTGTTAGGCATGCCCTTCAATCGCACCGCCATCCCCGGACTGTATTGCGTCGGTGACAGCACCTTTCCCGGTCAGGGGCTCAACGCCGTTGCCTTTTCGGGCTTTGCCTGTGCTCACCGCATTGCTGCCGACCTGGGTATCCGCCGATGAGCAAGGCCGACGGCATGATGAAAGTCAGAAGTCAGAAGGCGGAAAAAGCCGCGGTTAGTGGGTTAGACGGGCGATCGCCACAACCATGCGACTGACAATACGAGGTTGGGTAATACCGGATCACCGCTCAGTTCATCTGGTGCAGCCAACGCTTCAACCGGCTGATCAGGTCGATAAATTTCAACCTGTCGGGTTTGTGGGTCAATCAGCCAACCCAGTCGCAAGCCGCTATCGAGATATTCCTGCATTTTGGTCCGTACGATGTTGACGTTGTCACTGAGAGAAACCAGCTCCAACACGAAGTCCGGGCACAGCGGCGGAAACTTGCGGCGCTGCTCTGGACTAAGCGCTTCCCAGCGAGACTTTTCGACCCAGGCCACATCGGGCGAGCGATCGCCACCTCTCGGCAACTTGAAACAAGTTGATGAATCAAATACGAAGCCTAAATTAGACTGCTCATTCCAAACAACGAAGCGAGCGATGAGCGTGGCATTGCTACGACCCGTTTCGCCACCAGTGGGGGACATGATGACAAGCTCTCCAGTAGAGGTGCGCTCAAACTTGATATCGGGGTTGGCCGCACAAAGCTGCTCAAACTGGTGGTGATTGAGGCGGGAGATCGGGCTGAGATCAATGGTGAAGGCAGTCATAGTAGCGTCCTCCCAAATGACTCTAGCCTAGCGAAAGGCAGAGGTCAGAAAGCAGAAGTAAAAGCATCGCTACATAAGAATTGTAGCCACTTAAAGATAACCAAACTCAACTGCGATTTGCTATGTCAGGCAGGCAGAGACAAAAGGCAAAACTGAGGACTGCCGAAGTTAGCTTGGCTACGTCCATCTTTCAATCACGGTGGCAAAGACGTCGAGGGCGATTGGCTTGCTGAGATAATCATCCATGCCGGCGGCGAGACATTTTTCGCGATCGCCCTTCATGGCATTTGCTGTTAATCCCACAATGGGAATATGCTGGCTGTCTGCTTCCTGCTGGCGAAACTGCCGCGTTGCTTCATAACCATCCAAATGGGGCATCTGACAATCCATCAAGACAATGTCGTAGACGGGAGACTGATGCGGCTGGCCGGGTTGCTCAGCCATTTTTTGCAGAAACGCGGCTCCGTCATCCACTGCCTCAATATTGGCGTAGCCGAGTTCTGTCAACATCGTGATTAAAAGATGCTGATTGTCAAGATTATCTTCCACAACCAAAATTCTGATATCGTGCGGCGGCGCATCCGCTGAACGACTGACAGCTTCATAGCGCTGCTGGTCGGCGGTTGCCCTGGAACCCTCCAGATGAGAGCAAGGGATCGTAAACCAGAACGTCGAGCCCTGCAGGGGCGAACTTTCGACGCCAATCCGCCCCTGCATTAGTTCCACAATGCGTCGACAAATCGTCAGTCCGAGGCCAGTACCGCCATACTGACGAGTGGTTGAGGTGTCCGCTTGAATAAACGGCTCAAAGAGTCGTGGCTGAATGTCCTCGGGAATGCCAACGCCCGTATCAGTGATGGTGAAACGGAGAAAGATCGCGTTGTCGTCGTCCGGATGTGAAGACGCCTCCTGACCCTCTGGCCAGTCCCGCAAATTGGCCCTATCGACGGCAATTGCGACATGGCCAGTCTGGGTAAATTTGAACGCATTGCTGAGCAGATTACGTAGGACCTGCTGCACGCGAAACTCATCCGTGGAGACAATCGACGGCACCGTTTCATCGATGTCGAGCCTGAGTTCCAGCCCTTTTTGCTCAGCCTGGTGGGCAAAGGTTTCCAACAGAGACTCTAGTGAATGGGGCAGATGAAAAGCGTGATGCTCAATTTTGAGCTCATAGGCTTCCAGTTTTGACAGATCAAGAATGTCGTCAATGAGCGTTAACAACACTTGGCCGTTATTGCGCAGTACCCTAAGCAAGTCCTGCTGGCGATCGTCCAACTGCGTGCGTGAAAGGAGCTGACTCATACCCAAAATTAGGTTCATGGGGGTGCGAATTTCGTGGCTCATGTTGGCCAAAAATTCCGACTTCGCCTGATTGGCCGAATCCGCCTCTTGGGCCATCAGAATGGCATCTTCCAAAGATTTCTTTTGCCGATGCAGCGCCCGCTCCGCCTGTTTGCGCTGGGAAATATCCGTGCTGATGCCGAGAATCTGCTCGACATCCCCAGCGTCACTGCGGCTAAACACCACATTGCGAGTCTCAAGCCAGCACCAAACGCCGCTTTTTTTGCGTACTCGCAGTTCTAACGTGGCGGCGGCGGACCCAGTTTCGCGAATTTGGGCGTAATGATTTTCTAGAGCAGGGCGATCGTCAGGATGAACCAGTCGCTCGGCCAGGGCTGCCATCTGCATCATTTCATCAACGCCATAGCCCAGCAGTTTAGAGGCTGTCGCGTTGAGATAAACCAGGCGATGGGTCGTGACCTCGTAAATGTGAACGATGCCAGGAGTAGATTCCGAAATTCGCTGAATAAAGTTTTGGCTTTCTTCCAGAGCTTTTTCAGCTTTTCGCAAATCGGTGATTTCCGTGACTGCCGCCGCGACGCCCTGCTGACCATCCTGCAGAGGCACGGGAAAATAACTGGCGGTCCAATATCTTTTGGTTTCGCCGGTTTTCAACGTGCCTTCAATCAAGCGGTTGCGAATCGGCTGATTGGTTTCGAGGACTTGCTTATTCAACTCATGAGCCAGTTGCCCAATGTCACCAGGCAGCACTTCGGTGATTTGTTTTCCTGAGTATTCGTCAACGGGATGGTCATCAATTTTCGCTAACGCTTCATTTACCCGCACATAGCGCAGGTCGTTGTTAAGCAGAGCAAAGCCCACCGGGCTGGCAGTGTAAACGCTTTCCAAAATGGAATTGCTTTGTTCTAAGCTCAACTGTATGCGCTTTAACTCGTTAATTTTGACGAAGGATAAAACCACGCCATCGTGGGTGCCGTCGCCCCTGAGATATGGGTTTCCCCGCATCAGCAGACTATCGCCGTTACGACCGTTATAAACCTCTTGTTCATCAGCCGTTTCTGTAATTAAAACCTGACGGGAAAACGCCTCTAAGTTAGTGTCTTCAAGTGTATGGGTGAAATGCGAAATTGGCCGATCAATATCGACGGGAAGGATATTAATGATCTCAGTGATGGCTGGGGTGAATTTACGAATATTTAAGTAGCGATCGATGAAAACAACGCCAATTTCTGTACTTCTTAACAGGTTGTCAATGTCTTCATTCAGCTGGGTTAGCTCTCTAATCTTATTTTGATGCTCGATATTGACGGTATACAGCTCTTCATTAACGGACTGTAATTCTTCGTTGGTGCTTTGCAGTTCTTCGTTAGAAGCTAGCAGCTCTTCATTAGTTGCCTGCTGCTCTTCATTGGTGGTTTCGAGTTCTTCAATGGTGACCTGCAGATTTTCACGAGTTTGCTGTAGCTCATTCTGCAGCTCTAAAAACTGCACGGTCACTTCAGCGTCAATTTCATAGGCTTCAGCGATCGCCTGACTATCCGCCTGGGCCGTCATGCTGATAATAATGATTAACTCATCGCTATTGTCGCCATACTTACCCACTTTCAGACTGACGAGATAATCCTGCCGGTCTCTTTGAAAGTGAATGTCCTTATATAAAACAGTTTTGCTTTCTCGACGAGCGCGATTAATCGAAGTCTCTAGCGGCAGTCGGATTTCTGGCGGGACAAAATGGGTGATTTGCAGTCGGGCTCGGCCTGTCGTGAGCGCCAATAATTTAGCCGAGTCATAAAATACGCGCTCGACTTCATTGTCTCGATTAATCATCAGGCAGGTCGCCATCTGATCTTCAAAACAGTGATTTAGCAGTGCCGTAAATTGCTTTTCGGTCTGACTATTTTCAAGTTTACGACTTTGCAGATGCCGGGTCGGCTGCAGAAAAGAAAGGGAAGAACGGGGCAGAGCTGTCGGCAAAAACCGATTGCCCGTTTCTCTTTTACGATATAGCTTCCACTTGCTGCTAACGATATTAAATTCATCATTAAAGGCTCCCAGATTTTCTGAGCTGCCGAGCAATAAAAAGCCTGTGGGAGCGAGCGTAAAGTGTAGCAGTCTCAAGACTTGGTCCTGAAGCTGCGGCTGCATGTAGATCAGAACGTTGCGGCAGGTGACCAAATGCATTTTGGAAAAGCCGGGATTTTTGGTCAGGTCATGGGGAGAGAAGATCAGCATTTCCCGCAGGAAAGGTTTGACCTGAAAAAAGCCGTCCTGATAGTTAAAATAACGCTCCAATCGCTCAGCAGAAATACCGCTGGCAACTGTTTCTGAATAGCGACCTTTGGCAGCGATCGCTAAAGATTGAGTATCAATATCTGTGGCAAATATTTTGACTTGAATCTGTTTGCCTAGTTGATTAATCGCCTCATCTAAAATCATCGCTAGGGTATAGGCTTCTTCGCCAGTGGCGCAGGCCGAAACCCAGGCGCGAAACTGCTGACCGTTAGGTATTTCCGCTAGCAGTTGAGGCAGCACTTCAGCCGATAGAATTTGCCAAGGCTCTTCGTCACGGAAAAAGGCAGTGGCCCCAATCAACAAACTTTGTCTCAGCAGCTTCCGCTCTTCCGCAGAGGTTTGAATTAGCCGCAGATAGTCATCGATGGTGTTGGAGCGAGTAAGCGCACAGCGGTGGCGAATGCGTCGCCGCAGCGTGTTGGCTTTGTAATCAGTGAAATCCGTTTCTTCGTTGATAGACAACACTTCAATGATGCGCAGCAGTTCCGTCTGATTAACGAAGAGACCCTCTTCGCCCTGTTCTTCAAAGTCGTTACTAACGAATTGAATGATGTCAGCCGCGGCTGCGGCCAGCTCTCGCGGGGACAAAATCTTATCGACAAAGCCAGAAGCAATGGCGCTGATGGGCATGCTGCCAAACTGAGCCGTTTCCGGCGACTGTACAAGGGCAACGCCGCCGGCGCGGCTGATGCTCTGTAGGCCATCGGTGCCGTCACTGCCGCCGCCCGACAACACGATGCCAATGGCGTGCTCAGCAAATTCCTTGGCTAATGAACTGAAAAATAAATCAATTGGGTAATTAAGATTGCCAGGGCGATCGAGTAGATGCAGCTGGCGGTTGGAGATGACGGCGTTTTTGCCGGGGGGCAGCACATAAACGGCTTGGGGCGCGATCGCCATCCCATCGTCAATTTGCCTAACGGTCATGGCGGTGTGACGCTGCAAAATCTCCGACATCATGCTTTTGAAGTCAGGGGACAGATGTTGCACCACCACAAATGAAGCGTTCAAGTGGCTAGGGATGTGGGTAAAAAAAGTTTCCAGAGCTTGAACCCCCCCAGCAGAAGCGCCGACCCCTACTACAAAAAAATTGCCATTGCGCAACAAGCCTTGATCGCTCATGGAAGTCTTTGCCGATAAGAAAACGAGCTAAATATATGATGACGAGGTTTTTTCGCCAGGAGATGGAGAACGGGGAACAATTCACTCGCCGTAAAGAGACCCGCAATTAAGCAAACAAAAACATACATTTGTTTACGTTGCTAATATCCTTCACTCACAATATTTGACGTTTGCCGCGAATCTACATTCCCAGGGCGATCGCTCCGGCGCTTGTGCACTTATAAAAGGAAAACTTTCATAATGCTCAGACACTGCAGCAGGACAGCACCCTATCCGCTCCAAAACCGAGATTTTTAACAGGTTTCAATAGGCTTCAAGTGCCTGCTGAGCATACAGCAAATGACTCGCCGGCTTCTAATAAACTGGCGCTAGGCAGGTAAGGGAGTTGCTTGAAAATGGCTTACCCAGTCGTTGGGGGGTGGCACTGCCAAACCCTTACAGCTACTTTGAGCTTTAGGTGGGTTATTTAAGGGCAGATCCCTTATTTGTCGCCGTAATAGAACGCGACCTCTTTGTCCTTGAGGGGTTTGAACTCGGCGTCCAGCAGCATTTGATTCAGTTCGTCTTGGGCAAAGTGTTTAGCGCCGATCCGCACAATGCGCGATCGCATGCTGTTTTGCACGCCGCTGCGCTGGCGATTGGCTTCTTTGGCCATCACTTTTTGGTAAAGCGCCAGCTTATCGGCGGGGATGGGGCTGCCGTCAAGGTCAATGCCCTGGGCGATCGCGGCATCAACGGCTTCGGCTCCGGTCATGGTGGGCGAGGAATCAGACATGGTGCGGTAGGTGATCTCGAACTGCTTCAGTATCGTACCGGGCGATCGAGCCCCAGGAGAAGGGCGATCGTCAACCAGACGCTGATGCCCGAATCGCTTGGTCGAATACAGTACACTCAAGCTGGCTGCGATCAGTAGTGCAGACGGCAGCTTGCGCGGATATCGAACGTCTGCAACAGCCAGTCAGTCAGCACTGACGCATCGGTTCTGTTGACCCAGGATTTTTTAAGTCACTACTGCTCATAGCAGAATATTGTTTGACCGCTTTGGTGGCTTTTCGCTATGGGAGCACGTCATCCGTTGATGAGAGAAAAAATATCCTAGAAGGTGCCGTTTCTATCCGATAACGCCATGCTCCCCGACGATCGCCAACAGCTTGATTCTCATGTGCGAGCCATCGCGCAGATTCTGCATCGTGACGCTCA
>JBCCJU010000068.1:0-28719 GCA_039027715.1 Cyanobacteria bacterium P01_C01_bin.120
ATGTGGTATTGGAGTAGACAACTTCAACGGTTGGAAAGAGGGCGACAGGATTGAAGCCTTCAAACTGGTGACCCAACGCCGCAAACTCTCCCCGGTCTAGATTTCATGCAAGGTCATCGCCGCGATCCCTATCTTTGGTTACACTTCGCTGGGTTAGCTACGGTGCCCTTGTGGTTAGACATCTGCTTGATTGGGCTGGCAGTTGGGGATCCCATCGTGCCACCCTGGGTGGAATTAGTCACTTTAGTGATGGTGGGCACTGCACCCATCCTTTGGCTGCAGTGGCGGCGGCCTTATTACGTGTTCAGCCTGCCTGGATTAGCTCTGCGACCTGACCAATTGACCGACGATCGCCGTCGTCTATTGGCTATTCAGCGGGGATGGCTAAGTCGAGCGCTGGTTCTTCTAAGCGCGATCGCTTTATTCCTGCTCTTGTACTGGCTGTATCAGCTGGCGCCCATTGCCGCGGACTTCCCCTGGCTGGTGGGTAAATCGCGGGCCACGGGCTGGAAAGTTTGTGCGATCGCTTTTTTCTTCGCCAATTTTTTTACGCTGATACCGGCGACAATTTTGCCGCTATGGCTGATGCCGCCTCGTCAATTGGATGCGGCACCGCCCTTGCCGGCGTCGCAAATTCTGTCGAAGTTCACGATTATTGGTTTGCGGCTTAGCAAAATCTTGCCGGACGTTGTTCAATCTGAGGCAACTACTGATTCTGACGTCGATGTTGCCGATGAGGCCGCTTTCAGTGAGGGTAAAGAGGTTTCCTGCCACGAAAATCCACCGCCGCCAGAACGCCCCACCGATTCAGTACTTTCATTGGCCACTACTTCCGAACCTAGCCTTGACGCTGTAATCGTTGAAAACGTATCCCCAAAATCGAAAACTGATGAAAACGCGCATATCGCTCACGGAGTGGAGCATTCTCTTACCCTGGCAGATGCCCATCCATCAGAAACTCTGCCATAGAAAAACTAAAATTCGGCAATCATGTTTGCACATTCTGTGGCAATTAAAACTTGGCTCGATGCTTGAAATTCTTTGGAAAGTGTGGCTGTCCACACAGCAGCCTCCCAACTACGTGAGCTATGGTGAAGTCATTATGGGGAAATGTGCTTAAGACACTCTTATAAGGGCTGCTTGAGCGGGTTTTTCACTACTGTTTGTTCTCTTTTATGGAAGCGCATATGGCCAGTTTTTCTTCGGTATCGATGCGCAACGCCTCTGAAAACAGCGAAATTTGGGCTAACCTCAGAGTCACGATTGCCAACAGCTCTGGCTTTCAGGGCTGGAAACAGCAGCAAAAATCTGCTGACTTTGCAGACTTAACTTTGGATATGCAGGTTCGTCTCTACCTACGTGAAACGCTAGAAACGTTAGCTTATTAATCCTTCATTATCGGTTTCAGTTCTTGAAACTGCTTCCAGAATCGAGCGCTCACTTTCCATACTGAATGCAACCACAGCTTGAAAGGTGAGCATTATGCGTTCTTGGTCTCGTTTAGTTAAGCAACCGGCCTGGGCAATTGGGTGTTTGGGTGCAACCGTTCTGATCGGTTGCAGTAGTGCCCCGACAACTATAGGTGGCGATGCTACCGTCTCTCAAGAAGCTGACATTGCTGCGACGGAAAGCGCTCCAGCGTCACCGACAGAAAGCGATCGCAATCCTTCTATTCCTACAGGAAACTTTCAAGCCTCACCTAAGCTCATCAAGCATGCGACGCTACAGCTTGAGATTGCTGATTCTGACGCGACAATAGCTGAAATTTCCAATATTCTCGCCCGCCACCAAGGTGACCTCCTGCGACTGTCTGACCAAGACAGTCAAAAGGGTGAAGTGAACCAGATAGATTTGCAGCTAAGGGTACCTCAAAATAATTTAGAGGCGGCTTTAGATGCTTTGAGAAAGCTAGGCACAATAGAAACTCAGTCCATTTCAGCCGAAGATGTTTCGACTCAACTCGTCGATTTGCAGGCTCAAATCCGCAATTTACGGAAATCGGAGGAGTCGTTGTTAGAAATTATGGAGCGCTCGGGCTCCATCGCCGATGTGCTGGAAGTTAGTCGAGAGCTTAGTACAGTACGAGAAGCGATCGAACGCAACGATGCTCAGCTCAAGAACTTGCAAAATCAAGTAGCCTATTCCACCATTTCGCTAGTGTTGATTAGTCCACAGCCTGCAACACCGACAACTTCACCCATCAGCGAGACTTTAGGTGAGACTTGGCAAACAGCTAGCGCCGCCATGAAAGACTTGAGCGTAGGGCTATTGCAGGTCTTGCTGTGGCTGCTGGCGTTTAGTCCCTACATCGGTATTTTGGTGCTTTGCGGTTGGTTAGGGTGGCGGTGGCGCAGTCAGCGATCGCCTGAAATTCCAGTGAGCTCCTCTGAAGGCTAAGGGCGTGTCATCTAGTGCCGAAAACTTTACAAAGCAAGCATAATTGCGCTTACTCCATTTTTATGGGCCGAGGACTGCTGCCTCGAATACTAAGATGCTAAAAATCTGAACCATGACGGCTCTTAGCTCGTATATATCGTTATTCATCTGCCGAATCTTGCCGTTTACTGCTCTTTTTAGACTGACTTCACATCACTTTACGCAGTAGAGTGCTTTGTCTTCAGGCTTCTGTGGGAGAATTTTTTCTAAGCCGATTTTTCATTAGCGCCCATGCAGACTTACTACTATGTATTGGCTAGTCAGAAGTTTCTGCTCGAAGAAGAGCCTCTCGATGAAGTGCTGCGAGAGCGTCGTCGGTACTATCAAGAGAAGGAAAAAAAAGTTGACTTCTGGCTAGTCAAACAGCCGGCCTTTCTGGAAAGTGAAGAGTTTAGTGATGTCAAAAGTCGCTGTCCCCAGCCCGCTGCCGCAGTTATTGCCACAGATAAAAGTATTATCACTTGGTTAAAGCTGCGGATGGAATACGTTTTGACTGGGCAATTTCAGGCTCCTAGTGATGCCATTCCCGATCCGTTGGCTTCTTTAGAGACTGCTTGCTAGCCTGAATTGACTCTAAAAACGCGTGGTTATTTTCCGTCAGCCCTTTTATCAGAGCGCCTGACCGTGTCAGAAACTCCTAAAAAACTTTTGGTTGCAGCCAGTGGCACTGGCGGGCACCTCTTTCCTGCAATCGCCACAGCTGAACATTTATCCAAGTATACGATTGAGTGGCTAGGGGTGCCGGATCGGCTAGAAACGGAACTCGTACCCGCTATTTATCCTTTACACACCGTTCGGTTAGGGGGATTTCAAGGACGCTTAGGATTAGGTTCTGTGCGGCTGCTAGTGCAGGTAGTTAAGGCCACGCGGCAAGTTCGTAAGTTGCTTAGGCAAGGGAATTTCGATGGGGTGTTTACCACGGGTGGGTACATTGCGGCCCCAGCCATTTTGGCTGCCAGATCGCTAGGACTGCCGGCGATCTTGCACGAGTCTAATGCTCTGCCGGGAAAAGTTACACGCTGGCTGAGTCCTTGGTGTTCGTTGGTGGCGCTGGGCTTTGAAGCTGCCACCAGTCATCTGCCCAAAGCCCGCAGTGTAGTGGTGGGAACGCCCGTGCGATCGCAGTTCCTCAAGCCCAGTGCTTTACCGCCAGATTGGGAAATTCCAGCTGACGATGCCGTCATTGTGGTTGTCGGCGGCAGTCAAGGAGCGGTGGCGGTTAATCAGCTAGTACGCGCGGTTGCCCCTGCTTGGTTGGCGGCCGGAGCGTGGGTAATTCATCAAACCGGCAGCAATGATCCAGCCGTCGCCAGTCTGCACCATCAACACTACATTCAGCGCCCCTTTTTTGACGTCATGGCAGCATTGTTTCATCGGGCCGATATTGTCATCAGTCGTGCTGGGGCGGGCACATTAACTGAGTTGGCCTTTACCCATACCCCATCGCTGCTGATTCCTTATCCATTTGCTGCTGAAGATCATCAGTCTTATAATGCTGCTGCCTTTGCTGCCGCTAATGCTGCTTTGGTCTGCCGTCAAGCCGACCTCACAGCCGCTACCCTTGAAGCGATCGTTTTGAAACTGGTTCACGATTCAGAGCGCCGCCAGCAAATGTCTCAAGCGGCAGCTAACTTAGCTATTCCCGACAGTGCGGAACAACTCGCCACCTTGATTGATCACACGCTGAATCCTGATGTCTCAGCCTTCCTAAATTGACTCGATTGGCAGCTCAAGCGGTATCCGTTTATCATGATAGAATTATTAGCAAGATGCTACGGACGCCGAACTTATGGTGTAGACTGTATTAGGTTTCGGTGGCTGAGTGATCGTTAGTTTTGGGATTTCGTTCTCTCGTTTCTGGTTCGATAGCTTACCCCCGTATTCCGATTCATTGTTTTTACTTTTGTTTGCGAGGTAAGCCATGACCGTTTATGTAGGGAATCTTTCCTACAGCGCTACCGAAGACGACTTGAATGAAGTTTTCAAAGAGTACGGCAGCGTTAAGAGAATTCAGGTACCCACTGATCGTGAAACCGGGCGGATGCGAGGTTTTGCATTTGTGGAAATGTCTGATGATGCTGAGGAAGATAAGGCTATCGAGGATCTTGATGGCGCTGAGTGGATGGGCCGTACGCTTAAGGTCAATAAGGCTCGTCCTCGAACTGAGCGTAAGCCGGGCGGCGGTGGTCGCGGTGGCTGGGGTGGTGGTGGCGGTGGCCGCGACTATTAATAGTTAACAGCCAGTAGTTGACACTATCGAGATTCCCAAACTCGAAGGAGGACATGGGGGATTTTTGCCCTCTTGTCCTGTTTTTTTGTCTTAGAATAATCACTTGTGGAGGTGGCTGTATGGCCCAAGTTGTACTTGGTGAGCACGAACATTTAGAATCTGCTTTACGGCGATTTAAGCGCAAAGTTTCTAGCGCCGGTATTTTTGCGGATATGAAAAAAAAGCGGCACTTTGAAACTCCTGCTGAAAAGCGTAAACGCAAAGAAGTTGCCAGACGCCGTCAAAGAAGACGTTTTCGTAGTCAGAACTAACGATTTCTTACAAATAATGTCTGTTTTCAAGGTCTTGATGTGATCTCCGAATTCATGGAGGTCGCTGTCAAGGCTGTTGTTTTCTTAACGCAAAGTTGTGGCTGGTCTGAAGGCGATCGCCTTTACGACGTTGGAAATCTGCAGACTTAGTCACCCATATGCACCGTTGGCTTAGCCGCAAAGGTTAGGCCAAGTTTTTTAAGTTTCTTTACTAGCCAGCGGCCTTAGCTGAATGTTGCACATTTATGCAAGCTCAGCGCAAATTTGCTCAAAGGCCTTAGCTGGTTCTGCTGCTTGGGTGATTGGCCGCCCAATGACCAGATAGTTTGCGCCTGCTTTTATCGCTTCAGTGGGCGTCATTATTCGCCGCTGGTCGCCACTTTGAGCCCAGCTGGGTCGCACTCCGGGACAAACGAGTAGCCAATCTTCGCCACAGCAGCGTCGCAGCAGTGCCGCTTCCTGAGGAGAGCAAACGCTCCCCGACAACCCGGCTGTTTGTGACAGCAGAGCCATTTGCAAGGCGTAGTCAGACAGTTCTAGAGGAATTTTGAGATCGAAGGCGAGCGATCGCGGATCAATGCTCGTCAACACTGTTACAGCAATCAGCCTTGGCGCTTGGACATTGGCTATTTCAGCACCGGCTGCTGCTGCTTGCCGAGCTGCTGTCAGAGCGGTTGAGCCTGCTGCCGCGTGCACTGTGAGTAAATCGACGCCATACTTTCCCGCCGCTCGACAAGCCCCTGCCATAGTGTTGGGAATGTCGTGAAATTTTAGATCTAAAAAAATTTGTTTTTCCTGGCTTTTTAAATAGTCCAGAATATTTGGCCCGCTGCTCACAAACAGTTCTAGGCCCACTTTCCAAAACTGTACCTGTGGAATGCGATTAATGAGTTGCCGCGCTGCCTCGACATCAGGTACGTCCAGCGGCACGATAATGCGTTCAGCAGGAGAAGCAAATTTCATCCGTCTAAAGATTGTAGACCAGCAATTTTGTTGAAGTCACGATTTATGGCTCTACCGAATAGACTATGCAGCTGACGAAGGAAAATGCCAACTCATCAAACCGCGTAATTAGAATCGCTGGAGTTTTCTGCACCCGTAACCTGAACGTTTAACCAGCTTCAAGCGATTATTGATGCCTTCACAACGCCCTTAGTGGTTTTGTGCTTGAAGTATTGCAGAATCTCACCAAACCGACGGCTGATGGTAGCAACGGCATTGGAGAAGCGGCTTTGTGCCACGGCCATCCAATCTGGCAGGTTTAATAGTGCTGCCGTATAAGGGTTGTAGAAACTAGAGATAACCAAACCCAACTGCAATTTGCTGTACATAATGGATGCATAAAGCAGCGGCCATACCAGCATGCACCGGCAGCAGATGAGCATTTGCTAAATACTGAAATGTCCGAATGGACACTTATGTAAAGAGATTGGTAGAGCCAAACTAACTTTTTAGGGAAATTGCAAAAATCAGCTTTTAGCTAAGTCGTAACGCTGCCTTGCCAACTCTCAACTGCTAAAAAATCCAGTGTGCAGACTTTCTAAAGCAGCAGGAGTAGCGGCAAAGCAGCGCTTAAACGACAATTAGACAAAGGCGATCGCTTCAGATGGATCAGAAACGTCCGGCACAACCATAAAGCTGTCGGCACCTAAGTCTGAAGCCTGCACGTTGTTCAACACGGCTAAGACTTCGCTAGTGCTGGTAACGCCCAACAGGGTGTTACTGCCATTTTGGGTGAGGCTCAAGTCAGCAAAGACCAGTTCGCCTTCCACCAAGCCAATCATGTCAATGCCGACTTCAAAGTCGGTGATTGTATCGGTGCCGTCACCATTACCGTAGACGAACAGGTCGCTACCGCTCTCGGTGCCGGATAAGGTGTCGCCCGTTAAGACGTCATCACCCGTCACGCCCATGAGAATATCGTTTCCTGGACCACCAATTACGACATCATTACCGGCGTCGCCGCTGACGACATCGTTACCAGCTTGTCCATCCAGTACGTCATCATCGTCACCGCCGAAGGCAATATCGTTGCCGTCACCGCCCTCAAGCACGTCATCGCCGGCGTTACCAACCAGGATATCGTTGGCGACATCTCCCGAAATTGTATCGTCACCGGCCAGACCATCGATATTGCTACCGTCGGCCTCGGCAGTGAGAATGTCATCTTCGGCAGTGCCAACAATGTCAAACGCGATCGCGCCGCTGGGCTCACCGGTAGTGTATTGCACCTCACCAATGGCACCGCTGCCCGTCAGAATGACTTCCAGGCGAGAAACATCGGCAACGCCAACGGTAAGTTCCTGTAAACTGCCATCGCCAGTTGCCGGAATATCTACGGTTTCGATCAGGGCGCCATCGGCATCAAAGAGTTGAACTGAGCTGCCAGTCTCCTCGATATCGACTAAATCAATCGTGTCGACGGTAACGGGAGCGTCAAACTCAAAACTGAGGACACCACCGCCAGCGTTGTCGTCTGGGTCACCGCTATCACCATCCTCAGAGATAATCAGCAGATTACCCGCTTCGGGCACCGCCAAATCATCATCATCACCGGTGGGGTTAGCGCTGTCAAAAATCATGGCGCTACCAGCTCCACCCGTGGCAGCAATCGTCAGTCCTTCAAATTGGTCAGTGACAACTGTGCCGGCCGCCAAAGCCCCTCCATCAACCGCGCCAAAGTCAACTGTGATAGTTTCGCCTGGTGCGGGTGGCGGGGGTGGGGGCGGGGGCGTATCTTCGGCTGGTGTATCAATGCGAGCATCGCCCACATCAGCTCCGGCCAAATCTGCTAAACCAAGGGCGGCTGCCAGCTCTGGCGACAGCAGCAGATCGGCATCGCTAATCACTAAGCTATCGGCAGCTGAAGCAACAGCACCAGGATTGCCGATGTCAAAGAGAATCTCCAGACCCAGCGGATCATCTAGCGTATCGGCCACAAAGAAACCGCTGGCCGTGTCAGTTACGCGGCTAGGGTCAAAGCCAATGGAGAATTCACCAATAGTGGCTTCGGCGCCGCCTAGACCAAGCGTAATGGTGCCGGAGTGCTCAATGGTGCCACTGACTGGGGCAAAGGGATCGATCGCGTAGGTGAAGTCCGTCTCGTCAGTGATGGCAAAGCCCACCAAAAAGTCATCGGAGAAGGGCTCAGCCTCGCTATCGGCACCTACCAACGTTAGCCCAGCTACCTCTTCTAACAGTGGGAAATCGAGGAAGACGCTGGTAACACCTGACTCCACCGTGGCGGTTTCGGGCGCTTGACCCGGTTCATCATCAATGGTGATGGTAACTGCGTTATCGGTGGGCGAAACTTCATAGCCTTCACCATTGAGCAGCTTGTAATCGAAAGTCTCTAGACCTTCCGCGTCGTCGTCTTCAAAGACTTCGACACTCAAGGTTGCTGTTGGTTCCGTGATGCGGAACAGCAGGGAACTAGCGATTTCGTTACTGCCGACGATATTGCCGCCTTCGACAATGGGGCCATCAACGGTGAGTTTGTCCTCAGGGTCACGGGGGTTAGAAGCCGTTACGTCAAACTCAGCGATCGCTCGCGGCGTTTCACTGGCTAATTCCACCACGACGCCATCCGGGGGCAGGTCACCGTCAACCTTGAAAGTAAGCTCGATGCGGGTCTGCTCCGATTCAAACAATTCGACAGGTGCGGCAGTGAAACTAACCGTGGGGCCCACCCCACCCGGCACGCCATCGGTGACGGTGAAGCTGCTGGAGCCAGCAACTGGGTCAACCACATAGTCATCGCCAGCGGCGATGGTGTAGGTAAAGGTTTCATCGGCCTCCTCGATGATGTCATCCAGCACCTGGAAAGTGATGCTGGCGTTGGCATCGGTGATGGTGAAATCAAAGTCACTGAGGAAGCCAGGGCTGTCGGGGTCGATGTTGAAAGCTTTCGAATCCAGCTCACCGCCCACAACACTCTCAACGACGCTCTTGTTGAAGAAAAAGATCTGCTCTAGGTCTTGGTTAAAGCGGATTTGAGCAGCGGTGAACTCCTGCAGAATTCTGGGGGCACTGCCAGTCAAGCTGATGTCGATGCCGTCCTCGGGAATTTCGCCATCAACGCTGAAGTTCAGCACTAGTGCTGTGCCGTCGGCTTCGCTCACGATTTCAGGAGTGGTGCTGATGCTCACCACAGGCCCATCTCCGACAGGCACGTCATCCTTCACCTCAATGGATACAGTAGCCACTTCGGAATTGTCTTTGCCGTCGCTGGCCTGATAGGTAAAGCTGTCAGTACCCACAAACCCAGGATTAGGCGTGTAAGTAAACGAGCCATCCTCGCTAAAGTCGACGCTGCCACTGGTTGGAGTACCGACAAAGGTGGCAACCAATGCGTCCCCATCGGCATCAGTGTCGCCGTTAAGCACGCCGTCGGCAGCGGCAACTGTCAATGGCGTGTCGACCACAGTGCTGTAGCTATCGTCGTCAGCCACGGGCGGCGTGTTAGTGGGAGGAGTAATCACAGCATCGTCATCTTCGATTGAGAGCGTGACTGAGCTGGCGCCCTCATCAATGGTGTAGCCGTCACTAGGCTGCAGGTCATAAGTAATCTCTTCAATGCCCTCATCAATGTCATCGTCAAAGACGGGCAAATCGATGGTGGCGGTCTCTCCCGTGATGTTAACGGTAAAGCCGCTCGCGTCCTCATTCGGCCCCACCAGGGTGCCTCCTGTGAAGACAGCCTGACCCACATCAAATTCGGCGAGTGATGCTGGAATATCGCTATCAACGGCGACGTTTAGGCCGCCCTCTGGGGGCGCTTCACTTAGGGTAAAGGTGACAGTGGTGACCGTGTTGTCTTCTTCAACCAAGGCCGTAGGTGCGGCACTGACGCCGACAACAATGGGCTCGGGTGGCGGTGGGGGCGGCGGATCGCCAACCGTTACGCTGACGGTAGCCGTAGCCGTCCCCTCATTGCCATCGCTGACGGTGTAAGTAAAGGTATCTTCGCCGCTAAAGCCAGTGTTGGGCGTGTAAGTGAAGGAGCCATCGGCATTTAAAGTAGCTGTGCCGTTAGCCGGATCGGTGGCGATCGCTGCCGTCAGTGCATCCCCATCGGCATCCGTATCATTGCCCAGCACGCCACTCGCCGGATCAACCGTCAGCGCCACATCGAAGTCAGTGGTGTAGCTGTCATTGACAGCTTCCGGTGGGGTGTTGGCTGGCGCGTTGGTATCTCTAAGCGTCAGAGTGACTGAGCTAGCGTCGGGATTAATGGTGTAGCCATCTCCCGGCACAATTGAGAAAGTTGTCTGCTCTTCGCCGATATCATCGTTCCGCAGGGGACCATCAGGATCCGTCTGCGCCCCATTTTCGGTACGATCCTGGTCGTCGAAGATCAGCAGAACAATCGTTGCCGTCTGCTGAGTAATCGCCAGCCTTAGACCACTGTTATCAGCTGGAGCACCGGGAATCGGGATGACGCCATTCAGGTCTGCGGAGAGAAATTCAAAGTCTCCTAAACCAAAGGGGATACCTGTTGTAATTTCAAATGGCAGGCCGCCCTGAGGGGGAGGTTCACTCAAACTAATGGTGAATGTGACTTGAGTGCCTTCATCTTCTACCAGCGTTGTAATGTCTGACGTGAGGCTGATTTCTGGAATCACTGGGGGTGGTGGCGGGGGCGGGGGAACTTGACTGGGGTCATCAAAGATATTCACCGTAGCCGTGCCGTTGCTCACGGTTGTATCTGGCGATACCGGCGTAACTGTCCAGGTAATGGATTCCGGGCCTTCAGGAATAAAGTCATTGGCAACCGGCACCGTGATAAATGCAGTCGGTTCGGTGATAACAATGTCAAAAGCGGAAAAGTCTAGGCCGGGAGAAACATCAATAATACCTGTGCCCAAGCCACCAGCAAGACCGCCGAATTTCAAATCAATTAGAAATAACTCATCGTTAGCGGCTTGGGGTCTATCGCCTTCAATGCGAACCGTGACATTCTCCCCCGGCGGAATGGCTTCATCGACCTTAAAGTTAAAGGTGTAGGGAGTACCCTCCGACTCAATCAAGGTATCAGGAGTGGCGCTGAAGTCAACGTTGGCAAAATGAGCTGTGTAAGACTGCTGTAGCTCAGATGAAAAGACTGTTGGGGTGACAACATCACCAACTTGCGTTTCTAGTATCCAATTTTGATGAATGCTGACTTGACCGACCTTCTGACTAGAAGCAGCGATATTGGCTCCAGTGAGCTGATGCAGCTGCTGCAAAAATAAATGCCCCATGGCACCCTTTGCAACTTGGCATCCATAGAGCAAAATATCTTGACCGCTTAAGACAGGGGCCCATTTCTGTAATTGTTCAGCATAGCGATCGAGATTGCCCAAATGCAGTTGGGTGCTGCCTAACTGCAAACTACCGGCAGCCCCGTGGGACACAATATGTAAGCTCGATACTGTCGGACGGGCAGCAAGCGCCGCCGTGATTTGAGCAATACCGTCGATCGCCGGATCGAGCACCAACACGTCTTGAGATGACAGGTCTGCTAGCAGCAAAGACAAGTCATCAACTCTGGCATCCAAAACCAGAAAAGCTGAGTCAGAGGCGCGATCGCCTGCCGATTCAGTAACTATCGGTGAAGTCAAAAGCATTAAGATTGAATCCTCAGTAACGTTTGATGTAAAGGAATCAAATAAGTTATTCAGCAGCTTCTTTGCCCTGGGCCAACACAAATGCGGCCCAAGACCCTGGACTCTAAACAATATGAATGAAGCTAGAAATTGATTCCTAAAAGCGCTATCGCCCATAAAAAAATGAGTACAGACGCTACGCTCGTACTCAATTTATTAATTTTTAAGAGACAGCTAGCCCTTTCGTGCCGGAGTATAAAACTCCACAGATGATCAATCGCAGCAATCCCATAGACCCATGTCGTTAACAAATATTGAAATCGCCAAAAAGCCTGAATGCCGCGTATGCGTTGAGATCAAATCTCAATAATTCCTTCATGATATTATCATAGGTTTTTCATGATGTGGGCGTTAATGTGTAAAGTTACAGTAAAGCTCTGCGTAAATTACGTAGGTGTAGCAAATATTATTCCTGGTCCCTCATCAGGCCCTAACCCTTAAATAATCAGGGATCTAGTGATATTGACTGAGCCCATTGAGGCGCTCTATCAGCGTGAATGTCAACCCTAAGGAATATCAGACATTCATCAAATCTTTAAAGTTCCCTGGTAAGCAAGAAGCGTACTTGTTGACTCTTTTCTCATTTACCAATTTGATAGGTATCGAATAACTGTCGTTCGCTGAGCAGCATCCAGAACCGACGACTATCTGCGCCTGTGCGATCGCCTGTGCGCCCTACGCATTTCTTGAATCAAAGAAAATTACATCTCGAGTGAAATTTTGTCGGCTGTGCTTCAAAGATGCCCCAGCTAACCTCTTTACTGAAAACTGAGGTCACCCGTCTTCTTCCATAAGACGGATAATCTGATCTCGTCCATAAGATATAGAAGCTGGAAAAGACCTGCTGGTGCTGGCCGGATGTTTTCCTTTCACGACGCAATCACTTTCAATGAGCAAACTCGCGGGCAAGCGGGACCGGCATCCTGGGGTATCCAGTTCAACCGCGTTAGCACCAACAGCTAGCGCGGATAAAATTCTGTGGCGGTTTACCTTGTTTAGCCTGTCCGACAGCGGCGCTATGTAGCCCTCAGATCAATGCTCGATACTGTTTCTTGCCCGCTTTGATGATTGTCCTTAGTGGTGGTAAATGTAAAACTTTGAGCTTTCCACAGTTTTGCCAACAGCACTCAATCGAAACCTTTTTCAGAGACTGCTACTGTTGAGACTCTAGGACCTTGATTACAAAGGGCCGCCCTCAGCCTAAAAAAGTTGGAGTAATCAACATAGTGCTTGTTCCGTAGGTGTCTGGCATTGACCGAGACTTTTAGGAATAAGCGTAGTGACTGCCTGCAGAACGATTGAGGCTGTGCTAACACCTGTCGCGGTGCTCTCGGTCAGTGCTCCTGATGCATATTGATGTCGTTGATAAAAACGACATCCTGGATTTATCAGTAATTATGATGAAAAATTCAGTTTTCTCAACGGATATATGGAACTTAGCCTCAATATGAGTTGAAATAGGATCGCTAGTCAGTGTAAATCTTGAAAAATGAGATTTAAGAATTTTGCATTTGCAAAATTTGCAAATGCAAAGGTAGCCATGGATTTTTTACAAGAAGTATTGAATCAGTTACTGCAAATCTCAAAGATCAGATGGAAACGATTGAGACATGCAGTTCAATAGTCTATGAGATGGCGGAACAGTGATGGAATATTCTTGTCAGTATTTTGTTAAATATAATACAGAAGCTTAAATGCTTATTTCTACTTCTCTTCAATTATGACTGCATAATCTTCTGGCAAAAACGCTAGTGTCAACGGTCTTCCGGAACATTCTCTCAAAACTTTATAAAGCTAACATAAAGAGCCTACAGACTATATTTACCAGTGTTTTTGGCCTTGAAGTCCTAAAGCGTCTGTTTTTTCTTATGTACCCTACCAAAGCCAGTTGAAAGCCTTTAATGTCAAAGGACTTAGAGTTTATTTAAAGGTTGATCTAGGGGCGATATCAATTCGGCGCGGAAAGCTCACTTTGCAGAAACTTTATAGGCTAAGTATTTGCACTGAGTACCAGGAATGTTAATCTTCGCTATAGGATTTTTGAAAGTTTTGCCTGCTAATTAAGAACGATTGTCGTTTAGCGCTGCATAGTTTGGCTAGGCGTAATTTTGGTTCAAATACTGAATCTTTCTGAGGGAGGCATTTACATGACAAGTTTGCTCATTTCAATTGTGATTCCGGTTCACAATGGGGGAGAAAGCTTTAAAAAGTGTCTGAAAAGTTTGGCTGCTGTTCGAGATAGCTTCTTTGAGTTGATTATCGTTGTCGATGGCGGTACAGATGATTCCTGGCAGGTTGCTGAAAGTTCTGGTGCCAAGGTGATTCGGCTGCCGCAGGCGGGAGGGCCGGCAAGAGCTAGAAATTTAGGGGCTGCCGCCGCTCAAGGCGACGTCATATTTTTTGTCGACGCCGATGTATGCGTACACGCGACGACGGTTGAGCAGGTCGCGATCGCCTTTCAGCAAGATCCACATTTGGCTGCCCTCATTGGCTCCTATGACGATGCTCCCGGAGCTGCTAATTTCCTTTCGCAGTATCGCAATTTACTGCATCATTTTGTACATCAGACGGCAAGCACCCGGGCTACCACTTTTTGGGGAGCTTGCGGGGCGGTTCGCCGAGATGTGTTCTTCAAAGTAGGGGGGTTCGATGAGCGATATCGCCAGCCCTCCATCGAAGATATTGAGTTAGGTTATCGATTAACTGCCGCTAATTATCCAATTAATCTCAAGAAGGATATTCAAGTTAAGCATCTTAAATGTTGGAGGGCTAGTTCGCTCTTAAAGGCTGATTTTTTCTATCGAGCGCTGCCCTGGACAAAGTTGATTTTAAAGAATAAGTCATTTGTCAACGATCTTAATCTTAAAATTTCTAGCCGCATCAGCGTAGCGTTGACTTACGGCATTGTAATCTTGTTATTCTCTGCTTCCCTGGCCTTGATTTATGGAGCTGAAATATCAGCTTCTCTATGGTTGATGCTCAGTATCTTTGCTTTAGCTCTGGTAGGACTTAATTGGCAGGTTTATGATTTCTTTCGGCGAAAAAAAGGGTGGTGGTTTGCGCTCCGCGTCGTTCCTTGGCACTGGTTATATTACCTATACAGCGGTTTAGCGTTTGTGATTGGCTGGACGCGCCATCGCTTTTTTCAACTATTTCCAAGTCAGCTGTTGGTCTCTTCTGCAAGATAGGCAAGTGAATAGATTTTTGGTTTGTTTCTTGTTCGTTTATTTAGGGTCGAAATCCTATAGAAATCAAGATTTTTCAATTTGCCTTATAGGATAAATATTTTTTGAATCTGTCAGGATATTTAAGAGGCTTACGATTTGTTTTTCGATGATCGATTGATGTGGAAAGCTTAAACTGTGCATAAATTATCAAAACCCCGCGCGAAGAAAACTCGAAGACAGCTTTTCCAATATTTATTTGTCGGTGGCATCGCAACCGTTGTCGATGTAGGAATGTTTAGCCTTTTCACGCAGGCATTTGGTATTGATTATCGAATTGCTGTTGTTTTGGGGTTTTGTTTTGGCGTTCTTACTAACTTTTCACTCTGTAATTGGATCGTATTTGCTGGCAAGCGCAAGCCCCTATGGTTAGTATTTGTTAGGCATTACATTGCTAGTCTCTCAGTGCTAGTTTCAAATGAAATTATGATGATTTCTTTTGTGGAGATATTCAATTTTAAGAATTTGGTTTTAGCTAAGATTATTAGTAGCGGTGTCGCCTTTGTATTTAATTTTGCTCTTAAGAAGGCCTACGTCTACAACGACGCTAACTACAAGCGTTCAGCTTCCAGTCCACCTATGCCTACCCTGACCGAAAGGAGGTCTCAAAGATGATTTCTGACACTAACGATATTTCTATTCTGGCTGGCGGCCCCGCTGGTCTAGCGGTGGGATATTACGCCCGTAAGCACGACCTTTCGTTTACGATTTATGAGGCTGGCGATCGCGTTGGCGGCAACTGCATTACCCATCAAGAAGGTGATTTTCGATTTGATTCTGGGGCCCATCGTTTGCACGATAAAGATGAAGATGTCACCCAAGAAGTGCAAAGACTTTTAGGCGATGAACTTCATCGAGTCAATGCTCCAAGTCAAATCTTTTTTAGGGGTAAGTACATTGACTTTCCCCTCTCGCCTCTAGACTTGCTGACAAAGATTGGCACGCTGGAGTTCTCTAAGGCAGGACTTGACTTTTTGAATGCCAGACTCAATAAAGTTGAGCAGGATGGCAGTTTTGAGAGCTTGGCCCTCTATCGCTACGGTAAGGGCATCGCTGACAAATTCTTACTGAACTATTCAGAAAAACTTTGGGGTTTGCCCTGTCGCCAGCTTTCTCCTAACGTATCTGGCAAACGCCTCAAGGGCCTGGATTTAAAGACGTTTTTGATTGAGGCAACGCTAGGCAAACTCGCCAAGACTCAGCACTTAGATGGTTCATTCTTCTATCCCAAGATGGGCTATGGTCGAGTGGCCGAAAAGATGGAAGAGTTTTGCGGTCCGGAAAACATTCGACTTAATCACCGCATCAACCGCGTCGTACATGATGGGCGCAGCATTCGCTCAATCGGCATCGCCGATAGCGATCAGCAGTATCGGGTTAGGCAGGTAGTCAGTACGCTGCCGCTGTCTTTGCTGATTAACATTATGGAACCGGCCCCCCCAGAATATATTGTCCAGTTGGCAAACAGTCTGCGCTACCGGCACGTGCGGCTAGTGGCGCTATTTTTAGACAAGCCCACCATCAACGGCAATGCCACAGTTTACTTTCCCGAAAAGCAGTTTCCGTTCACCCGCATTTATGAGCCGCGCAATCGCAGCCAGTTTATGTCACCTCCTGGAAAAACGTCGCTGGTGGTGGAAATTCCGTGCCATCGTGAGGACGACATTTGGAACATGGAAAATGATGAATTGGCAAATGTAATTGCCGGTCACTTAACGGATGTCGGCTGGATTGAACCGCAAGAGGTTCTGGGCAACTGGTGCGGCCGGATGAATTATGCTTACCCTATTTTGGAACTAGGGTTTGAAGACAAAGTTACGCAGATTTTTGACTGGCTCGATCGCTTTGAAAACCTCAGTCTTTCTGGTCGTAACGGCAAATTTGCCTATACCCACCTCCACGACATGATGCGCTTTGGCAAAGATATTGTTGAGGAGCAGTTAGCTAAGGTGCCGCTAGTCGCCGCTAGTTAGAGTCTGACCTCAGTTTTGTCACTACCCTTGCCAAAAAAGTATGCCTAAATCGACCTGCAAAATTGCTCTGATTGGCTGTGGCAGCATTGCCCAGGCCGTCCATCTCGACATTTTGGCACGGCTGTCCCAAGTCGAGCTCGTCGCCTTGGCCGAACCGAATCCAGAGCGACGGGCCCAGGCGCAGCGCCGAGTTCCGGGCGCGATCGCGCTGCCTGACTATGGCGAGCTACTGAATAATCCTGGCGTGGAGGGCGTTGTCATCTGTTTGCCCAGTGCCATGCACGCTGAGGTGGCGATCGCCGCCCTAGAGCGCGGTAAGCACGTCTATCTAGAAAAACCCATTGGCGTCACCGCCACGGAAGCCCAGGCCGTGATTGCCGCCTGGGAGCAGGCCCAGGTCGTTGGCATGATTGGCTTTAACTATCGGTTCAGTCCCCTATATCAAACGGCTAAAGCCGCGATTCAGGCAGGGCAGTTGGGGCCGCTCGTCAGCGCCCGCGCCGTGTTCTCCTATCCGCCGGGCACATCGCCCCTATGGAAACAGAAGCGGGCCAGCGGCGGCGGCATTCTGCTGGATTTGGCCCTGCATGATATTGATATTGCGCGATTTTTGTTTGATGCAGAGGTGACAACCGTGGCGGCGGCGCTGCAGTCGCACCTTTACGAAGATGACACGGCGGCGCTGCAGCTTGGCCTCAGCAACGGGGTGATGATTCAGATCTTTACCTCGATGAGCACCGTCGATGAGGCCCGCTGGGAGATTTATGGCCAGGCGGGAAAGCTGGTGGCCGATCGCTATCGCGAGACCAGCATTGAGATCACACCGTCCCAGCGGCCCGTTTCCCGCACGGCTCAGTTGCGCACCAGCGTTGGCAAAGCGGTGCGATCGCTGAATCCCCGCAAAATTCTTGCTCCGACCCTGGAGCCGTCCTATCAGGGGGCGATCGCGGCATTTATCACGGCTATCCAAACAGGACAGTCGGTGCAGCCAGATTTCACCGATGGCTTCAAGTCCCTAGAAATTATTGAAGCGGCAGAAGCTTCGGCCCGCACGGGGAAAATCATTGCGATGGCGGCGCAATCTGGGGCTGATAAAGCAACTGCAGGGGCACTATTGACTCCATAAACCCTCAGCCGACCTAACTACGGGCCTCTGAGATGGATTTTCATGCATTACCTCTTATTTTTGTTCTATAGCTTAAATTCTTAAGTTTTCGCTGCTATGGCTCACTCCTCTGCTCAGAAAAATCGCATTGTCGTCATTGGCCTCGATTCGGCTGATCCAGATTTAATTCGGCTGTGGGCCAGTCGGGGACAACTGCCGTTCATCAATTCGCTGCTGCAGTCGGGTTCCTGGGCGCGGCTGATGTCGACGCGGGGGCTGTTTTCCGACTCGCCGTGGCCCACCTTCAACACGGGCGTACCGCCCTCGAAACACGGGTTTTACAATTTTCAGGCCATTCAGTCGGGCACCACCGATATTGTGCGCGTAGGCGAGCACTGCAGTCGATTTTTGCCTTTTTGGTGGCTGCTGCGTGATGCCGGTAAGCGAGTCGCCGTGTTTGATGTGCCCAAGACCAAACCAATTCCAGGCATTGACGGCATTCAGGTGTCGGGCTGGGGGGAAGAATATCCGCTGATTGAGCAGTCGTCGCTGCCGGTGCCGCTGGTGGAAGAGTTGACAGCGCGGTTCGGCCAATATCCTCGTCCCAAAGAACTGTTCGACCCGACTCTGAAGCACGAAATCAAAGCTCGCGATACGCTGCTGGCCAATATTGAGCGCAAGCTAAAGGCCATCGAGTTCCTGCAAGGGCAGGACGATTGGGATCTGTTTATCACCGTATTTGCCGAGGCGCATTCGATTGGGCATCACTTTTATCATCACCATGATCCTCATCATTGGGGACACGACGCCGAACGCGCTGCGGTTATGGGGCAAGCGTTACCCAGTACGTATGTCGAGCTAGACAACGCGCTGAAGCATCTATTGGATGGTCGTCTAGACAATACAACAGTATTCCTGGTTTCGGTTCACGGCATTACCACCAACTATTCCGGCAGTTATTTGATGCCGGCGGTGTTGGAAAAGCTGGGCTATCAGGTGCCCCCCGCTAGCAGCGGCGATCAGGCGGGGGGCAAAAGCTTCTCTGCGCAGATCAAGGATTTGCTGATTCCCAATGCGCTGCGCAGCTATATCAATGAAAAATTCGTGCCCCAGTCCCACCACGATGCAATGTTTTCGCAGCAGTTCAACAACAGCATTGACTGGCAGAAGACGACGGCCTTTTCCCTGCCAACTGAGCATTTTCAGGGCTTTCTGCGCATCAATTTGCAAGGGCGTGAACCCTACGGTATCGTGCCTCCTGATGCCTATGATGAGCTATGCCAAAAACTTTGTGCTGATCTGGAACAGCTGGTCAATCCCGATACGGGTAACCGGGCGGTGCAGCGAGCGATTCGGGTGGCCGATATTTATCAGGGCGATCGCCTTTATGACCTGCCCGACGTGGTGATTCAGTGGGCTGAGGATGGTCTGATTCATCGCCTGCAGCATCCGCAATTTGGCACTGTTTCGGGCCACGACATCATTCGCAAAGCTCAACATTCGGAAGACGGCTTTGTCATTGCCGCCGGTCCCCACATTCGTCCCGGCGCCGACGTTGCCGGGGCGAGCACGATGGATTTGGCCCCAACGCTGCTTTATCTGCTCGGTCAGCCCGTACCCGAGGTGCTGGATGGTCGAGTGCTGCTAGAGTTCATCGATGACAACTGGCAACGCGATCGCCCCGTACAGTGGAGTGGTCAATCGCCGGTGATCCCCGAGGAAGTCAAGCTTTAGGGTATGAAAGTGCTGCTGATCAACGACTATGCGACTCCGACCGGCGGCGCTGAGGTGCTCATGCTATCTTTGCGTGATGAGCTGCGACGGCGAGGCCATGATGCTCGGTTGTTTGCCAGCAATGCGCAGGTCGGTAACTATCCACGATTAGCGGATTACGAATGTTTAGGTACGACTTCCCGGTTTCGGACCCTCTTACAGAGTCATAATCCCTGGGCGAGTCAGCGATTAAAGCAGGTTTTACACGACTTTCAGCCTGACGTCGTTCACGTCAAAATTTTTTTGACTCAGCTATCCCCATCAATTTTGTCGGTGCTGCAGAAAGTGCCCAGCCTCTACTATGTGGCTTGGTATCGCCCCATTTGCCCCATTGGCAGCAAAACGCTGCCGGATGGTAGCCCCTGCCGCGATCGCTACGGGACTGCCTGCTATCGTCACGGCTGCCTGCCGCTGCAGGATTGGCTGCCGCTGATGCTGCAAATGCGCCACTGGCAGCGATCGCGTCACTGCTTTAACCAGATTGTTGCCAATAGCCAAGCCGTCAAGCGCAGCTTGGAAGGCTCGGGCATTTACCCCGATGATGTGATTGGCTGCGGCATTCCCGAACGACCGGCTCGCCCGCCGTTAACGTCATTTCCGCTAGTGGTTTTTGCCGGTCGCCTGGTTTGGGAAAAGGGCATCGACGTCTTGATTGCGGCCTTTGTTCAAGTTCATCAGCGCTGTCCTGCTGCCCGACTGATGATTGCCGGCGATGGCCCCGAGCGCGATCGCCTCCAGGCGCAGGTACAGCGGTTGGGGTTAGCCGACGTGGTGGCCCTGCCGGGATATCTGCCCCGCTCAGATATGGAAGAGCGCTTCAATCAGGCTTGGGTGCAGGTGGTGCCTTCGCGCTGGGCCGAGCCCTTTGGCATGGTTGCTGCTGAAGCCATGATGCGCGGCACCGCCGTGATTGCCACCGCCGCCGGGGGCTTAATGGAAGTGGTGCAAAATGGCCAGACGGGACTGTTGGTGCCCGCCGAAGCGGTGGAGGCTCTGGCTCACGCGCTGCTGACCCTGCTGAGCGATCGCGCCTTGGCCGAGGCCATGGGACAGGCAGGGCGAACCGTGGCCCTGGCCAACTTCAGCGAAACCGTGTTTGTTGATAAATTCATCCACCAGTACGAGCTTTTGCTTAACAAAACCGTCCATGTTGATTGGAGGCCAGCTTATGTCGTCGAACCCTAATCCACTCGTTATTTTGGGCATCGATGCCGGTGATTTCGACCTGATGCAGCGCTGGGTCGCCGCCGGTGATTTGCCCAACCTTGCCCAACTGATGCAGCGGGGCTGCTGGGGGCGGGTTACGGACCCCACCCTGGTGTTTGAAGACGGCGTCTGGGTCAATCTTTTCAGCGGCACCACCGCTGGCGACCACGGCTATCACTATTATCGACAACTGCAGAAGCCCGGCAGCTATGGACTAGAACCAGTATGGGGCCCCGACTTTGACAGTCCAGCGTTTTGGTCACAGCTGCAGGGAACCGGCAAGCAGGTTGCCTTGATGGACGTGCCAGAGGTCCTACCGATCGCCGGCCTCAACGGCATTCAGATCGCCGACTGGGCCGTTCACCGTCCACTAGTGCCCCCTTCGACCGAACCTTCATCCCTGCTGCCTCAGATCAAGCGCAGTTTTGGCCCACAAATTACCATTGAAGAAGACTTTGAAAGCGATCTGTCCACTGACCAAGCAATTTATGACCGCCTGCTGCAGCGGGTAGAAAAAAAGGGTGCCCTGCTGCGCGAACTCTGGTCTCAAGCCGCCTATGACTTGATGGTGGCCGTGTTTGCGGAATCCCACACGGGTGGTCATCAACTTTGGTCTTATCAAACCGTCCGAGATTCCCCTCTGGAGCAAGGACTGAGTCGCATTTATCAGGCCATTGATCGGGAAATTGGGCTGATTTTGCAGCAGCTTCCCGACACCGCCAACGTGTTTATCGTGTCGCCTTTAGGGCTGCAAAATCAGTACCCGACTGGCGGGCTGATGGCCGACTTTTTGCTGAAGCTAGGATATCGCGCCACGCCAGAGCCGACTGAGCAGTCTTTTTCCCTCAGCCCCATGGCGCTGCTGCGGCGCCTGTTGCCCGAATCGTTGCGGATTGCGCTGAGCCAGTTTCTTCCCCGCGATACCCGCGAGCGCCTGCTTTCCGAACAGTTTCAGGGCAGCACAGACTGGTCAAAAACGACGGTGTTTATGATTCCATCGGAGTTTTCCAGCTATCTGCACGTCAACCTTAAAGGGCGGGAACCCCAGGGCATTGTGGAACCCGATGACTATGAAGCGCTCCTGGATCGCCTGGAGGCGGATTTGCGCCAGCTCATTGATCTGCGCAGTGGCGAGCCCGCCGTGCAGGAGGTGGTGCGACCTCGGCAGCTATTTGGCGACACCGCCCACCCTACCCTGCCAGACGTAGTGGTTAAATGGCGCTCCTGTGACTATTTCATGGATACGGTCGTGCATCCTCAAGCGACCTTGCATCAGGAAAAATCCGAGTTTTTTCGCGGCAGCGACCACAATCAATCTGGCCTGATGGTGGCGGCGGGTCCCGATATCCAAGCCAGCGGCGAGATTGCCGATATTCCTTTGCAGGACTTGGCTCCCACTTTTCTGTCCCTGATGGCGCAGCCCACACCGGCTACTCTGTCGGGGCACTGTGCTGATATTTTGACCGCACGCTCAATGACCTTTAGCTAAATTCACGCCGTTACTTCACGTCACTCTATGGAACCTCTTGTCCAGCCCGAACCCAGACAATTTAGCTTGGCTACTCGGCTCGTCAACTTATGGTCCCGACATGGACAGCGGCTGCTACAAGTTGGCATCGGACTCATGATTGCCGCTGCCATCTGGCGGCTGGGGTTAGAACTACCTCGCTTACTTTGGGGAGCGGAAGAGGTTGATGCGGTTGACTTGCTTTCTCGCTACCGTGAGGTGGAGCGCTGGTTTGCCGGGCTGCCAGTCTACGGTGCGATCGCGAACGGTGACTATCCCCCCGCCAGTCATCCCCTACTGTGGCCCTGGGTTGGCTGGTTAGGCCAAACGGCTACTCGCTGGTTTTGGGCCCTCACAACGTTGCTAATGCTGGGGTGGCTGTCTTGGCTGGGCATTCACGAAGGACGGGCCATGACCCGCTGGGAAAAAGCCTTTATTGCCCTCATGCCGTTTGCCCTTTATCCCGCTGGCGCCGGCATCCGAGTGGGACAAATCGCCACCCACGTGATGCCGACCGTCGTCTTGGGCTTGCTGTTGCTGCAGCGTTCTCCCGCCCGCCCAGACTGGCGACGAGATTTGGTAGCCGCAGCTTTGGTCATTTTTGCCATGGTGAAACCAACGGTGTCGGCACCATTCTTCTGGATCGCCTGCTTTATGCCGGGACGCTGGCGCCCGGTCCTGCTCATCAGTGTTGGCTATTTGCTGACGGCGCTGCTGGCAGTGCAATATCAGGCAGGCAATTTGCTAACGCTGCATTTTGACTGGCTGGATCATGCCGGCACGCAACTGGGTACTCGCGGCCATGCCAGCATCCACACTTGGTTGGAAGCGGTTAATCTTTCGGACTGGATGCTGCCAGCGTCGCTCCTGCTGTTCGGCCTAACGGGTATTTGGACGGCAGTTTATCGTCGCGCCGACCCCTGGGCGTTGCTTAGCGTTGTGGCGATCGCGGCGCGCTTTTGGGTCGATCATCAGGTTTTTGATGACTTACTGCTGTGGGTGCCGTTGATTGCGCTGTTCCGCTGCGCTCGATTGGGCGCCACTTCATGGATGCGGGTGACAGCCGGCCTGCTGTTTGCGCTCAACTGGTTTGCCATGATGGCGCCGGCTCGTTTTTTATCTAGTGGTCATCCTTTAGGCGGCATTGCCATCCCCGCACAAACGGCAATTTGGGTTGGCGCCCTGGTGTTCTTTATGGCGCTGGCTCATCAGGACGTTACCCAGGAAACCGCATGAGCTCGACTCCGTCCTCCACGAATCGCCAAATTTTGGACGGCACCGTCTGGGTATTTCTGGCTGAAGGGCTGATTTTGCCCACTGGACTGATTACCGCTGGTTTTCTCACCCGGCAGTTAGGCCCTGAAGGCTATGGCTTATTCACCCTGGCTTCCGTCATTATCGGTTGGATTGAGTGGAGTATTACGTCCATCTTCAGCCGCACCACGATTAAATTTGTGGGGGAAGCGACGGATTGGCGTCCCATCGGCGCTCTGGTGGTGCAGCTCCATCTCGTCGTCAGCGTCGGCATTACGCTGCTGCTCTGGCTGCTGGCGCCCGCGATCGCCACCGGCCTGAATGAACCCGTGCTGGGACAGTACCTGCGACTGCTGGCTTTGGATATTCCGATCTTTAGCGTGGCCAGCGCTCAGCGCAATATTTTGATTGGCAATGGACAATTTCGGCCGCGGGCTCTGGCTACTGCGGGCCGCTGGACGCTGCGGCTGATTCTGATTGTGATTTTGGTCGAGTTGGGCTGGTCAGTTTCCGGCGCCATTCTCGGCAGCATTGGCGCTTCTGTTGCCGAGCTGGTGATTGCCCAGTGCTTTGCGCCCACTCCCTGGTGGCGGCGAGCCCATCATCCCATTCGGCCCCTCTTTGGCTATGCTATTCCCCTGTTTGCCTTTGCCATGACCATGCGACTTTACGACAAGCTGGATTTAATCCTACTGAAAGCCTTTGGCGGCTCAGCGGAACAGGCCGGCATTTATGGCGCCGCTCAGAATCTTGCCTTTATTCCCACCATCATCAGCATTTCCTTTTCGCCGCTGCTGCTCTCTAGCCTGAGCCGCCTCTTGGCCACGGAAGAAGTCGATGCGGCTAAGCAACTGGCCCGTCAGGCCCTGCGACTGGTTATTGGTCTATTGCCCATGGGCGCTGTCACCATCGCCACCGCTCCAGCCATTGTCGGCCTGATTTATGGAGAAGAGTTTGGGGCCACTGCGCCGATTTTGTCGCTGCTGATTTTCAGCGCCCTGGGATTGATGATGGTCTCGGTCGGCACCACGATTCTGATTGCCGCTGAACGACCTCACTGGCCGGTGGCGGTGGCCATGCCGATGCTGCCGCTGGCGCTTTGGGGCCACTGGCAGTTAATTCCCCGCTTAGATGCCATGGGAGCCGCCATCGTCACCACCGGAGTAGCCGGCATCGGCGCGATCGCTATGCTTGGCACCATTTACTATCGCTGGCAAATTTTGCCGCCCGTCGCCACACTGGCTCGCAGCCTGCTTGTCTGTGGAATTATTTATGCGATCGCCACCGCGTGGTCAGTTTCGGAGCTTTGGTTGCTACCGCAGTTGATGATCTTAGCCCTGATGCTGCCGCTGTTGTTTGGAGTTTTAGGGGAGTTTAGTCGCACGGAGCTTCACTTATTAACAGAAATGATTGGCGGTATGATGCCCCGAAGAAAGCAATAGGAAAACCGCTTTGGGCTGATATTTTCAACTATTAATTTTTCTGAATTTCCTGCGACTGCTCCTCAGTCAATTTTAGTCAAATGGGGCGGGCGCATATCGATCAGCCTTTGTAAAGTAACGAACGAGAAGCCATCACTCATCAGCCCATCAGCCCATCAGCGCAAAAGCGCTGTCAATTTACTCACTGTGAATTTATCGCCAGAATAAAAAATGCGAATTGATGGCACTGTCTCTAGTGCTTGATTTTATGGTCGCCTCACTGTAAAACTACAGTAACTGGAGTTTTGCCTAAATTGAATTAAATCGAGGGTTTCAGCTATTTCAGATAAGGGATGGCTGGGGTCAATTTTAGGGTAGGCAAAATTTCTTGATTGAGTGTAGTGTGAGTATCGTGAACTTCAAACCTATCCATTTTCTATGCTGCCTAGCTGGACTTTCTGTCGCCTTAAAAATATCGGAAGCTAGCGCCGAAACGATCGCATCGGCCCAACCCGTTACCACTGAAAGCGCAGATTCGATGATTTCGATAAACGGCTTGGCGGTGACCGTTGAAGATAGCTCAAATCAAGCTAGTGACGCGACCTTTTTGGCTAGATATAATCCTTCGAGCAGTCAGAAAGACTTGCGTGATGCCAAAGACAGGCAGCTTTCCATTGGTTTCCGTGATGACACCAGCGATCGTCCTACGGCTGAACAATTAGCTTCCAGAGATCGCCCGGTTGAAGTCGTATCAGCACAAATCATCATCGACTCGTCCCCGGTTCCCCGCCCCGCTGTCTCAGTTGCCGATACGGCTGATGCCTTGCTGAGTGAGCCTTTAGAAACATTGTCACAGTTTGCAGGCGAAGCTGCGCTTACAGGTAGGGAGGCGGAGGCTACCGCTGGTGTTCAGTTGTCGGCGCCAGTGCGAGCGATCGCGACTCGTAATGACCTGGATTACACGTTTGAGCCAGCGGCGACTGCCGTGCCGGGCCCTCAATTTATTCCACAGGGGGATTTCTTTCTCGCCGACAGCGGTGTGCCCTCATTTGACACCCTGCTTTGGTCACCATCTCGTCCGGATAGTCATGCGCCCATTGGCGTCATGGGAGACCATACCCACGAGCAAGGCGAAGTCATGCTTTCCTACCGCTATATGTTTATGGATATGGATGGCAATCGGGACGGCACTGACTCTCTCAGCACAGCAGAAGTGCTACAGGATTTCCCCATCACGCCCACCAGCATGACGATGCAGATGCACATGTTTGGCGCCATGTATGCCCCCACCAATGAGCTGACTTTGATGGCCATGGTGCCCTACATCCTGAAAGAGATGGATCATGCGACCCGCCGAGGCACGGAATTTACCACTAATTCGGAAGGGTTCGGTGATATTCGACTGTCGGGCTTATACAAAGTCCTGGATCAAAATCGTCAGCGCATTCATCTGAATCTAGGCTTAAGCTTTCCCACCGGCTCAATCGAAGAGCGAGATACGACCCCAGCTGGCCCCGACCAGATTTTGCCCTATCCCATGCAAATTGGTTCCGGCACCTTCGATTTACATCCAGGCGTCACCTATCTTGGACAGTCGGGACGCTGGTCGTGGGGTAGCCAAGCGATGGGCATCCTACGCTTGGGAGAAAACTCCAACGGATATCGTTTAGGTAATCAGCTTATGCTAACGGCTTGGGGCGCCCGCAGTTGGACGGATTGGTTCAGCACATCCGTGCGACTAGGAGGCCGCACCCTGGGCAACATCGACGGCGAAGATGATCGCTTGAATCCCAACTTGATTCCAACCGCCAACCCGGATTTGCGTGCAGGAACACAGTTGGACTTAGGCCTGGGCCTAAACTTTTACGTGCCCCAAGGTGCCCTGCAGGGCGCCCGATTAGCCGTGGAGTTTAATCTGCCGGTGTATCGCAGCCTTTCTGGGCCACAGCTTGAAACGGACTACAGCATTACAGCTGGCCTGCAGGCGGTGTTTTAACGGTTTGTTGCCCGTCTTGGCAGTTGATGGGACAAGCCATCACGGGCGAACCAAAACATTAAAAGACCTCAAAGCAATAAACTGCTTTGAGGTCTTTTATGGCTTCAAGTTCAAATAACTAGCCTTGGTAATGCTGTCAACAGTTTTTGTTTGAAGCATTGCCGCATTGAAAAACCTTCATATTCACACACTCATGAATTTGCTCAATGCAAGCATTCAACTTGTGGACTGAACTTAGGGCCGAATACGGCTAACGTAAAAACTATGCTTCTTCCCACAAGGTGCGGATTTTACCCGGAAGAATTTCGGCCACTTCAGCCACCTTGGCAGCTGAGAGCTCATCTTTAGTCGCACTAAAAACAGCTGAAACTACCGTTTCTGGTGGCGTGATAGTCGGACTTGATTCAGTCGTTTGTGGCAATCCGCCTTCCTTCGCTATGCGAAAGAGAAACGTACCATCTTCAAATTTCAGCGGCGGGCGAGCCTGGCTCAAAAATCGCACAATAGGATTGGAGTCCTTCCAAAGATCAGCAATCTCTTCCTGGGCGATTTTTGAGTCTGTAGAACTAGCCGATGTCTGCAATTCACTAGCTACGTCTGCGGCCGTCTCATTAGTCATCAAATCACGCATCGTACGAAAAACAATTTCCGTCAGATCGCGAGCATCGTATAGGCTAGAAATTCCGGCCTTAGCCATGACTTTTTCCAAAAAGCCTTTGTCCTTAGCCGCAATCTCAGCGTTTTGATTAGACTGAGGTTTCTCTTGTAAACCGTTACTCATTGAATCTCCGATAATTACTGCTTATTGCATTAATTGATCGTAAAAGAAAACCTCCTACGCCTTGTTCACTCGTCAGGGGGAAAATAGAGATTCTTATTTCCATCTTTTGATATAAAGAAAACTTTAAATTACTTGTCGACAAATTGGGTGGCTGACACATCTTTCGTCAAGATCGGCAGTAAAAGGTGTGGACACGTGAGAAGTGGAGCTTCCGATAGTACAGTCGCTCAGCTCTTTTAGAAGCAAAGCAGGGTTGTGGAGCACGGCTAAACAGGGAAACGGGTGGTAGTCGCTCTCGGCCGTTATCGATGACGCCTTGGAGCCAGCGCCGACCAATTTGAGATAACTGAGTCTGTGTCGCCAATGGGGCTCTACCCGTCGGCTCAAGCTTGCAACCTGTACAGCCATCTCAGTCGTCGTTGCGAACAAGACAGCCACATCAACCACCAGGTACAGTCGCTCTACAGCAGCAGTGCGAATTTGGAAGCCTTCCAGCGGCAAGGCTCCTGATTTGCTATCGAGAAAGAGTGCTTCGACCTCGAAGCGTCACCCACATTGCCACAGCGTTCACTTACCACAGAAAGGGCACAGCTCGACCGCAGCAGACCACTGACAGGTGAATCACGCAGTACCGATTCCACAACACCGTTGTATCCAATGCCCACTATAGACCGTTAGTGCTGCTGCCCTCTTTAGTGGGCAACAGCACTAACGGTCTATAGAGCCGATGAGCGTGAATCTGGGAATTGCGCAAGAACTGCTGTCAGTGACGTTCATAGCTCTGGGCTAGATTAGCTGGAGCCTACACGTACGCTTCCCAAGCAGACAGACTGATTTGACCACTGCACACTAGAG
>JBCCJU010000069.1:0-27646 GCA_039027715.1 Cyanobacteria bacterium P01_C01_bin.120
CGGACGCACATATAGCGCTCCGGCGCCCTGCGGTCCGTAGATTTTGTGGCTCGATATGGACAGCAGGTCCACGGGCAGAGTTTGCACGTCTAGGGGCAAGCGTCCAGCAACCTGCACCGCATCGGTGTGAAACAGGACGTTGTGAGCGCGGGCGATCGCCCCCAGCTCTGCAATCGGCTGCAGCGTACCGACTTCGCTTTGGCCATAAATGATGGAGACTAGAGCCGTGTTAGGCCGCAGCGCCCGCTCTAAATCGGCAGGATTGACCCGTCCGGTGTGATCCACCGGCAGCCAGGTCACCGCCCAGCCCCTGGCGGCCAGAAAGCGAGCCGGTTCCGCGATCGCGGAGTGCTCCACGCTTGATACCACTAAATGTTGCGGCGTGGCGTGGCGCCGAGTGACGCCCAAAATCGCTAAATTATCGGCCTCAGTGCCCCCGGCGGTAAATGTGATGCCGTCCACCGGCGCATTGAGCAAACTGGCCACCTGAGCCCGTGCCAATTCCAAGGCAGTGGCTGAGCGATTGCCCCACTCATGGACGCTAGAGGGATTACCCCACTGCTCGACCATTACGGACTGCATCGCCGCGATCGCCTCGGGTCGAATCGGCGTCGTGGCGCTGTAATCCAGGTAAATTTGCATAGCAATGACGGCACAGTGATGGTTTAGCAGGTCAGATTGACAGTTCTGATCCTAGCAGGGGGCCATGATCTTAGGGGAACCTTCGTAACGATAAACCGTCGAAAAAGATTCCTACTTTAAGAAGCTGATAGAATTCGCCGTAGTTCAGAATGACGCGCGTTGCTTTAGTTGTTATTCAGGAGTCCTGTCTGATGAAATCGCTAGCGCTAGGGCTGTTGTTAAGCGGCTCAATCCTGTTGGGCGGTGCCTCGGCCGCCTGGGGGCACGCTGTTCAAACCGACTATTTTGTTGATCTGTTCGCTGAAGATCTGCAGCTAGAGTTCACCGCCAGCTTTAGTACCGGAGAACCGATGGCCGACGCGACGGTAATTGTCTACGCACCGGGCGATCGCGAGACGCCCTGGGCCACAGCCACCACCGACGACACTGGTCACTACACCTTTAAACCTGACCCCGAACTCGCGGGCGACTGGCGCATCGAATTTGCACAAGACGGTCATAAAGACATCCGCATCGTCCCGATCAACGATATGGGCATTGACTATCAAAACATCAGCGACGCGGGTGACACGGAATTTCACCAGTTGGCTCACCTGCGGATGGGCTTAGCGGTGCTTTCAGCCGCAGCAGTCGGTACCGGCGCGATCGTTTTTCAACGTCGCTGGTTCAAGCGTTTTTAACCGACCGTACTGAACTAGGGCGACCATCTGAAAGCTGCAATGCGCTATCAATAATTTTCATAACTGCCCTCCATCCGGTATCCGCCGCGTCAATTGCCTTATACCGGGTATGAGGTAATTACCAACTCGGAGATTTTGCCTCGTCGCTTGGCGTTGGAGTTGATTGCCCGCGACGCTTGAATATTGTGAATGTAGAAGTCTTGGTACAGCTCACGGATAAACGAGCAGTCGGAATTAGACAGCATCACCTGAACGCCTCGCGCCGCTAACTCCGCAAAGGTCTGCTGCAGGCGTTCTTGGTCAGCAGCGCGGAAGCCAAAACGGTTGTAGCCGGTAAAGCTGCTCGTGGCACTGATGGGGTGATACGGCGGATCGAAATAGACAAAATCCTGGTCGGTTGTTGCCTGGTCTAAGACTTTCTCGAACTTGCCGCAGACAATCTGGGTTTGCTGCAGGGCGACTGATGCTTGATGCAGCGTGGTGGCATCGCAGACTCGGGGATTTTTGTAGCGGCCCATCGGCACGTTGAAATGGCCCTGACGGTTTTCGCGATAGAGACCGTTGAAGCAGGTCTTGTTGAGATAAATCAACCGCGCGGCCCGTTTGACCGCCGATCGCGGCCCCGTTTGCGATCGCATTTCATAGTAATAATCGCGGCCATGATTTGCTTGATGGACACTCAACAGAGAAATCAGCGTTTCCACATCTTCTTTGACGCAGCGATAAACATTGACTAATTCCTCATTTAAATCGGCCAGCACTGCCTGTTGACAATTCTGGTGCAGGTGAAAAAAGATCGCTCCACCGCCTAAAAAAGGCTCGTGATAAACCCGAAACTGGGGTGGGAAATAGCGACAATATTGCTCTAAAAGTCGCCCTTTACCGCCCGCCCATTTGAGGAATGGCCGAGGCTGACAACGGGTTTGAAGCGTAACTGTCATGAAGCTGGGCAAACTGCGATCGCCATAGCTGAAGCCGTTCCCCCTAGTATTGAAGCGCTAGCCAGCACCAGCTTTATAGAACAAGTATACCTACTATAAAGTTGAAGAGTCGATGGTCGGGTCAAAAAATTCATTCCCAAACTTGCGATAGGATAAAAGCCAAAGCGATATTGCGCTAATGAATCGCACACCTTAGCAAGTGCAAAGTTGCGCTCGACTGAATTATGCAAGAATTTTTTAAGAATGTTTCACTGTACCCCAGATATTTGATTTCCTTTACGTTGGGGATTCTTTTTAATGCTATTAAGCCCCTGATGCCCTTGCTTAAGCGTCCGACGACCGCGATCGCGCTGGTGGGCATTGCCGTTTCAACTTTCGTGTTTCTGACCTTCACGCTGCGGGCCATGTTGGGCCTATCGCCTGCTTAGTCAGCGCTGCTGTTTGATGTTTAGCAAGGTTATCTGGTTGATCCCAGCCGGATTTTTCTAGACGACTGGTTGACCTTAGCCAACCAGTTACAAAATTTTGTTTGAGAGGACTGTCATGGCAAACAATCGGCGAGTCGCGCGGGTGGCTTCCCTCATTAAGCGGGAGGTCAGCCAAATGCTGATGTCAGAAATCAAGGACGATCGCGTGGGTGCGGGCATGGTGAGCGTCACTGACGTAGAAGTGTCTGGCGATTTGCAGCACGCCAAAGTCTTCGTCAGCATCTATGGCTCTGAAGCAGCGCGGACGGAAACCATGGCCGGACTCATGGCCGCCACCAAATTTGTCCGTCGCGAATTAGGACAGCGGATTCGCCTGCGCCGGACGCCAGAAATTCTTTTTCGGGAAGATTTAGGCGTGGAGCGTGGCACCCGCGTTATTTCGTTGATGAATCAAATCAGTGCGGAACGCGACGCCAAATCACAGCTTGCTGACACCGCCACTGGTGAGGAGTTTGACGATGACTTTGACGAGGTGAGTGAAATTGACGTGCCTGCTGCCACTGAGGAGCTAGAGTGACCGCTCTGGGTTTACCTCCTCCGGAATCGCTATCGCTAGAACAGCAGGTGGCTCAACTGGTGGTGGTGCGGGCGTCCGGATTGCTATTCGATCATCAGCGCCGCTATCCCCAATGGGAACTGGACCAAGCAACTTTGCGCCACTGTGTGGAAACGTTAGGGGTCGGAGGCGTCATTTTGTTGGGGGGCAGCGCCGCCGAAGTCGGCCTGCGATCGCAGCAGCTACAGTCTTGGGCGGCCACACCGCTACTCCTGGCCGCTGATATTGAAGAAGGTGTCGGCCAGCGGTTTGCTGGCGCCACCCATTTTCCTCCCCCGATGGCACTGGCCGCGATCGCCCAACAAGATCCCTCACTCGCCTGCGAATACGCCAAAGCAATGGGAGCGATAACGGCGCAAGAAGCGATCGCCATTGGCCTCAACTGGCTGCTGGCTCCCGTGGTGGATGTCAACAACAACGCAAACAACCCGGTCATTAACGTCCGGGCGTTTGGCGATACGCCGACGCAGGTTAGTCAGTTAAGTCAAGCGTTTATTCAAGGGGCACAGCAGTTGCCGGTGCTGACCACGGCTAAGCACTTTCCGGGGCATGGCGACACCGATGTCGACTCTCACCTGCACCTGCCCAAGATTTCCCATGATTTAGCCCACCTTGATCAAGTGGAACTGGCTCCCTTCCGCACGGCGATCGCCCAGGGTGTGGATGCAGTGATGACGGCGCATCTCAGCGTTCCGGCTTATGATCTCGACCGTCCCGCTACCCTTTCCCCCGCCATCCTCACCGGACTGTTGCGCCAAGCGTTAGGGTTTCAGGGGCTGGTGGTCACCGATGCGTTGGTGATGGGCGCGATCGCTGACCGCTATGGTCCTTACAAGGCCGCCGTATTGGCCCTCGAAGCCGGCGCCGACATGCTGCTCATGCCCGCCAATCCTGAAGGCACGATTCAGGCGGTCGCTGAAGCCGTACGCACTGGACGCCTGCCATCCGAGCGCCTTACCACCGCCGTAGAACGGGTTTGGCGCGCTAAGCAAAAGGTCAGCTGCAGCTTAACAACGCCTCCCGAAACTTGCCATGCGTGGGAGCATATTCCCCCGCCGCCCGTGCAGCTTGATCAGTTGGCGATTACGCAAGCTAGAAAAACGCTGCAGCAGATTTTGCAAGCTTCGACGACAGTACAGGGACAAATAGCGGCGAATCCCGACGGTATAGGACAGTCTCTAATCATTGTTGATGATGTGCTGAGTACTGACTGGCTGAGTCCCCAAGCCGCCGCAATCGCCCTACCGACAGCTTGCGGCTACCGCCCTCGTCTGTTGGACAGCAGGGTTTGTCATCTGCCGCCAACCGACCTCGACACGAGCCTCCCGACCCTGCTGCAGATTTTTAGTCGCGGCAATCCCTTTCGCGATCGGGCTGGCCTCAGCGATTTTGCCGCTCAATGCTTTGCCCACCTGAACGCTCAAAACTGTCTGGTGGGTCTCGCCGTCTATGGCAGTCCTTACGTACTCGACCCCTTACTTGCCGCTCTCCCCACCAGCCTTCCTTACGGCTTTACCTACAGCCAAACGCCCGAAGGGCAAGCCGTCTTACTCGCTCAACTGTTGCCTGCCGATATCGTCACGCCCCACCACCAAGCTTTTACCGATTAACGCCTGATTTATTGCAGCAGCGCCTGCCAAGTAACGGGGCCCACAATGCCATCAGTAGCGAGCTGCACGCTCTCTTGAAATGCCATCACAGCCGCTTCGGTCCCCGGGCCAAAAATACCGTCTACGGCTCCTTGATAAAAGCCCCGAGCTTTTAGCGTTTCTTGCACCCGGGCAACGGCTGGCCCCGTCATGCCCTGACGCAGGGTAGGCAACTCAACGGGAGGGTCAGCCTCAGCTTCCGGATCGGCAGCGGAGTCTGCCATCGCCGTTTCAGAGATCTCAGGGGGATTGAATTCAGTCGACGGCGTTGGCAGCAGTTTAGCCCAGGTAGCTGGCCCCGCGATACCGTCATCGTCAATGCCGACATCTATCTGAAAGGCTTTAACGGCGGCTTCTGTAGGAGCTTGATAGCGACCATCAACCGGATCGGTGAAGTATCCCAGGAGCGCTAACATGGCCTGAATTTCGGAAACGGCGCTGCCGGTGCTGCCAAGGCGCAGAGTCGGGCGCGTTGGTGAGGCTTGAGCAATTTGGTGGGCAGCAGGAGCAGTAGTCTTGGCGATCGCGGATAATCCCCAGGGCAGTGTTGTCGCCACCAAGGCTACCAACAATGAACGGTGCCACCGCAGAGAAAACTGAAATTGAGGGAAGTGCAGACGAGCGCGATTCATAGGAGGAAAATATCTCAAAAGAAGAACGGACCCGACAATAGAGTAGCTACGATACCGCATAGTCAGCGGATTTATACAATCCTGGAGTAGGCAATTTATGAGTGCTATCGACCTGATGAGACAGGGAGCATAGCGCTCGACACTACGTTTTTGTTAGAGACTAGAGCCTTTGCGGTTGAAGCACCTTTGCGGTTGAAGCACCTTTGCGGTTGAAGCATAAGATCTTTCAATGACGATGGCTCCTTGGCAGCGGCCGCTCCCCAGAAATTTTTCATAGGGTACCGTAGAGTTCCAAATGGGCAATCATTTTCTATGATTTCTTTTCGCAAGAATCAGTTTCAGGCAATTTTTACGAGCTTAGTCATGGTGGATGCGGTCTGTCAGGGGCGCTTGCCTTGGGTAAGCAATCCCGCTAATTTCAGCGATTGCTTACCCCTAAAAGCGGCGGCAGACTTGGCAGATAATTGCTGGTGCCAGGCGATCGCTGCTCAGCTATCGCCTCTGGACTCGACTAACCAACTAGCCGACCTGCCATCGCAGCCGGCAGGATTATCACCAGGACAATCAATCGAGTCAATTGCTGACTTGCTGATCCATTTGCCGCAGTTACTGTCACGGCTAGATTGGCCCTCAGATCCGCTATGGGGTCAGGCAGGACCGGCGCAGTTCGAGACCATCCCTGCCGAGATCACGGCCTTGCAAAACTGCTTACAGGCCTGCTTAAGTCAGGATTACGCTGCTTTAACGGCCTGCCATAAGCAACTTGCCCATAGCCTTAAACTTGAGCAAACGCTCGTAAACATGGCTTTATTTCAGGCCATAGAACTAGTTCTGGCGGCGTCTGGAGATCTGCAATTGGCGGTTGGCCAAAGTCTGCGCTGGTCCGGGGCGATCGCAGGCCTGCCGCTCCTAACGGGGATTTTGAGCGCGGGTTGGGGAGGATTAAGCAGCCTGCCGAGCCATGGTCGCCTGTGGCTAGAACAGCCTCCAGATGACTTACGAAACTGGTTGTGTCAGCGCTGGCACTTGCCTCAGACGACTACAGTATCGGCTTGGGCGGTTACTCTTTGGCAACATTGGTCAGGTCAATCGCCAACGGGGCATCCTTTACCCATCGCCGCCGTAACGCCACTGACGATGCCCCCGAAAAATTACCGCCGTTAGCAAAACTTTATGCCGTCTATAATGTCTGAACAATATGCCTTATGGGCGTACTTCTATGGCAGCTTGTCACGAAATTTGTCACCCGACCTTCCTGGCTTTTATGGGGCGATACTGTAGAAATACTGAGACGATGGCACCGCCCATCGTGTTTAGTGGAGAGCAAAATCAACTTTTGCTGCAGTGAATGACTGTCGAGTAGACCTATCCTATCGGTATTTTGAGGGTGCCCGTTAAGCGATTCATGAATCAGCAATGCGTTCTTGACAGAAAGGTGTTAGGCAACGGCAAACGAGTTGGCATAGGGACGCCTCATTAAATAAATTAATTATGAATAAGCTTTGGCGGTGGATTCAAAAAATTGATTTAAGAGCAAAGTCTCCCGATTGTCGCGGGGGCAATTCTCTGCCGAGCTATGAAGCCATAGACGAATATTCGTTTGAACGGGCGGGTCTGAAATCAATTCGCAAGCCTTTTCCGTGGCAACGGCGCTCGTCCGAGTTCTTGACCCAACCCCTATCATTACCACCGCTGCCTAAGCGATGTCGTGCGGCAGAGCAACTGCCAAAATTTCGTGCCCAACCGGCGATCGCGCTATCGCTTTCCGTACTAGCGCTGACTGCGGCCATGGGGCAGCGCTATTATCGGCAGCCGGAACTGCAAGTCGGCACCACCTCTCCAAAAACCATTGAAGCCCCTGCTGATGCCGACGTGGTTGATCAAGCATCCACCGAAGCGCGGCGAACAGACGCCCGCAATGGAGCCGTACCAGTTTTAGTGACCGATCCAGAAATCGATCAGCGGATTGCCGCTTCTCTAGACGACCTATTTCAGCAGGCCGACACCGTCAGACAGCAGGCCAGTAGCTTTCCGCTAGTCGACGGTCGGCAATTGTCGACCGCCACGCAGAGCTATATCCGAGAGGCGTCGGCTCAAGAGTGGGCGCCGATTTGGTCCGTGGTGACGGCAGCGGCTGCCGCTGGCCGTGATGCCGATGAGGAAACCGCAGCTTCTGCGATCGCAAGGTTGACGAGACGCTCAGATTTTCAGGCGCTGGATGGGGAACAGCAAAAAGTGGCCCGCGACCTGGTGCGCTATCAACAATTGCGGTCAGCGATGGAGCTAGAGTCCCTGCAAATCGTTTTGGAAACTGCCCGCAGCAATTTTCGCACCGCCGAAAAGAAAATTCAGCGGCTAGCTCAGACCGAAGATGGACTGCCTAATGATTTAGCGTTGCTGCGCCTTGATGACGCGGAGTGGCGAACCCTGCGTCAACAGGTGGAGCGGGCGCTGAATTTAATGCTGCTACAAGGCATCGCGGAAGGCGTGCAGTCAGATTTGTTGGCGATCGCGGCGGCCAAACATCTGAAAGGGCAAGTGCCGGAGGCTGGTCAGGAGCTAGGTCAAGAGCTACTGCTCACGGTCTTAGCGCCAAATCTCGTGGAGGACTCAGATAAAACGCTGGCCCGCGCTGAAGCTGCTGCTGAGCAAGTGACTGCCGTTACCGTATCAGCGCGCGCGGGGGACATTATCGTGCGCCAGGGCGACACGATTGACCAGTCAGCCTTCGTCCTCCTCGACCATTTTGGCCTCAGCCAGCGCCGCCTCAACATTTTTGGACTGCTCGGCTTTGGGGTCGTCATGTCTGGGGGAGTGGTTCTATTTTTGCTGATAGAGCGGACCATTCGTCCCGGCCTCCGAGGACCCGACTATGTGCTAATTTTCTGCCTGATCTTGGGCGTTTCTGGCCTCAACGTCATTGGCTTTGCCGCTCACAGCTTGCCTGCTGTTGGTTTATTAGCCGGCAGTTTTTACGGTACGGCTCTGGGTTCTGCTCTGATTGGATTAATGGCGATTTTGCTGCCAGTGGGCACCAGTATCACCCCCGTCCCTCTGTTGGCCAGTGCTGCCGGTGGCTTGGTTTGCAGCTTAGTCGCGCCGCGCTTGCGATCGCGGGAAGAACTCGCTCTGCTGGGCGGAGTCGTAGGAGTCATCCAGGGCACAGTCTACCTGGCTTTAACCTGGATACTCAGTCCCGTGTCCCTCACTACCTGGTATCTGCCCTTGACTGGGGCCATCATGCAGGGCATCTACGGCATCATCTCCAGCGTTGTAGCCCTGGGTCTGAGCCCTTATTTAGAACATTTGTTTGACTTGGTAACGCCCATTCGGTTGGCGGAACTGTCCAGTCCCAATCGTCCTATGCTCAAGCGCCTGGCTTCAGAGGCCCCTGGCACCTTTCAACACACCTTATTTGTGGCCTCCCTGGCGGAAGCGGCGGCGCGATCGCTGCAGTGTAATGTCGAACTAGTGCGCGCTGGTACGCTCTATCACGACATCGGTAAAATGCACGACCCCCAAGGCTTTATCGAAAATCAGATGGGGGGCCCCAACAAACACGATGAAATTAACGATCCCTGGGTCAGTGCCGATATCATCAAAAAGCACGTCAGCCTAGGATTAGTGATGGCCCGCCGCTGCCGTTTGCCCCGCGCCGTGCGAGCGTTTATTCCGGAGCATCAGGGCACGATGCAAATCAGCTATTTCTATCACAAGGCAGTAGAAACAGCGAAGACGGATCCCCACGTCACCGTCGAAGAAGCCGACTTTCGCTATGACGGTCCGATTCCCCAATCACCGGAAACTGGCATTGTGATGCTGGCAGATTCCTGCGAAGCCGCTCTGCGATCGCTCAAAGATGCGTCCCCGTCGGAGGCACTTTCTTTGGTCAATCGCATTCTTAAAGCTCGCTGGCGCGATGGTCAACTAGTGGACTGTGGCCTCACGCGCGAGCATATGAGCATCATTGCGCAAGTCTTTGTGCAGGTTTGGCAACAGTATAATCACAAGCGGATTGCTTACCCCAAAACCGCGCTCAATCCCCTCGCGGGGCGATCGTAGACGCCGTACTTCAACGGCATTCTTTCAGCTAGAGTGTCAACATCCGTTAGCCATAAAAGTTAAGTCATCGCAATCTTGATGGCACCTTTTCGACGATTTGGTGCAAACTTGGTTACTGGCGGTCCAACCCGAGCTCATAGAGGAGACGTACCATGCCGAAGGCCAAAGCGTTAGGAAATACCTTCTTAAAGGCACAGCCCATTTCCTCAACTGATCTAACCAGTAAAGAAAAAATCTATGTGCCGGAAGGCCACGAGTTTTATATTTATCGCTACGCGCCCGACAGAAATCAGCATATTTCTATGGAACTGGCGTCACCTTTCACCACGATGGACGGCGTCACCAAAATTCAAAACGTCTTTGGTTACGATCCCCATATCGAAATAGAAGGTGAGGCTAGCGGCGGCGGGAGCGGCCTACCTCTCGACCCAACTAAGAAAATCAAGCTGCAGGTGCCCTATTTTCGGCAAAATGATAACGATTCCAGAGTTTTTGGTGGTGGCTGGCGACAGTGCAACACAACGAGCAACTGCATGCTGGCCGATTATCTATTGCAAGGAGCACTTACTAAAGCAGCCAAGCAAAAAGGTTATCCCGAGCCCGAATCAGTCTTTATGCGCATTGTGAAGAAATATGGCGATACTGTCGACCACACGGCGCAGACGAAGGCCCTAAAAGAAATTGGCATCAACTCTTACTTCAGTCGCTCGGTCTCTTCCAAAGACGTGATGCTGTCCCTAAGCTACGGCATTCCCATGGTGGTGGGGTTTGCCTATAAAAGTAGCGGCCACATTTGCGTAATCGTGGGCCACGATCCGGTTAAACGGCACTTTCTCGTTCACGATCCCTATGGCATTCGCTACGGGGCTAGTGACCATTATGAAGTCAATGCCTGGGGGGCGTTCGACGCCTATTCCTACGGTACGATGCAGCGCATTTTTTGGGACATGGGTCGAGAGGCTGGCTGGGGGCGAATTGTTACCAGTATCAACGGCAAGCCGACTGGACTTCCCACCGGCCTATAAATCACCAATAACTGCAGGGCATATGTCATCGTGTCTTAACGGGCAGCCCTCAATCACGTCAGCAGCGATCGCCATAGTTCTGCAATAGTCTATGTGCGTTCGCTAAAACCACTCTCTAACCATTATTTCAGGCGCAGCCATCAGGCCTAGCAATTGGGTCTTGAGAAACGCTGGCTGGCTGAATAAACCGGGCCTGAGCACAGCGATTACAAAAAAAACTGGAAAAATCCTGCCGAGCCTATCGTGCTGACCGGCGATCGACGTATGCTTACTGGTCGGGAGGCGTTGGTTAAGGGTGGACGATCGCAACGGACAGATTGGCGATCGCGCTTAACCTATGGTTAGCTAACAGACGTCTCACCTGCAATACCTATGGAGCCACCGGGGATGATGTTTGACGAATTAGACACTGCCATTGAAGATATTCGAGCGCGTGAAATTTTGGACTCCCGAGGTCGTCCCACCATCGAAGCTGAGGTTTATCTAGCGGGGGGGGCTGCCGGACTAGCACAGGTGCCCAGCGGCGCCTCAACTGGCACCTTTGAAGCCCATGAACTACGGGACGACGATGCCGGTCGCTACAGCGGCAAGGGCGTGCTCAAAGCCGTCGAGAATGTGGAAGAAGCGATCGCCCCCGAACTCATCGGCGTCAATGCCCTAGAGCAATCTGTCGTAGACACCATCATGATGGAAATCGACGGCACTGAGAACAAATCCAAACTGGGCGCCAACGCCATTCTGGCCGTATCGTTAGCCAATGCCAAAGCCGCCGCTGCCGCCGTGGGCTTGCCCCTATATCGCTATCTGGGAGGACCGTTGGCTAATCTGCTACCGGTGCCGTTAATGAACGTAGTGAACGGTGGAGCGCACGCCGATAATAATGTCGACATTCAAGAATTTATGATTGTGCCCATTGGCGCTCCCACCTTTGGCGAAGCCTTGCGCTGGGGAGCAGAAGTCTTCTCCAGCCTCAGCAAAGTCCTTAAAGGTAAGGGATTGCTGACGGGAGTAGGGGATGAAGGCGGCTTTGCGCCCAACTTGGGGTCCAACCAAGAAGCGCTGGAATTATTAATTCAGGCGATCGAGCAGGCCGGCTATCAGCCTGGAGAACAAGTGGCCTTGGCTCTCGATGTAGCAGCCAGCGAATTTTACACCGATGGTCAATACACCTATGACGGCACTGCCAGCGCCCCCGCCACGTTGATTGACTATCTCACCAATTTGACGCAAAAGTTTCCCATCATTTCTATCGAAGATGGCCTGCATGAAGAAGACTGGAGCAACTGGGCCGCACTGACCCAAAAGCTGGGCAAATCGACTCAACTGGTAGGCGATGATCTATTTGTTACTAATCCCACCCGCTTGCAGAAAGGCATCGCTGAGGGCGTTGGCAATTCTATTTTGATTAAGCTCAATCAAATCGGCAGCCTGACTGAAACCTTAGAAACCATCGACCTAGCGACCCGCAACCGATTCACCTCGGTGATTAGCCATCGCTCCGGCGAGACCGAAGACACCACGATCGCCGATTTGGCAGTGGCTACGCGAGCTGGACAAATCAAAACGGGTTCTCTGAGCCGCAGTGAGCGCATCGCGAAATACAATCGTTTGCTGCGCATTGAAGACGAACTTGGCGAACAGGCGGTTTATGCCGGCACCGTGGGCATGGGACCAAAAGTCGGCTGACTCGTAAACTGGTATATCCTCAACCATTCGCCGTCGAGCGACCGGCTATGCTGATAGCATTCCTGGTTGTCTGTTGGGGGTTTTATAATGCTGCGCCAACTCGGCTTCAAAGGGCTACCGCGATCGCGCTGGTGGGCTTTGCTAGCGGCTAACGCCGCTTGGCTGACAACAGGGGCAAATCTACCTAATTCAATACCGATACGTGCCCAGTCACTGGAGCTAGCGGACATCACGATTCAGGTGCCCATCATAGTGCCAGGCCGTCCCATTATCGTGATCCCCCGCGATCGCGATGGCAGGCGCCGCGAAGTCACGGTGCGCTTCATTGCCCAAGGCGATGATTGGGCCAGCGTTTATCTGGATGGCGATTTGCTATTTCGGGCGGGAAATACGCGCCGCGATTACACGGTCACGCTGACGCCTGGAGCCTATTATTTAGAAATTGCTGGCATTACTCAGTTTGATTTGTGGGATTCTGGCTATCTTGACTTGGGCCGTAACGATACCAATATCGTGATTATTCGCTATAGCAAAGCAGCCGGAGTGCGCGTGGCTGGTGATCCCTATGCGTGGCTGCCAGATTGACAGCTAGCCCATGAGGTGGAATAAATGGCGATCGCCCGATCCTGACACCTGACCATTAGTCAGAAACGCTGGCCCAATCACTTTTCGGGACTGCTGTGTCTATGATGTAGCCGTATCTGTCGCTTGGAATAATTTGGCATATTGACCATAGCCGGCAGATTCCAACTCTGCCAGCGGAATAAACTGCAGCGCCGCTGAATTCATGCAGTAGCGGCGGCCAGTAGGCGCCGGTCCGTCTTCAAAAACGTGTCCCAAATGAGAGTTAGCTTGGCGACTCCGCACTTCTGTCCGCACCATAAAGAACGACCGATCTTCAACTTCGACCACGTTGCTAGGCTCCAGCGGTTGAGTAAACGAGGGCCAACCCGTGCCAGAAGCAAACTTGTCTAGGGACGAAAATAGCGGCTCTCCCGAAACGATGTCGACATAAATGCCGGACTTTTTGTTATTCCAGTAGGCATTCATAAATGGCCGTTCCGTAGCATCTTTTTGCGTTACGGCATATTGCTGTGACGTTAGCATCGCCTGCAGCTCTTCATCACTGGGCTTAACAAAAGGAGTTGCTGAAGTTGCTCGACTAAAAGAACTGCCAGCCGCCTCACCTGCGTAACTGACTGTTTGGCCACTCTCTACGGTCGCTGCCATCGCACTACTCTCCATCCCCGCCCAGAAAATCAGTATGGCACTGAACAAAATTCCAACGATGACCAACCCGTAATGTCGCTTCATCAATCTATTTCCTTCGACTGTCAAAAATCTCTTGTGGTACGCAACATGCCTGTAATAGCAGCTTTGCAGGCGGATAAGCAGCAGCTTTGACGCAGCTTCCACAAGCCTGGCTTTATTCATCATAGAAAAAATCGTCAGCGGGGCGGCTGATGGGCAAGCCTGAAATATCCCGGTTGGCAATGAGCCAAGCAGACACGGAGAAAGTCTCCGGATTGCCGATTTATCTACGTCTTCCAGGGCAAACCGCTTTTCGGGCGGGTCCCGCATGCTTCAGGAGATCGCCTAAGCAGCCGTCATTATGCCGACTTTATAGTGCTTTGACACCAGAGATTTCAGTCCCTGACTGATGAAATTGGGGCACCGGGTGACAAGCAGCTCGAAGTCCCTCTACCAAGGTTGGGGGAGAGAATTTAGAGTGAGGGTTTGAAAATGATAGGCTCTTGGTGTGATCAGGCTGATCGCAAAGAATTTTTAGCATTAGCTAGCGCTATGGGGTTGCGTGAAAGCCCTCTATATTTTCCAGTTTTTGAGAACGCCCAAAAAGGATGTCCTGCCTGGACAGAACATCCTTCACGCCTAGCGATCGCAAGGATGAACGATGGCCGCTGTCCTCACCCTACACGCCGTACTGATCACTCACCTGCTGGCGACAGACTTGACGATCTTGACCAGAGGTATGACAGCGTTCGAATGCCAACTGCCGCAAAGTATTGCTGGGCAACTGATCAGCATAGGCCAACGCCTGATCAAAATATTGAATGCTTTCATCTTTACGCTCCAAGCGACGCAGCAATTGCGCTTTGAGATACAGCAGGTCGGGATTTTCGGGAGCCGCCGCCAGTGCCACGTCTGCCGCTTCCAAAGCTGCGCCATCTTGGTCGAGGTCACGATAGCCTAGGGCAATACCGCGATAGGCCACATAGGTGGGATAGCCATAATCCTGGAGCTGAGCGATCGCGCGCTCCGGATTGGCAAACGGCAAATTAACCGCCAGCAATAAATCCATATAGCCTTTTAGCAAACTCAGCTCTGGATCTTGAGGAGCGATCGCCTCCGCCGTTTCCATGTGGTCAAAGACCTGCTGCAGCATAGCTAAGGCTTTGGGCGTACCTTGGGCAATGCCCTCAGTTTGCAAAACATGAGCTCCTTGCAAAAACACGCCAACCGCTTCATAAAGGTTGCTGCGCATCGGATCAGTATCGATCAAACGAGCCGCGGTCTGTTCAGTCAGTGTCGCTTTGGCCGCCAATGTATCCCAGTCGGCTTCCAGATAGGCCAAAGCTCCGCCCAATGCGTGGAAGAGCGGATCGTCGTCGCTGGCCTCAGCACTCGCCAAAGCGTCGCGAGCGGTAACATAGTCACCATCACGAAACATCGCATAAAACGCCTGCTCACTGGCCGCACTAATATTTCGCGGCGCTTGGGGCCGGAAGGGGTCGCCAGCCCAGCTTGGCTGCATTAAGGGAAGCAGCGCGAGGCTGAGGCCTAATAGTGCACCCAACAGTCGTTGAGCAACTTGCCTAGACATCAGTGGTTGCAAGAAACGCATAACAGAATGTGACATAGGTTCTGAAAGATGAATCAATTGAAATAGGAATGAGAGCAGTGGGGAGCATCCCACGTTTGCCAATCTATGGACACGTTTAATTAAGAGCAGTTCATAAGCCAGGCGCTCTTACCAGCAATGACAAAACTGCGGTGCACCCGAAATAATGAGAGCCTGACTCGGACTTTTGAATATATCAGTAGCCAGATGCCAGCTGACAAAACGCATATCTAAGGGACTCCGCTCTAGGGTTATGGACAGCTGATGCCGCTGTCAGTTTTCTAGATCACTATTCTCTTTTCGAGAATGATTGGGTTTCTCAGAAAAGTTGAAAAGATTATCTCTGAAATATGTATTAACAGATACAGTGTGTCAATTGACGGTAACCGGATATTCTGAGTTCCTCGCGCTGCTAATGCTAGATGATAGCTCAGGGACCCACAAACGCTTTCCCATCGGCGAAATTACGGGCGATCGCCAACCTCTTTTGCCGATTCCGGGTACCTTAAAAACAGCTAACCCCCGCCAACGAGATGGCATGCTCAAACTCCACGATTTGTCCTATCATCCGGCCTCCACGTCTCAACCCATTTTGCAAAATCTAAATTTGCAATTGGGTCCACAACAGTTGGGATTGGTGATTGGCCCCAGTGGCTCTGGCAAAACGACGCTGCTAGAGATTTTGGCGGGACTCGCTCATCCCACAGCTGGCGAAGTCCGCTGGCGTGATCAAATATTGCTGCCAGAAGCTTTACAGCAGTTAGCAGGATTGGTTTTTCAATTTCCAGAGCGCCATTTTTGTGGGCACAACATTCTAGAAGAATTACGTCTCGGGCACCCTGAGCTCCCCAAAAGTCGCATTGTCGAGACGTTAGAATCTGTGGGCTTAGGCCATTTGTCGTTGATGGCTGAACCCCACGCCCTCAGTGGTGGACAACAGCGGCGCTTGGCTTTGGCCGTCCAGTTAATTCGCCAGCCTTACCTACTGCTGCTCGATGAGCCGACAGCCGGTCTGGACTGGTCGATGCGCCGCCAAATCACCAGCTTACTCAAGCAGCTCAAGCGGGACTGGAGCCTATTGATTGTCACCCATGATGCAGGGGAATTAACGGAACTAGCCGATCGCGCTTGGACACTTGACCACGGAATTCTAAAACCGTATTCTTTAGTTCCTTCGGTGGGCGCTTCCGTCTAATCGATCGCAACTGCCCACCAGCTCAGGAGCACAGTGAGCGATCGCAATGGCGCTGACCCGGACATTCTGACTGACGGCACTGGCTTCGAACTGGCGGCGGCAAAGCTGCTTTGTGTACTCTACAGGCCAACATTTTTAACCTCTGCCCATGTCCGCACTGCCGAACTTTAGCCAGCATTGGCAAACAACTCTGAACTGGCAGCCAACGCCCGCTCAACAAGCGTTATTCGAGCAGCTTTTTGCCGCGATTGCCAGCGGTAATCAACAGATGAATCTAACCCGCATTACCGAACCGACAGAGTTTTGGGAAAAGCATCTGTGGGATGCCCTCAGCGGCTTAGCTCCGTGGCTGTCGCTGGCCGCCCAACCCGACTGGCTGCCCCAGTTGCCATCAGCAAAAGCCATCGATGTTGGCACGGGTCCTGGCATTCCTGGCATTCCAGCGGCGATCGCATTACCAAACTGGCAAGTAACGCTGCTTGATTCCACCCAGAAGAAAGTGCGGTTTTTGCAGGAGTTGGGAGCACAACTTTCCCTCTCTCAGCCTCTGAAAGCGATCGCTGATCGGGCCGAGTTTTTAGCTCACCAGCCCAGCCATCGTGAACTCTACGATGTCGTTATGTTGCGGGCAGTGGGGTCCGCAGCAACTTGCGCCGAATATGCGTTGCCATTGTTGAAGGTTGGCGGAACTGCCATTCTTTACCGTGGTCAATGGCACGATGAAGATTCGCAGCAGCTAGATGCTGTTGCCGCGCAGTTGGGCGGTCGATTAATGATGGTGACGCCCTGGCAAACTCCCCTCAGCCAGGGAACCCGCCACTGCCTCTATCTGCATAAACACACGGCTACTTCAGAAGACTTTCCCCGAGCAGTTGGCCTACCTGCCAAATCGCCGTTAGGGATCTGCACTTATAATAACTCACCTAAAGCAGAAAATGGCTGTAAGGGTTCAGCAGTGACAAATCCCAACGACTGAATACGCTGTTTTCAAGCAACTCCCTTACCACCTTGAGCCATGATTTGACCCGGTGAAACAGACACTCATCAGCAATGGTAAACAGAACTGACGCAGTGGAATCCGATTTTAGTCCTGTAAAACTGCCGAATTTATTTTCGCTGTCGTAACACTAGCGAGAACAATATCTGATAAATATCAACAGCAGTTGCCTAACTCCTTCGATAGGATCTTTCTAAAGTTGGATATCCATTGAGGAAAAGCATCGATAATTTTGAATCACAGGCTTCACGACTGATGCCCCGGAGCTGATTAGTGAACTGAACCACGCCTATCTTAAAAACGCAGAGTTTTTAAAGGCTGCTCTGATGATGTCTGAGCCAGTAGTTGAGACCAAGTTTCAGCTCATTGGCATAGGCTGCTTCCGGACTCGATTGCTGATGTCGACATGGTTTAAGTAGGTTTCTTTCTCAAAATCAACTAGGACGCTTTCAGACGCCCATGATTTCGATACCCATTTGGGGAGTCTTCTTCTTCATCTTGCTAGTACCCGTTTTCATGGTGCTGGGTACCGCCTATTGGATGGGGTCGTTTCGGCGCCATTCACATTATCATCTGCGCGGCGTGTCTGCTAGTGCACCGCATTTCCTCAAAACGGTGGCGAGCATGTCGGATTCTTTGATGACTCAGGGACAGCCCATCGCCTTTTGGTCAGAGATTGACGCCATCCAGACGGCTCGATTAGAGCTGATTAACCAGGCCCAAACTTTGATTCAGTTTGAGACGTTTATGATCACCCCAGGCCGCCGGGCAGAAGCATTTGCGGATGCCTTATGCCGCCAGGCGATCGCAGGCGTTACCGTGCAGATTTTGGCCGATAGCTATGGCGCCCATGAGCTGTCGGCAGCTTATTGGCAACGACTGACTCAAGCGGGCGTTGACGTCAGATTTTTTAATCCATTTTCGGTGCGATCGCCCCAAGACTATCTCAAGCGTAATCACCGCAAGCTGCTAATCATCGATCAACAGGTGGCAACGGTAGGTGGCGCTGGCATTTCCGACCTGTGGGATGGCAAAGATGGGAAATCAGGGCGGCCCTGGTATGACTTCGAGGTGCAGTGGCAAGGTGAAGTCGTGGGTCTGCTGAGCGGATTTTTTTGGCAACACTGGCTGTCGGCTGAAGGGCAAGTTGATCTGAGCAATTACGCGCCACTAGCCGTAGCAAATTCCCGGCAAACCCCCGTACTGATCACCCCCGGCGAAGATCCAACAATGGGCGACTCCCCCATTCGCGGCCTATTCCAACTCTGCATTTTATCGGCACAAAAGCGGCTTTGGATTGCTAGTCCCTATTTACTACCCGATCAGAGCACCTGCAAAATGCTGAGCACGGCGCGGCAGCAAGGAGTTGACGTCCGGATTCTGACCATGGGGCCGAAGAGTGACAAAGGCTACGTTTACTGCACCTCTCGCGAACGCTACGGTGCGCTGTTGAACCACGACATTCAAATTTATGAGTATCAGCCCAGCATGATGCACGGCAAAGCCATTCTGATTGACCACCAGTGGGTCAGCTTAGGCAGCGCCAATCTCGATCCTCGCAGCTTTTTTCACAATGATGAACTCAATCTCTGCACCTGCGAACCAGAGCTACTAGCAAAAGTTGAGGCCTTCTTTGAGCAGGGCTTTCAGCAAAGTCATAGGGTGAACTTACCGCAGTGGCACCGTCGGCCCTGGCATGAACGAGTCGTCGGGCGTCTGGGCAACTGTTTATATTGGCAGCTATGAGGGGCGTACAGCCCTCAGAATATCAGCGGGAAGAGTTGAATTTTTGATTTTGATTCTGGGCCGAGGCAAACTCAAAATTGCTCATCATCGATGCTATCAATCTCACCCACCGCATCCATTGCGCTCATCATATTTCAGGTAAACCGCTCATCAATCCCAGGCAAATCCGGGTTAGGAAATCAAGGTCCAGCGTTTCGAGGCGATCGCTCGATTGATGATAGTGCGGATTGCGTAAAAAAGACGTATCGGTCACCATCACAGCGCGATAGCCGCAGTCCCAAAACGCAGCATGGTCGCTGCGGCGAGTGGCAGGAACTACCTCACCACGATGGGGAACTGGCAGCCATTCACAGGCCGCCCCAGCGGACTTAATGTGGTGTTTGAGACGCCGCATTGCCATCAAAGTCGACAGATTGCCGACTAAAGCAATGTAATCCCCTGTATGGGGATAGAGCGGCGCTAGCAGCGGGGTTGGATAAGTCTGACTGTGTGGAGCGCGATCGCAATAGCCCAGCATCTCCAAAGACAGCATCAGATGAACGGGTTGGTCAGCGGCCCGCAGAGCTTCAGCATAGGCTCGACTCCCCAGCAAGCCATACTCCTCCATATCAAACGCCACCAACCAAATTGGTCGCAGCAGTCGCTGAGTCGAAAAATAACGCGCTAGTTCTAGCAGTACGGCTACGCCGCTAGCGTTATCGTCGGCGCCGGGAGTGCCGGGCACTGTGTCATAGTGGGCCCCAATAATCACGGGCGCAGCAGGTGCAGATAGAGCCGCAGTGCCCGGCAACTGCACAATCCAGTTGTGGTGGCTACGACCTCGCACGGTAAATGAATGGCAGCTTACGGTGCCCCAAGCCGATAAAGTTAGCCGCAAGTATTGCTGAGCTAGCTGATGGTTGCCGGAAGCCATGTAGGGATGGCGATCGCCGACAAGTTGGCGCAAGTGTTCTAAAAGACCAGCCTGGACCGCATCAAAATTCCACAGATCGTGGTTCGACTCGTTCAAATTGGCTGCCATGTGCCACAAAAATAATCTTTTCTTAAGATTTCCGAAAAAACGGCGCCTATTCTTCCGTTCTGGAGACCACCTCTGACAATCTATTGATTCCGAAACTCAACGAACATGCTTATACTGAATGACTGGAGTAGTTTTGTATTCCACAATACGAATATTACTGCCGTGCTCGCATTGGTCACATGAGTCAAGAACCTCTGAAAAGTCGTTATGCAATTTCTGGAAATTGTCTATCTAAAATCTGATGGGATTCACAGGGTGTCAAGCCGTCAAAACGGATCTTCATACCCTCCACACGGCAATGTAGATTTTTCATGATCGACAAAATGTCGCAAACGCTGCGATCGCTTGACGCAGCAGACGATGAATTGTGTTTTCGCTGTAGCTAATTTTCACGCTTGTCACACGGGTATTGGCGCTCGCCAAAAACTATGGAAATTCTGGGAATCGTTTGGGCCGCATCTATTGTGCATCCAGCTGCTGCCAAATCTACTAAACAACTTGAACCTTCATTCATGCAACCGCATGATCCTTCACTAATACATGACGAACCGTGGTGGCGATCACTGCAGGCCACCTATCGCTGGACTGCACTTTGGCAGTCGTCGACCTTACCGGTCGTCGCGGGCAGCTTATCGTCTCCTGAAACCGATGGTTCGGCAGCTCAAAACGAAAGCGCGTCCACGGCCAACAGCAGGGTCTCTTTTCAAGCCCTTGTGCCCGTGGTCAGTCCTATACTCAGCAGCTTTGAGCCCTTTGCTGAACTCGCCGTGGATGAATTAGCGACGAGCGCTAGTCTGCTAGCCAAAAAGTTCGAATTCGATACCGCCAATCATGACGGTCACGATCAACTAGCGTCTTCCGCTGCTGTTCCCGCTGAGCCAACAACAGCACAGATCACTCTGACGCCAGTTGTAAACAGTGCTTGCCAACCAGCGTTACCGGCTCATCACCAGCAGCTTGACTCGGCATCAAACCCGAATGCTAAAAATCAGGTTTGGATACATAACCGCTTTATTGGTGAAGTGTCTGGCGAAGCGACTGCTCAAAAAATTGCCGCTCAGTTAGCAGCCTTAACTCAGTCCAATGAGTTTGATCTCAATCGTCTATTGCCTCTTGTCGGCGATGACTTTGTCGGTATTGGCTATCAAGATAGAGTTCTTTTCATTGTGGATGAAAAGTTCAAATCCCATCCTGAAGTGCCGGCGACGGTAACAGCGGTGCAGTGGGTCAATAATCTGCGGGCTGCTTTTGATGCAGCTCCCATGGGGGTAGCCGACGTGCAAATGGCGATCGCGGGTCTAACGACCACCTCGGAAACGCTGCACGGTATGGCCTCCTGGTATGGGCCTTGGTTTCACGGCAAACAAACTGCCAACGGCGAAATTTTTGATGAAAACGCTCTGACCGCTGCCCACAAAACTTTGCCCTTCAATACTCGTCTAAAAGTTACCAATCGCCTCAACGGTAGGGCGGTTGTTGTTCGCATTAATGACCGAGGGCCTTATGTCGGTGAGCGATCGCTTGACCTATCTAAGGCTGCGGCCCAATGTCTCGGCAGCACTACTGACGGGGTTGTTCCCTATGACGCTGTGATTTTGGAACCGATAGATAAGCCCGAACTGGAAGACCTAACCACAGCCCTACTCCCTAGTGATTAGAAACACGTCATCCGTTGACTGCGGCTTCCTCTGAGGCCAAGCATGACCGGGCTCGCTCAAAAAATAGCCAAGGTTGAACCGTCTTCAGTGTCAGGGCTCCCTGGCAAAAGCCTGATTGCCCTCGGTGCTCATGTGTCGGCGCTAATTTTGTGGACCAGAAGCTGACGCTTTTGTGGCTGGAGCCCAAGAAATCGGCATAAAAGCCTCTCTCAATTGAGAGATGCTTTCGCTTACTTAATTTTTGTATGGCTTATAATCAAAAATTATTCCGTCGAAATATTTTTTACTTTTGAGTCTATTTCAGGACTGCTAATAATCAAGAATGCTTGTAGTGAAAGGGATGCAACCATTTATCTTGATAAAGAGCGCGTAAGTTTTATTTTTATTCAAGAATCAAAAAGAGTATTTATGGCTATTTTCATAGAATGGGTGCTTGATTTTTAGGTAGCTAAAAATTATTTTTAGGTTCTATCGACTGATAGATGCACCTTAGAAATTTTTTGTCCGCAGTTGCGAGATTGGCATGTTTTTTGAGAAATCCATTGAAGTTTTAGAGCGTATTAATGGAGAATTCGTCAGTGATCCGATGCCTGAGCAGGAAAGCACACTGTTATTTAGAAGCAGCTATGGTGTTGGCGGTGCAGACTATTCTGTAATGTCTGATGCAGAACGCTGGCTATCGCTTGACCAATATTTGCCATTTCAAAGAATTGCTCTAACGGTGTTTCAGGCTCGCAACGTGGCAGCTGTAAGTTCGTTAAAAAAGCTGCTGGTGGCTTTGCCAAGCCCGCTCTATGCCAAGAAAATTTTGCTGCGAGCGCTGCTGCAACTGCTTGAGTGTGAATTGGAAAATGGTCAGTGGATTTTAGACCACTGTGACTGTTTGCTGCCAGAATTAGACCTTAAAGCCACCGCCCAAAGCATTGCCATACAACATCTGACTGCTCTCGGATTTGCCTCACCACACGATTTCGAGTTGTCGTCAGAAGCCCAGCTAAAAATTTCTGAGCCCGCTTGCACTATTTTGCTCTCAGCGCTCTCCGACAGCGATCGCATCGTCATCGAAAAAGTACTGCTCGATCAGGATTGCCGTGGTTGAAAGCGATTAAACCATCGCTAATTTGACTTTTTTTAAGACGTTTTCACATAAAATTCACGATTACTTCTTAAGGTTGCTTCATACGAGGAAGCAAATTTGTGAGTACTGTGCCGTCAGTGGCTCAAATTGTTGCTCCATCTGGTTCCTCTTCGCTCAGCAACACTTATTTAATTGTGGCTTTATGAATTTTGAGTTGATGAACATTGACCTCATCGATTTAATCGGAGACCTAGCGCCTGAGGGCGATTTGACCATTGCGCCGGCGATTGATCGCAATCAAAATACGTGGCGAGACAGCCCGGTCATCGCCGACTATGAAAATTTTCAGCAAGCAACCATAAACGTGTTGCGAGAGCGGGAGCAGACGGCCCTGCAGTCGCTGAAACAGGCTCTCTCAGAGATGTCCAGCCCTCAGCATATGCAAGAAATTTTGTTCAAAGCGGTCTGCACGCTACTTGATCAAGAGCCCGAAGTCTCTGAGTGGATTTTGAGGAATCATGACTACCTAGAGCCGGAATTAAGCCTGTTAAAAGTCGCTCAATATATTGTGCTGCACTGGCTAGAGAAACTAGGACTAAAGTATTCCCGAGATTTTGACTTTAGCCTTGAAGGACATCTGATTGTTTTTGCTCCGTCTAACTTATTGGCTTTATTAACAGCCATGCCAGAAGGCGATCGCCGTTTGGTGGAAACGATTTTACTGCCCCAGTAGTCATATCCACTGTTAGCTTTTACGTTAACGCTTAATACTTTTAAGCTTACTCGCATCGTTGAAGCATTATCATCGTCACCAATTGTTACAGTTTGCCCCTGCTTTTTGATAGCTGACGCGCCCTAGCAAGAGCAGCCATTACTCTAAGAGTAGATGCCTGATTGATGTTTTACAGGATAGTGACTTTCGCGACTGCATTCCCTTCACCCGACCGGGTGTCAGCCCCTCTAGGATTAGCAAGTGCGTTCAATGACCACCTCCCCCCTGCGCCTTTACCAACTATTGGCTCGCCTGCCAGGGCCCAGCCATTTGAGTCGGCGAATTCTAACGATCGCATTTGTTTGTACTCATATTCCGCTGCTGGTGCTGACCGGCTTTCTGCTGAGTCAGGGAACTTGGAGTCAAGAAGTCCAAATCATTGTCATAGCAATTATCTCCGGCTCCACTTTGCTGGGCATTGCGATTACTCTGTCTGCCCTACGAGCTTATATGGAGCCCGTACAGGCAGTGATCGCGGCGATGGAAAACTACGTCAAAAGCCATCAGTTGCCCCGGCTACCGACCACTTACACCGATGAGTTAGGCACCTTACTGGCCAAAACTCAAAGCACATTGACGGCGCTGCACCACGAAATTGAAGCTGTACAAGAACTTAGCTTGCGGGATGAGCTTACTCAACTGCACAATCGTCGCTTCTTCAATTATCAATCAGGACTCTTGTTCAATCACGCTCAAAGGCACAACCAATCACTGTGTCTGATGATTTGCGACCTGGACCATTTCAAACAGGTCAATGATCGCTTTTCCCATCAGGTGGGTGATTTAGTCTTGCAGAAGGTTGCCAAAGTGCTGATGGCCGAAACTCGCAGCCTAGATCTGGTAGCTCGCCTGGGTGGTGAAGAATTTGCCATTGTCCTGCCGGACACAGACCTGAAGCAGGCAGAGCCCCTGGGGGAGCGGTTGCGATTTGCGATTGCCAACTATCACTGGGCCACAATTGAGCCGGAGTTAACCATCACCCTCAGCATCGGCATCAGCGATAATCGAACTGCTCTGTCGATTCAAGAGCTGATGATTGCTGCTGATCAAAAACTTTATCAAGCTAAAAATAACGGTCGTAATCGAGTGATGGTGAGCAAATAAGGTCTGCCAGCTTCGCGGGTTTTGCCAAAATTAGCCAGCAATGCGAAAACCTGCCATCGTTTTCTTCGCAATTCAGGACTAGAGCGCGTCATCAGTTAAAGCCAGAATGCTTGTGGTATAAGCATTACCGCGCTCGCTCTGTAAAACAAACTAGGGGTTGAACCGCCTTCAGCATCAGGACTTGGCCGCTAAATGATGACAGCCCTTGCATTTGGGCAAAATGCCATACGCCCACATCTGCCTAGCGTCCCTAGCGGCTGGGCTGCTGAGCCTGCTTATTTCATAATCACGCTGCTGGCTAACCAATCTTGAGGCTGGAGAAAAATATCGTAGAGCTGATGTTCGGGCGTGCCCGGTTCAGGCTGATAGCTGTATTCCCAACGCACAAGAGGTGGCAAAGACATCAGAATAGACTCGGTGCGACCATTGGTTTGCAGACCAAAAATGGTGCCGCGATCGTACACTAGATTGAACTCAACATAGCGGCCCCGGCGATAGAGTTGAAAATTACGCTCGCGATCGCCATATGCTTGACTTTGACGTTGCTCAGCAATTGGCACGTAGGCAGGCAAAAACGCTTTGCCGCAATCATTCACAAAGTTGAACAAATTTTCCCAACTGCGCTGGGGCAGTTCGCCAATCTGTTGGCTATGCGCCGCTGCTGAGCCATTTTCATCAGGGCCACGATACAGCTCGCCGCGACCATCTTGATAGTCGAAAAAAATACCGCCAACGCCGCGCGTTTCGTTGCGATGCTTTAGGTAAAAATATTCGTCACACCAGCGTTTGAACACTGGATAGTAGTCAGCGTGATGGCGATCGCAGGCCTCTTTCAAAGTCTGGTGAAAGTGCTTAACGTCTTCTAAATAAGGATAGTAAGGGGTCAGGTCAATGCCGCCGCCAAACCACCAAACCGGGCCCGCTTCAAAATAGCGATAGTTAAGATGCACCGTGGGAATGTAGGGATTGTGCGGATGCAGCACCATCGAAGTGCCCGTGGCATAAAAATCGTGGCCGGCGGCTTCAGGACGCTGCACCAAGATACTGGAAGGCAGTTGCTTGCCCCACACTTCTGAAAAGTTAACGCCGCCTTGCTCAAAGACACCGCCATTTTTGAGCACCCGCGATCGCCCCCCGCCGCCTTCCGGCCGCTCCCACTGATCCTGCTGAAATTTGGCTTGACCATCCAGCGCTTCCAGCCCCGCACAGATTTCATCTTGAATACCCTGCATAAACGCACTGACGCGATCGCGAGAATTAGCAGGAGGCGGAGCGGACACAGCAGTAGACGCTTGATGGCGATTGGGGATAGAAGAAGTCGTCATAAAGCAGGCAAACCTAACCACAGAGCAATTACGGAACCAAATTACCAGAAAGATCAAAGTCGCGAAGAGGGATCCGTCTGGCGGCGACAAGGACCTGGCGGCAGTGCCACGCTGTCAGAGCTTTGGATAGGCATACGTAACAATGATGCTGCACTATGAAGCCATCTAGTTAGCGTTCAATCGGTGCATCAGTTCGTCAGCCCGTCAGGCATTAGTCGATTTTAACCCTACTCTGAATCGGCCCCGGAGCGAAGGTTATAAAACATTTCTCTACAATGAAAGCGCTATCGAAACATCGAAAACCCGGAATATTTAAGACAGTATTTTCAACTGGCCTGATCGCTGGTGGGCCATGACAGCATATTCCTATTCCTTATAAGTGCTCATCACAGTTTGTCTTTTCAGCCTGTTAGCCATTTATCTCAGAAAGTTTAGAGTCGGCCACTGTGCTAATACTCAAGGTGCGTTCACAGTCATTAATCTCTGAATCGTTGTTGCTCCTTTTTTCATCATGAAAGTGTTTCAGTTTTTTGGGAGAAGGCCCGCCACCACCGCCTGCCTCAGCAATGTCCCCGATGGTTTCATGCCTCACTATGCCTGCAATGGCCTGATCTATCACACATATGAAGCTCTCAGCACGGCTCCGGTCGAGACGCTGTGGCAGACGCTCATCAACTTAGCTGATATATCCTCCTGGCATCCTTTAATCGATAGCACTAATGCTCCCAGGGGGTTAATGGCTAAACCTGGTTTAATTTATCGGGTGATTCCTCGCTGGTTGCCGATTCCCGTACAGATTTTTGTGGAGCGGGTTTCTCCCCCAGAGCTGATTAGCATTCGGTTATTGTCCGTGCCGGGATTGGAAGAGCGCGTCATCTATCGTCTGGAATCAACGGTATGGGGCACTCAAATTTCCCACTCGATTTGCCTACGAGGCTGGCTGTCGCCCCTTGCCTGGTCAGTGCTGAGGCCTTTTGCACCAAAGATCGCCGAGGCGATCGCTCGAGCGGCGGAAAACACCACCCTTCCAGCCTTGCCCAGAAAGAAGTCTGGGTTCGGGGAGGGCAGAGTGTGAGGGTGATGGGGTGGCTGGGTATCAGGCTGGCTGGGTGGCCGGTTTGTTTGGTGCGGGCATCTGGTCCGCGAGCGGAACAATTTCTCTGCACTCTGCATTCCGGATTCTGAACGTCGAATTCATTACTCTGATCTTCACCCTGCTCCTACAGCATGATGTAGGAAGAATTGGAGACGAAGTTAGGAGCTACGAGCGACTGATAAATGCTTTCGACTTGGGTAACGTTTTTGGCTAGGGTGTAGCGCTCCAAAACGCGCTGCCGAGCTTTGTGGCCTAACAGGCGGGTCATTTCTGGATGGTTGCGAAAAATCGGCAGAATGGTTTGCAACTGCTGACGCACCCGTTGAGTATCGATCACAATCCCGGCGCCTGCTTCTAAGACTTCTCCATCCGCTCCAGCATCAGTAGCAGCGCAGGCTGTACCACAGGCCATCGCTTCCAATAGCGACAGCGA
>JBCCJU010000070.1:0-27517 GCA_039027715.1 Cyanobacteria bacterium P01_C01_bin.120
CCCCTCAAGCGTGCGTGTCTACCAATTCCACCACATCCGCGCGGGAGGTACGGTGCCCAGAGGGATTGCAAGAACCGCTCATTTAAGATAGCTCAGTTTGGCGCATTTTTAATGGCAAAATTTGAGTCGTTCGTGAGGTGAGGGAGCTGTGCTTCAATAACCTACCTAAAGCCCAAAGTGGCCGCAAGGGTTTGGCTCTGCCAAATCCCAACGATCGGGTACGCCATTTTGAAGCCAATCCCCAGTTAGACCAGCACGGCTGCTTTCTGTAAAACACAGAGAAACCTGCGCGATCGCTGCCGGGGACATCTCCTCTATCGACACTGATGAACGATGCCCATTAGATAGCAATGTCTTCCTTCGTGGGACGAATCATGCTTTGCGATCGACTAAACAACGCCAGACCAAAGGTGATGGGCCCCACTCGACCAATAAACATCAGAATAATGACGACTATTTTGCCAAAAGGGACTAAATCTCCGGTGATGCCGCGTGAAAGCCCCACTGTACCCAGCGCGGAAGCTGCTTCAAAAACAACATCCTCAAAAGCCTGACCCTGCAGCACTAGCAACGCAGTGCTGCCAGCTAAAAACATCACCAAATAAAATGTCAGTGCGGCAAAAGCCCCCAGCAAGCGATTTATGGGCACTCGGCGGCCCCAAAGCACCACATCTTTCTGACCCCGTAAGGAAGCCCAAATAGTGCCCAGAGACGTAGCAATTGAGGTCGTTTTGAGTCCGCCGCCGGTACCAGAGGGAGAGGCGCCAATCACCATAAGAATAACGATTACAAATACGGGTGCCGCCGCCAAGGCGTCAATCGGGTGAGTATTGAAGCCGACCGTTGTCATTGCCGTCATGGCTTGAAATCCAGACGCTAGGATTCTCTCCCCTAAAGGCAGTTCAATGATGGCAGCATCCGTCAAGAACAAGAAGATCCAGCCGGCCACAATGAACGACGCCGTGGCGTACAGAATAATTTTGGTGGTCAGCGTAATGGAGCGCCTGGCCCGTCTGATGCTAAGCCAAACATCAGAAACGACAATAAATCCAATTGAGCCAAACAGACTCAACACTGCGACTACCAGATTGATCCAAAGATTAGCTCGAAAATCAACTAGACTATTTGGAAAAACGCTGAATCCGGCTGTACAAAAAGCTGATATGGCATGGAAAACAGCGGCCCATAAGGCATTGGGGACGCCAGCATTCATAAAGCCAATATATAGACCAATAAAGCCAAGCAGCTCTATCAGGCAGGTAAATATAATTGTGTGCTTAATAAATAGCTTTAAATCAAATCCACTGGGTAAAGAAAAGACGGTTTGACCAACCTGATAGCGTGATTCTGGCAGCGAATCTTCACGCAGTAAGATCACAAAAGATCCCAGTGTCATATAGCCTAGTCCACCAACTTGAAATGCGATCGCGACTATCAGTTCCCCTAAAAAATTGTAGGCATCGGGAGTGTTAACCGTAATCAGTCCAGTCGTACTAATAGCAGACGTTGCAATAAATAAATTGTCGAGCGGACTAATAGAATCCATCTGCCAGCAAAACGGCAAACAAAGCAGCAGCCACGTTACTAAAACATATGACCCATATCCCAACAAAACAAAACGTGTTGGATTACTGGTTAATTTTGATAAAATTTGATTCTGCCAAAAGCTTTTCAAAGGTAGTTCCTGTTGATACTTAAAACTAGCTAACAGATTATTAGACGACTGGGCATTGTTGAAATCTCTCCGAAGGTAGATATGCTGAATAACGTTGTGTGGAATTAAAATTAAGTCAGCTTCTAACTCTATATGCCTCTTAATTTGAGAGTTAAACTTTATTAAGCTTATTCCTAAGGTCAATTCTCAGGCACTAAATCTTTTCAGAAAAATAACTTGAAATATTTTCATTTTCGATTGCTACAGGATACGGTCATGCAGCAATCGTTTTTGAGGTCTGAATAACAGTAATTTGCAACGATTGAAATGCGTATGGCGTAGGAAACGGAAGAGTTGAGAAGTTCTGAGAACATATCTTTGCTGCTAGACGCCCGGGCATGAGGTCGCTCATTATGCAGTTATGGCAGAGCTTGGCTAATAGAGAGGAGCCGTCAAACCAATTTAAGTTGGCTCGTCATGATTCAAGCGAATTACTGCTTGCCAGAATGAATGTTCCAAATTCAAAAAGCCTTGCTATACTTCGGTGCCATAGTCAACATCATCTTTACAGGCAGGGCTGACGCATTTGTGGTTGGTTTTTTGCTCCTTAATCTCCAAAATATGAATCTCCAAAATATGGGGCAGTCAGAGGCCGTTTCTCTTAGTGTTAGGAGACGCAAGGAGACGATGCACAAGACCTAATTAGAGAAAGGTGTCAGCTCGGAGCAGGTGCTCAACCGATGCTAGGAACCTCGTGGAATAAGCATGATTATGCCCGCCCCAACTCCTTAAGCTCCAGGACTAAGTCTCTTGCTGTCGGAGCCCTTGATTTAGATAACCGCCCCTTAGCATCCAGCGTTTTTTAAGGTCATGACTTCCTCCACTTCATTTGCGACGTTAGATCGGTTGGTGGCAGCGCTTGAACAGCGGATTCAAGCTGCGATTGCAGAAACTGCCACGGCAACTGTGCCGACGATTCGCTGTCGCTTTCAGCAGAGACGGCTGCTAGTGCTTTCGGAAGACGAGACAGCGGCTGTTACGGCCATGGAGCGAGATGAGCGGTTCAATATGCTGGCGCTGGCGTTGAGCACTGGACTTGCCGAAACTGAGCTGCCGGAAGAACTTCTGGAAGACAACGGCGAGCTATCCGTGCGGCTGTATCTGCGGCAGCAGGGCACCGCCAGTCCTTATGCCGCTAGGAGTTGGGGCTGGCAACCCGCTGATACGTTCGGCGAACTGTTTGACTCCGCTGAGTTGGAAGGCATCGCTGTGGAGGAGTCGTCCTCACAGTCTGAGGTGCCGGCTGGTGCCCTAGTGTTGTTGTCGTCCACGATTGATAGCGATGATGTGGCCTCTGCAGGCGCAGACGAAGAGGAGCCGGCATTTGCTTCTCCAATCGGCGTCTGGCAGACCATCAAGGGCTTGGCGGAACCGGAGCAGTGGCGCTCAAAGTGGACCAAAGTAGCGGCTGACTGGCAAGCTTTACCTTGGCGTTCAGTTCTAGGGTTGGCGGCAATGGGCCTAACGGTTGGCGCGATCGCCTATGGCATCAGCCGTCCCTGCACCTTCGGTAGCTGCGAGCGGCGGCAAACGGCCAGCGACCTCAGTCAAGCGACGCTCAACGAGCTGACCGGAAATCCTCGCCCCGATGAAGTCCGCGACGCCCACAAAAGCCTGCAAAAAGCCATTCGCTTAGTGTCGGCAATTCCCCGCTGGTCGTCGCACTACGATGCGTCGCAGGCAGAGCTACTGCGCTATCGCACCCAATTGTCTGACTTAGAGTGGATTATAGCGGCGCAAGAGAGTGCGACTGCCGCCTCCGAAAAAAGTCAGAATCCGCCGCATCCCGTGCCGCGCTGGGTTGAGATACATTTGCTGTGGCAAAAAGCGATCAATCATTTGCAGCGCGTGCCGGCTGATGGGCCACTAATAGAATTCGCTCAACAAAAACGGGCCGAATATGAGGCCAATTACGACACGATTGGCGAACGACTAGCGGTAGAAGAAGCAGCGGAAGCCAACCTCACCGAGGCGCTGGCGGCGAGCGAACTGGCGGCGGCACAAACGACATCGGCTACCACCCTGAATGACTGGCTGGTCGCGCAGCGAGAGTGGAACCGTGCCCTGCAGGCGATTAGCAAGGTTCCCCAGGGCACGCTGGCCTATGAAGAAGCGCGATCGCACCTCTCAGACTATCGCAGTCAAGCCATTCAAACCCGCACCCGCGTCTCTTTTGAGAGAGCTGGCGAACGGACCTATCAAGATGCCCTGGCCGACGCCGCTCAGGCCCAAGCAGCAGAGCGTGATAACCAGTGGACTCAAGCCGTTAGCTTTTGGGGTGAGGCTTACGCACAAATGCGTCAGGTGCCGAAAAATACGCTGCGCTATACCGCCGCTCAAGAGCAGCTTGACGATTATCAAACCTCGCTGAAGCAAGCTCAAAATCGGCTGAAGCAGGCCGTCGCTCTACAGTCTATCGATGCAGACCTGGCTGAGCTCTGTCCGCTGGACGTCGGCATTTGCACCTACAGTCACAGCTCTCGGCAAATTGAGCTGACGGTGCGAGAGCCCTACGATAGCGCCATCCGCCAGTCAATTTCGCCGCCCTCAGATCAGGGACGCCTCAATCGCAACAGTTCGATTATTGAAGAGACCCACACGCTAGTGCAAAACGTTATGCAGCTGGGCAATCAAGTACAGTTGCCGATTTTAATCTATGGCGAAAATCGTCAGTTTGTGGCCCGCTACCAACCGGAATACGGTGGTTTCGTTAAAGACTAAGCGCCTCCCGCACTGCTGATAGCCCGCTTATCAGGGATAAAATCTCTGCAATGGCGGTGGTGCTATCTTCAGCGACTTGACTATTCTTAGGACTGCTTGGCGATCGCTGGCATCCAACTTGACCCATTGGCCCACTGCAGTAAAGCAGGGATAAAAACCGTACCCATTTGTCGCAGTTTCAGCCCCGGCAGATGACCGGCAATTCCTTACGATATAAGGTGTTAGGCCACTTTACCTAACGCTTTTAAGCTTTCGTTTGGGAGGAAGAAACTAGGATGAATCAGGTCAAAACCGCTGCTTTGTTGGGACTGCTCAGTGGCTTGCTAATTACTATTAGCTACAGCGTGTTGGGCGGTGCTACTGGAGCGATCGCGGGTATTGCCCTTGCAGCGATGACTAATTTAGGCGCGTGGTACTTTTCTGACCGAGTGGCGCTAGCTGCTTATCGAGCGCAACCGGTGACTCCACAACAAGCACCAGGGTTGCACAGCACGGTAGCGCGGCTTGCTCAGCGAGCCGGCATTCCCCAGCCTGACGTGTATGTGATTCCTGGAGCGGCAGCCAATGCGTTTGCCACGGGACGCGACTCTGACCATGCAGCGATCGCTGTGACGGAAGGCATTCTCAATCTCTTGCCCGCTGATGAGCTAGAGGGGGTGATTGCCCATGAGTTGAGTCATATTCTGCACCGTGACACGTTGACCCAAGCGGTGGCTGCGACCATTGCCGGGGCCATTTCTTTCTTGGCACAAATGCTTAGCTATGCTCTCTGGTTTGGGGGTTTCTCACGGGATGAAAACGGGTCTAATCCCCTGGCTTTGCTCGGCACCGTGATTTTGGCTCCCCTCGCGGCAACGGTATTGCAGCTCGGTATTTCGCGCACGCGAGAATTTTCTGCTGATGCTGGCGCCGCCAAGCTGACCGGCAATCCGCAGGCGCTGGCTCGAGCATTACGACGACTGGAAGCCAGTGCTCAGCGTCAACCGATGGCGGGCAACCCCGCTTTTGAGCCCCTGATGATTGTGAATGCCGTGCCAAAGCGCTTTATGGCTAGCCTGTTTTCCACCCATCCGGCTGTGGAAGAGCGCATTGAGCGACTGATGGGCATGGCGATCGCGCCATCAAGGGCCTATCTCATGTAAATTGCAAAACCTGTCATAGGTTTATTCATCAAGGGATGCAGCAACACTGTATCCCTTTTGCGTTTCCGCAATTTATTCCCTCTTAGGTGTTTGCAAATCCCTGAATCCCCCACCAAACTCTCTTACCCTGCCACCCCATCACTCTAATTCTCTAATGCACGGCTGCCTTAAAGCTGAGTACGAATAGCGTCAACTTGAGTGATTTGCTCGGCACTAAAGCCAGCCCGCAGTAAGTGCTCTAAGTGATCAGCCTCGTAATAGCGACCATCTAGCTGCAGCGCTTGCTGATAGGCCGCTGCAGCAGCGTTGCCGTCGGCATTGCTCCAGTGTGCCAGCGCCAACGCTACCCATGGGTGAGGATTATAGGGTTCAAGTTCAGTGGCGCGGTCAGCGTGGGCGATCGCTGCCGCCAAATCCGGCAGGCGCTGATAAGCCAGACTCAAATTGTAGTAAGCAATCTCGTTGGCAGAATTAAGCGTTTTGGCTTGGGTGTGGGTCGCGATCGCCGCGTCAATATCGCCATGAACCAAATAAGCGATTCCTAGAGCATTCAAAGCCGGTACGTGTTCATCGTCACGGTACAGGGCCTGATTAAGTGTCGCAATGGCCGCTTCGCGATCGCCCACAAGATGCTGAGTCCAGCCTAGTAAAACATAACCGGGGACATGTCTAGGAGCCAGCACTACCGCCGTCTTCAGAGCGGCGATCGCGGTTTCAAAATCATCCTGCTGGCGGGCAGCCAGGCCGCGCTGACGATAGGTTTCAGCCACTCGGGGCGCACTCAAGAAGCGCGGATAGCTCAACTCTTCTTGTAAGTTTGGGGAGAATACCAACGCCGACTGCCAGGGGGTGACCGCCTCTGGCGTACCACATCCCATCAGACTGCCCACCAAAAGTAATTGGCTCAACCTCATTATTCGCAGCATAATCGGTAACTTCATAGGCTGGCGGTGCAAATCTGTCTGTCGAAATCTTGGGATGCTAACCAACAGCGCACTTGGGTCGCTGCCGTGACTGTCAGCACTCAGCCATTGGCAATTTCAGTCTCAGGATTGCGACTGCGATTCGCCCCTCGAAAGCAGAAGGATTATCATGGACGCAGTGTGCTGTGTGAACAATCACCTGACACTGTAACAGAGCGCGTTTTTGTGAGGGCCAGATTTTATGACGAGCTTGGTTGACGGCTGTCTTCGGGTAGGCCAATCAGCGCCTGATTTTACGGCTACTGCGGTAGTCGATCAGGAGTTCAAGACGATTAAGCTCTCTGACTACCGCGGTAAGTATGTCATTCTGTTTTTCTATCCGCTTGATTTCACCTTTGTTTGTCCGACGGAGGTTGTCGCTTTCAGCGATCGCTATTCCGAGTTCAAAGATCTAAATACTGAAATATTAGGCGTTTCAGTCGACAGCGAATTTTCACATCTGGCATGGATTCAAACAGAGCGAAAAATGGGCGGGGTTGGCGACCTCGAATATCCGCTGATCTCAGATATCAAAAAAGAGATCAGCGCGGCCTACAACGTGCTCGATCCCGACGCTGGAATCGCTCTGCGGGGACTGTTTATCATTGACAAAGAAGGCGTCATCCAACATTTTGTCGTCAACAATCTCTCTTTTGGTCGCAGCGTAGCCGAAACGCTGCGAGTTTTGCACGCTGTCCGACATGTGCAGGCCCATCCCGAGGAAGTTTGTCCAGTGGATTGGCAGCCGGGTGAAAAAACTATGAATCCCGATCCCGTCAAATCAAAGGAATTTTTCGCCGCCGTTCAGGGTGAACAGCCGGTTCAGCTTTGAAGCGTGACGGTCTCAAGATTACCAAAAGGCACTGTGCACATATCTGCTAACAATTGTTGAAGGCTTTAAGGCGATCGCTGCTCTCTGGCCATGACTGGATCAACCACTTCCCCTGAGCTCAATTCTTTTCTGTTTGATGATCGCTTTTGGCGAAATTTTTTGCCCATCCCGGCGAAAAACCGCTTTAGCTTGGGCGATCGCGCCCCTGATTTTACCTTGACCGAGGCCGCTACCCGGCAGCCCTATCGGCTGTCACAGCACTGGGGAGAACGTCCCGTAGTACTAGTTTTTACGCGCATTTTCACCGAGCGTCACTACTGCCCGCTATGCTTTCCCCATTTGGTGGCGATTAATGAGGGCACAGCCCAATTTGCGGCAGCGGGAGCTCAACTGATTCTGCTTACCAGTACAAGCGTTACTCAAAGTCAGGCGGTCAAAACGGATCTGAATTTGCAGCCCCCCCTACTCTGCGATCCCTTTTGCGAAGTGTTTCGCCAGTATGGTGCGGGGCAGGCGCTGGGCGCTCCCCTCTCAGCCCAGTTCGTCTTGGATAAGTACGGTCGTTTGCGCTATTGGCACCATTTTTCATTTTTGGACTACAACGCCGACCCCGTGAAGCTGCTGTATACCCTGTCCACTCTGCCAACCGATTAGGCCGCAGTTGGGGCATTGCATTAAGGCCACTCAATTAGGGCTGCTGCTCGGCGAGCCAGCGGGCAAAATCTTGAGCGGGGGCAATGCGAATGCCGCCTTTGCCGATGTAGGCCACTTCAGGCAGGTATGCTGCTGGGGGCGTCTCCGGTGGCCGAGCAACTTTGTCGGCAATCCGCAACTGCGTCGGCTCCATGTGCAGGGTCATAATGCGGCAGCGGCGATTACCCTGACTGCCAGCATGGGCTAAGCCTTTAAGCCGGCCCCAAACTACAATATCGCCTTCTGCCACTAGGCTGCCGCCGGGATTGACGTCACCCAGAATGACGATGGTGCCCCCATGCCGAATTTCCATACCCGAGCGAATCGTACTTTGTAGGTAAAGCGGCTCATCGAGAGACTTACCAGCTTGAGATGAAGCATGCTCAAGATGAGCAATGGGCATTTCTTGCTCAACGGCATAGCCAGCAGTGACCGCGGCAATGGCCGTTTGCCGGCGACTCGTATATATCCGTTTGAGACGGAGCTCGGCGGTGGTTAAAGCAGCGGCAATGGCCTGTAATTGCCGGGCATCCAACAGGCGATCGCGAGCAATCAGATACACTGCAGTTTGCGGCTGCCAAAATCGTTCGCTAGCAGCCAGCCGATGCTTCAGCTGTTCCCAAACCTCTTCCCAGGGTGACACCGTGGCCTCTGATGGCTCAGGGGGCAGCAATAATAAAGTTTTGCCATCTTGAGTTTTGAATCGTACTTGACGGGCTGGATCGGTTTCGCTGACCGCTAAGTCTGTTTCAATCTCAGGCAAATCTGCCTCAACGTTAGACAAATCTGCTTCACCAGAGACCAGCTCAGCGCTATTAGAAAAATCAGCCGCTTCTGGCGACACTGTGTCGACATTCTCTGAGTTAGAATCCAAGCCCATGACCGGTATGCCATAGAAAAGCGTGTCTTTGCCATGCCATCTTAAAGCAGGATGTCTGAACTGTGATGCCTAATCCAAAAGTTATTGCGGCGCGTCGTTTTGTTGGCAGGAGTAAGTGGTGATGGCCCCTTGGAGTGTTCTGCATGCTCAACTACATCAAACCCTGAAAGCACATGATTCAGGGATCGCCCCTTCACAGTCTTTACTGCCCTTCCAGGCCAGTTTGCTGGTGGCTGTTTCTGGCGGACAAGATTCCCAATGTCTTTTGCGGCTGCTGCTAGATTTGCAGCGACAGTGGCAGTGGCAAATTCGAGTCGTGCACTGTAATCATCAGTGGCGTGTGGATGCAGCGGCTAATGCCGATTTTGTGAGCGATTGGGCGGCTCAGTTGGGATTACCCTGCACGGTGGAAACGGCGGTGCAGCCACCAAGTAGCGAAGCGGCGGCCCGGCAGTGGCGCTATCAGGTCTTTGCTCGCGTGGCCCAGGCAGCGGGCTGCACCCATGTGGTCACTGGGCACACCGCCAGCGATCGCGCTGAGACGCTGTTGTTCAATCTGCTGCGGGGCAGCGGGCTCGACGGTCTGCAGGCGCTGACTTGGCAGCGATCGCTGAGCCCTGAAACACCGCAAATTTCCTTGGTGCGGCCACTGTTGGAAATTACCCGAGCCCAAACAGGTGCTTTTTGTCAGGAATTTCAGCTACCTGTTTGGGAAGATGTGACCAATCAAGAGCGTACTTATCGTCGCAATCGGCTACGACTCGATATTTTGCCGCTGCTGCGGGAACATTTCAATCCGCAAGTGGAGGCGACACTGGCGCAAACCGCAGAAATCTTGACTGCCGAAGTGGCCTTTTTAAGTACTGCAGCCGCCCAAATTTACGGCGACTGTGTTGCAATGGCAAAACTCCAGCGGCATTCGCTGCAAGCCGTGCCGCTAGCGCTGCAGCGGCGGGTGATTCGTCAATGGTTAATGGAGCAGCTAGCCATTCGCCCCCATTTCGACCATGTGGAAAAAGTGCGGACCCTGATAACGGCCCCCAACTGTAGTCAAACCGATCCCTTTCCCGGGGGCGCGATCGCCGTTGTCGAAGAACCTTGGATTTGCATCCGCCATAGCTCCCAAGCTCCGGCGCCGACTCGCTAAAGTAGTCGTTTACTCGTGAGAAATGATGTGAGCCCGGTATACTGACGAAGGAACACCAGGAGCACAAAAGTTTTGGGCGTTGATCTGCGTAGCTACGTATACATCGACAGTCTGCAACCGCAGCACGCCGCTTTTATGGGAACAGTGTCCGTTGGTTTTTTGCCGTTACCCGGCGATTCTTCCTTGTGGCTAGAAGTGTCTCCTGGCATGGAAGTCAACCGACTAATGGATATTGCCTTGAAGGCTGCCGTGGTGCGTCCGGCAGTGCTCATGGTTGAACGGCTATACGGCACCCTCGAAATTCATTCCAGCAGTCAGGCTGAGGTCCGTGCGGCGAGTCAAGCCATGTTGGACATCCTGGGGGTCGACCGTCGTGAGTGTCTACGTCCCCGCGTCAAGTCCAATCAAGTCATTCGCAATTTAGACCCCCATCATGTGCAGCTCATTAATCGCAGCCGCCGCGGCAACATGATTGTGGCCGGTCAAACGCTGTATGTTTTTGAGGTGGAACCGGCGGCCTATGCCTCTCTCGCCGCTAACGAAGCGGAAAAAGCAGCGCTGATCAACATTTTGCAAATCACCTCGGTGGGCAGCTTTGGTCGCCTCTATTTGGGCGGCGAAGAGCGCGACATTTTGGCGGCTCAACAAGCAGTGCTCATGGCGATGGAAAGCACGCCTGGCCGAGACCATTACGACTTTAAAAAAGAATAGAGGCGACAGCTCATGGCTGAGAAAAGCATAGCCATCGGAGATAGCCGAACTCATCTGCGATTCGTGATAAACGCCAATGGCCAATGCTCTCCCGGCAGCTAGGGATTTTAGCTATTGATAAAGTCCATCGGCACTGTCGCACTTGGCTGGTCGTCAGTCAGAAGCTTCGGGATCTTCAGAAATCAGATTTGACGATTGCGCTAAGCCGGATGACAAATTTAAGGCATCAATGGTTTCGCCTAAGGCCGCCGTTAGGGATCTGCGAGTGGCTGCATGGTCGCGCTGTTCAAAATCCAGGGCCTTTTCTAGGCGATCGCAGGACTGGAGTGCCTTAATTAATTCAGCGCGTAACCCTTCCACTGTTTGCAAATTGCTGCTGTCAAGTGGTTCCGTTAACGCCGTTGTGTCCACCTCACTGCGCTGCGATCGCAAAGTAGACAGTTCCGTCCGCAGAGTAGCTTCGGTAGCTTTTAAGGCCGCCACTTCTTCTCGCCACTGTTTAGCCTCAGCATCGTAGAGTTTTCGCCAGTTGGCGGCACTTTGATACGCCTGATCGCGTTCTTTGCGAGCTGCCTCCAGCTGCTGCTGCAAGGTACGAATCTCAGTAAGCCAGCGAGTAATATCTTGGGTCATAAGAGGAGGGCAAAGGCAATACGCCAGGAAGCCTGATGCCCATTATTCTAGGGCGCGTCATCAATTAATGCCAGAAGCCTTATGGAATAGGCGTTATCACGCCTGACTTCAGGTGTGTGAGTGTGAGTTGAAACCCTGACTGCTGAAGCATTCGGGAGCGACATCAGGTAATCCCTTAAAACAGCAGTGCCTTTAAGGGACCCGGCGTAGGCAACACAATTAGGATCAGAATGGTCAGAGCCACTAATCCGAGCAAATCGCGTTTGTCGTCCAGTTCGCTCACATCATTCAGGGCGGGCTCATCGATAGCCGGAATAAAAAACAGTAGAATGGCCCAAATAAAGAGTTCACTGTGGACAAATGTAAGCCCCAGCACGAGGAAACGGCAAACCTGACCGATGATGGCGCCATTGCGCTGGCCATACATGGCATGAACAATGTGGCCACCATCGAGTTGACCAACGGGCATCAGGTTCAGCGCCGTGACTACCAAACCCAGACAGCCAGACACCGCTACGGGATGCAAATGAATGGCGTTATCTAACCCTAGCTGACTGCCTAATGCCAACTTGCTCAGTAGCGCTAACGCGATGGATGCCCCTGGATCAAGCGCTTCAAAGTTGAGGAGGCTGGCATCCTCAGGCATACTCACGATCTCGGAATTGGCTAATCCCCAGATCAACAGCGGTATGGCCATGACCAACCCTGCCAGAGGACCGGCAATACCAACGTCAAATAGTGCTCGTCGATTGGGTACGGGCGATCGCAGTTGGATAAATGCGCCAAAGGTGCCGAGGAAAAAAGGAATCGGAATAAAATACGGCAGCGTTGCTTTCATGCGATAGCGGCGAGCAGCGACGTAATGTCCTGACTCGTGCACGCCTAGGATCAGCATCAGCGACAGGGCATAAGGTAGCCCCTGCCAGAATAGGTTCGGATTGTCCTGTAACGAAGTTTCCGAGATTCCCGCGATGAAAGCACCAACTGCGGTGGTGGTGAATAAAGTAGCAATAAATAGCCCCAGCGCAATTACCGGACGAGCTAGTTTTTCTGGCTGTTTGGACGAGGCATTAGCTTTCTTGCGTTCCGGATTGGGCACTAGGGCAAAAAAGGGCTTGCCGTTAAGCCCCTCTTGAAACACGACCAGGAAGCGTTTGCCGAAATGCGTTTCAATATTCTCTCGCACAGTGTCATAGGCCACAGTGGGAGAAGAACGCAGTTGTCCTTTACAAATTAATGCTTGAGGGCGATATTCAATATCCTGTAAATAATAGACTGACCAAGGAAAGCAGTGCTGAATGGTGGCTTCTTCTTCTTTTTCTAAAGTAGGAACCGAGGCTTTCTCAGTAGCTGCTTTGACTGCCTCAGCGGCAGCTTGCTTCACCGTGGAGGTCCCTTTGCTGGTCTGCTGCTGAGGCGATCGCCCCCACTGAATCAACATCCAATACAGCACGGGACAAAAAATGAACAGCCCCAGCAAGATGCCGATGGGGAAGGGCTCATCCGAGCGATCGCTCAGACTCCACAACGTTAGTACAAACGCCGGAATCATCATGACCAGCCACAGCATCCAAGTGGGCGTGCGCGTCAAATCGGCAACGCTTTTCTTGACAACGTAATAGGTAAAGATGCTGAGTAACAGCAACAAAATCAGCATGAAAGAGGGATTCCCGATTGTCTAACGTCAGGTAAGCCGTGACCAGATATATCCGAATACATATAGATATAAGTTCTATCAGCTTGCGACAGTGACTCAACCCATTTTTTGTACTTTTATTGTACTTTGACGCTGAATCCAGTGTCCCTAAAGCCAGTGAAAACCTGACAAAATGGTTTAGGGCCATTGTACTCAGCTAAAGTAGCGTCCACCAAGCAGGATAGCCGTCCGCATTATTGAGTTGATTAGCCTGAAGACTAATTAAATGCTGACCGACATGGTACGGTAAAAGGCCCTGAAATGATTGTGAGCGTCCGCCTGCGGTCTACCTGACTGAGCTGGACGGCGTTATCTAGACTTGCTAATACGGAATGTCTCCGGATTATTGAGCAAATTTCTTTAGCAAATCAATCGCGCTTACATTTAGGGCACTGCCGTATTTTTAGTCAACTAACCGTAACTTTGTCTATCAGACCTCCCCATCAAATCATCGAAGGAGTTTATGCCTTTCTCCCTAATCGTGCGACTCTTAGCGGCACGGCCTACTTCTGTTTAGTCCAGGATGAGTCGGGACAAGCTGCCAACCTACTGATTGACGCGCCCCCTTGCGAGCCTGACGTATTGGACTTTATGCGCGATCGCGGCGGGGTCCGATATTGGGCCATTACCCATCGTGGCGCTAGCGGCGAGGCCAAAGCACTCCAGGCAGAACTGGGCTGCTCTGCCGTGTTGGTGCAGGAACAAGAGGCTTATTTACTGCCGGAATTGCCCAATTTGGTGACCTATGGCGATCGCTATAGCTTGCCTGCAGTCGGAGAAGTCTTCTGGACGCCTGGATTTTCTCCTGGTTCGGCCTGTGTGTATTTGTCGCGGCAGGGAGGAATCTTATTCACTGGACGCAGCCTACTCCCTAATCGTGACGGCCAGATAAAGCCGCTGCGATTTGCCAAAACTTTCCACTGGCCTCGGCAACTACGCCAGATTAAACATCTGCAAGAGCGATTCACGGCTGATTCACTGGCCTACATCTGTCCAGGAGCGAATATTGGCTTTTTGCCCCATCGAGTAGCGGACGAAGCAGCTTATGACCAATTGCAGGCAATTGATGTGGCTAATCTATTGACGATGCCCGCACTGCTGTAAAGAATTTCCGGGCCATGTATGTGCTTTGGTCGGTTGGCGCTGCTGGCTGCAACCGACGCCATGAATAAGAGATCTGCATTTAAATAACCCGCCTAAAGCATAAATTGGCTGTAAGGATTTGGCGGTGCCAAACCCCAACGCTGGGTAAGCTATTTTCAAGCAACTCCCTGAGCTCGCCAATACAGGCTGCTCGCCAATTTCAAGCTGGCCGAACTGCCATCAAGCACTAAATTTCGCGCGTGTCGAGCGGTAAAAAGGCAGTTAGCACATCATTTTGTTCTGCCCGATGCCGCAGCGTCAGCTTGCCGCCCAGCATTTCAAAGAGGTTTTTAGTCACGTCTAAGTTGAGGCTGACTCCCCCAGTTTCTGGCACGACGCTCAGTAACTGTCCAACGGCTTTCAGCGGTGGCCGCCGCGTTGCTGACTGTCGGCCATGGGCACATTTACCGTCGAGAGATTCGGATTCAAACTGTAGCTTGAGCTGATGACCAGCCAGCATGACCCCCATATGAACATGGCTGTGGGGTGGTAGGCACTGAATAAACCACTCCACAACTCCACTCAACACTTCATTCAGCAACGTCGGATCGCTCGTGACGCGAGGTAAATCAGGCGGCAGATTAACGTCAAGTTTGAGATCGCGACGTTGGGCCTGCTGCTGCCATCGGGGAATGGCATCGGTGAAGATTTGGCTGAGGGCAATTGGAGTTAGGGCAGACCGGGGGCGATCGCGCTCAGCAGTCTCCAACTCAACCGCCTTGAAAATCAAGTTGAACCGATCAATTTGCTGAGTACATTCAGCATCAATGCGATTAAGTCGCTTCTTCACATCGGCAGCCAGATCGCGGCGGCGCAGCAGCGATCGCGTCAAAGTGCGAATCGTCGTTAGCGGCGTACGAATTTCATGGGCCATGGCCTGCAGCAGCTCGGTTTCTTCGCCCATCGCCGCCGCCGTTTGCCCCTTGGCAGACGCTGAAGATAGAGAGGGCAGAGCCGGTTCTTGGCTAACTTGAGCATCTTTAAGCGAGTCAGACCAGCGAGTAAACCGCAGTCGCCCCCGCTCTTCCTGTGCCTGCCATTCGGTACTTTGGCGATGAGGCAAATTGGCCACCAAAGCCTGCGTAAACCGCGTAATCACTCGATAGTCTGGAGATGACATCACCGTGGCTAAATAAGTATCGAGATGAGCCACGCTAGCACTAGCTGAGCCAATAATCTGCGCGCGGATGTGCTGCCAAAGGGTTGTCAGCACTTCAGGGTCAAACGAATACTGTAGGCAAGGGCGACCGCCAGTTGGCTTGCCTAAAACCAGCGCCATACTGAGTGTCGGACTGCCAATCAGGCAAAACCGCTCGGTCGACAGCGGATTGTCTAACGTTAAGGGCAAAATTTGCATGCCCATCAGCGGCGAGGGCAGCGCTTTTTTGTCAGCAGGCAATAAAGTTCGTCGTCCCTGCAGTGCCTGAGCTAACGGTTGGGGTGTCAGCACCCAAGACTCAAAGCGATCGCTAAAGTCTGCTTCATTGAGCACGGGCAGGGGCCCAGAAATGGCCACGCCCATCGTCGACTTATTGGGTTCATGAACCGTTGCAGCCGTGGGTCGGGGCAGGGTTGGCAAAAGGCCTGTCACAGCCGCGATCGCCGCTCGCCATTCTGCTTCAGCGACCAAACCAGCGTTTTTGCTCGGCAAACCAGCGGTGCCCAGATGATTTTCCTCTGAGAATCCTTCTGCATCGCGTAGCAAATCACTCAAACGAGTTTGGTTAACCGCTGCCACAATAACCTCCCTAGCTACTGATCGGAGGTTTCGATGCAACCCTCGCGACCAGCAAATTACCTGATAGCTAGAGAATACTGGAAAGCCAGAGAGTTTCGTTAGGTGGTGAACCGAACGCGGTCGAGCGGGTTCCTAACCAAACCAGTGAATCTGCCAATAGGCCTTATCTAAACGCAGCCGTCGGGCCAGGTCACAGCCGGAAACTGGCCGGCGCGGTACTGCACGATTTGGCCCTGAGAATCTGTCTCGAATACCATGCGATAGAGAGAAAATTCTGGATCCTGCGGTACCAAGGTCAAAAACTCGCCCTGAGTATAGGCATTAGGCTGCGCCTCAATTTGTCCAGGATAGGTGGCCTGCAGCGCTTTGCCGGTGGAGCCGATGTGAACGCCGCTGACGGTTTTAAGCGTACTGCCTGGCCAGACATCAATCCGAATCACGCGATTATCCACCACCATGAGCCCCAAAGCTTGAGAGACCGCATCAGGCTGGTAATAGGCGCAGTCGCCGCCAAGACTGCTGCCCAGCGGCACTAGGGGTAATCCTAGTGCATCAGTCGCGGCTTCCAGGGTCATGCCAATTTGCAAGGGACCGACTCCCGTCAGCCGTACCTCGGCGTCAGCGAAAACGGACTCAGCGGTCCTAATTTCCGGATTATTAGCGGCGATCGCCCGCTCCATCTGAGGGAAATAGACGAGCGATCGCGCCACCACCTCCAAGTTTTGAAATGTATTACGGAGCAATAGCTGATCGTTAGCTGTCGGAGTCAAGAAATTAGCGCTGTCAGCTTCTGAAGAACTTTGGGCAAAAGAATGGTGATTAGCAATTAAGCCAGTAACGGCCAAACCAAGCGACGCTGCTGATCCAATCCAGAGAGTTCTGTTCATAAATCTTTGACGCAACTGTGATTAGCATCTACAAAAGGGGAACATTAAAATTTTTTAACTTATTGAGTTTACCTTTGTCGATACAAAATTGACAAACTCTGCCAAAATATCCGCAAAACCACTGTATACATTCTCAATTTAGCTCTTAACCGTGCCTTTTGCCCCTCGACCGAAGCACCCACGGCAGTTTCAATCGCTCCGTCATCGCGATGATTGGGTAATTGTTTTAGCGGCTTTAATGACCCTGGTTGGGAGCTTGGGCTGGTTTGTTGCCAACCGTTTATTTACTTTGGAGTCGTCGGCCGATTTACTACCATCAGATCAAGAGGGATTGTTGTCTGAGTCAGGCTCCACCAGAGAAGGGACCAGCGGTCATGCTGATGGCGCTAATATCGTCTCGCCAAATGTCGTGGTGCCTGAGCCCCAGGTACCAAATAGCGCTGAGCCTAATCGGTGGACGCTGGAGCGATCGCCCATCTCATTTACCGATGTGCCCGAAACTTATGGGGCCAAGCCTTACATCGATGCCTTAACGGCGCGAAACATTTTGAACGGCTTGCCAAACGGCACCTTTGCTCCAGAACAACCGTTGAGTCGAGCTGAGCTGGCGACGCAAGTTGCTCGAGCATTTGCCGTACCAGAGCGTACTAGGGATAAAAACTTCACAGACCTAGCGCCCGATTATTGGGCTACTGAGTCCATCAATCAAGCGGTGGCTAAAGGCTTTATGACTGGGTATCCGGCAGGCGATTTTCGTCCTGAACAGACAGTTTCGCGTCTACAGGTGCTGGTGGCTTTGTCCACTGGCTTGGGCATGCCGGCGGCAACTGCCAATTCGCCACAGATACAGTCATATACGGATTGGCAAGCCATTCCCCCCTGGGCGCGACGGCAAGTAGCCGCAGCGATTCAAGCCGGCATTGTTGAAGCTGGCTCCGACGACGAGCGCCGGCTACGGCCCAACGATTCGGCTACCCGTGGCGAAGTCGCGGTAATGGTTTACCAGGCTTTGGTCTATTTGGGTGATGCTGAAGCTTTGCCCTAGCAGCTTTCCCAACTCAGGCAAGAAAATCTTGATTGGGCAAGTTATCCAATCAAACCTGGCAGGCTGATGCCGTCGCCAGCAAAACTCGGTAAGTCCAACTGCTGAGATCGCCGGGTGCGCACTGCCAAGCGATAGCTCACGCTTTGTAGCTCGGACTGTAGACGACGGTTTTCGCTCTGCAACTGCTTCACTTTTTCCCGCACAGACGTCATGCGATCGTCAAACTTTTGGCGATAAACCTGGGGTAGCTCCTGCACCACCTGTTCGAGCATGCGAGTGCGATCCGTTAGCTCTTGAACGGTTTGACGCAGCTGCACGGTTTCCGTGCCGCGCTCTTCTAGCTGACCTTGATAAAATGTCACCTGCTGTTCAACACTCTGGAGTTGTTCTCTCAAAGCGCGAACTTCAGCCTGCTGCTGTTCCGAAGCCTCAGTGGTGGTCGGCGCGATTCCCGCATTGCCCTTCACTAAGCGAAAGAGCTCTCGCGAAAGCTGCTGCACCAACTCATCCCGCATTTGTAGCTCTTCGCGAAGACGAGCTACCTCAGCTTGTTGTGTGGAATATGAAGAATTCGTCACTTGCGTCACACCACTAACCCTAATAACTCTCAGAATTTCTGATCAAAAACGCTGACTCGCAATTTGTGCACCCGATTCATCCTGCATCAAAGCAAAACTTGCTCTCAAAGCAAAAACTCTGAATTCATTGATCTGCAGTCAAACAAAGACTTCCAAACAGTTAGAAAATCCTGATTTTGACTTTATTTGCTGATACTTTAGCACCAGATCCAAAAAGTGCAACGGCTAATGAGGATTAATTTCTGGCATATAAGCAATTGACGCTGGAAACTGGGTGAAATTAGCGTTGCTGCCCTTGCATTGATTTCCTGATCTGTGGGCTGAAGTCCTTGTTGTCAGGGCATTAGATGTTTAAGTTGTCCGGACTTATGTGATGGCATCCGATTTTGTATCTTCGCTCTTAAATTCAAGAAAAATTGGAGTCTACACTCTCTAAAGTTAGGAAATATGGCAGGTTTGTGCCGATGCCGAAAATGTCGTCTGCAAGCCAGGGCCCTAATTGTGAGAGCAGAAGATGCTGAAGGCCGTGGCGTTTTGCTCCTGTCACAAGGCAAACTACACAAAATTTTGCCCCCCTGAGGCCTCTCATTGATGATGGGCTTCAGGGGGGCAAGTGGCTGGATTCTCCATAGCTATCCGGCCAGAGCGACGGAGAGGGGAATATTCTCAAATAGCCGCGATCGTTTTATGCTGCTCCTGGCGGCGGCGCTGATGGCGAAACGCCCGCGGTTTCGGGCGCGGGCATTTCGCCATCAGCCGCAAAGTCTGCGGTCAAGGGCTGCTTGATCGTCAAATAGCGAATGACATTTTCGCTCAAGCGCATGGCTCGCTCCATCGGCGCCACAACGTTTCCAGGGCCCTGATAGTTCATTTGAATGTAAATGCCTTCGCGATGTCTTTGAATTTCGTAGGCTAGTCGTCGCTTACCGCGATGTTGAGTTTCAAGGATGGTGGCTCCTTGATTCTGTAAAATTTCTTGATAACTGGCAATTTCAGCGTCTACGACCTCTTCCAAAATGTCAGGACGCAGAATGTACATTGTCTCGTACATCAGCTTTTTCATAAAGGCTCTCCTTGTGGACAAATGGCCTTTCCCGGTATAAATGGCTTCAGGCGACTCTCTGAGAGGAAAGTCAGGAAGCTTCCGCAAAAAGGCAAGGATCTAAAATCATACCAGTATTTGAAGGAATTCATGGCGCAACGGTACGTTCGAGTTCAATCGCTGGCAGGGCCGCTGCACTATGGGCTGCTACAATCTGACCGCAGTGTGCGGGTGCTTGACGCCCCCCCGTGGCTCCAGGGAGAAGTCACGGAGACGATTTTGGACTCTGATAGTTATCAGCTGCTAGCGCCTTGTGCGCCGTCAAAAATTATTGCTGTGGGCAAAAATTATGCTCGCCATGCCGCTGAGATGGGCGGTGAGCTGCCAGCCGAGCCCCTGTTGTTTATGAAGCCGTCTACGGCAGTCATTGCTACGAACTCGCCAATTTTGTATCCGCCTCAGTCCCAGCGGGTGGACTATGAAGGCGAGTTGGCGTTGGTCATTGGCGATCGCTGCATTGACTGCAATGAGGAGATGGCGCAAGACAAAATCTGGGGTTATACCATTGCCAACGACGTGACCGCGCGGGATTTGCAAGCCCGCGATCGCCAGTGGATTCGCGCTAAAGGATTTGACACCTTTTGTCCCCTTGGTCCTTGGATTGTGCGCGAACTGAATCCCGAAGCTAAGCTACAAACCTTCTTAAATGGCAATCTGGAACCGGTGCAGATAGGCGAAATCAGCGATATGGTCTTTCAGCCAGAGGCATTGGTGGCTTACATCAGCCAGGTGATGACGCTGCTGCCGGGGGATGTCGTCTTAACTGGTACGCCTGCTGGGGTGGGCCCGCTGGCAATCGGCGATCGCGTACGGGTCGAAATTGAAGGCATTGGTTCGCTGGAGAACTTTGTTCAAGCCCGCCCTATTCCCTCTCAGCTCCTGGCGATGGATTCAATGGAATCAATGGATTCGATGGAATCGCAAAGCTGGTCATAGCGTTCAGTTGGACGGTGATTGGGCAATCATTTTCATCCCAACACCTGCAGTGTCAACCTCTGTAGTTCCAAAAACTTATACGGGCGAACGCTCAATTTGCTCCTCATATTCCATTACCTTGTTTGGGCGAGCACTCAATTTGCTCCTCATATTCCATTACCCTGTTTGGGCAAACATCCCATCACCCCATCACCCCGTCACCCCACCATGCCTAAACAACTCTAAAACAGAGCACTGGTACTACCGATGGACTATCTATACCTGCATGGGTTTGCGTCGAGTCCAGAATCGCAAAAAGCGCAGTTTCTGAAACAGCAGTTTGCCGGCGTTGGTCGCACGCTACATATCTTGGATCTCAATCAGCAGGATTTTGCTCATCTGACGCTGAGTCGGCAGATTGAACAGGCGATCGCGTGGATCAGCGATCGGCCTCAAGTAACCGTTATTGGCTCTAGCTTTGGCGGACTCACTGCCTGCTGGCTAGCAGAACGGGCTGCTGTGCAGGGACAAATTTGGCAGTTGGTACTGCTGGCTCCGGCATTTCAATTCCTTGAGCAGTGGCTGCCGAGATTAGGCCCCAAAACGATTGCTCAGTGGTCTGAGACTGGCTGGCTATCGGTTTACCACTATGGCGAGGGCGAGCAACAACCGCTAGCTTACGACTTTATGCTGGATGCGCAGCAGTATGACGAATGTCAGCTGAAAACCATAGTGCCAACCCTGATTTTGCATGGCCAACGCGATGACGTCATTAGTGTTCAAGCCAGTCGAGATTATGCCAAGGTTCGTCCCTGGACAACTTTAATCGAGCTTGATAGCGACCACAGTCTATGCAATGTGCAGCCGCAAATTTGGACCGCCGTACAAGCATTTCTGGAACTGCATTAAAGTCGGCGATGCTCGTCCATCACGGCAATTTTTTTAGAAGCCTGCTCGTTGGACGCTGGACTTTAGTCATTATTGGGGGCAGACCGTCTGAATCCGGGAATACTGACGTTAACAACATATTTTCAGAGAGTATTGTGATGAGTCGTATGACCGGTCGAGTTTGGTTGCCGCTGATTCCTGCAATATCGGTGATTTTGCCGGCGATCGCTGCCCTCCCTTCCGTTGCGAGTACTCATCCAGCTGAATTGCTGCCGGCGGACACGGCGCTCGCCATAGCCGTTGATATGCGTAGCGAAACCTGGGATCAGCTGACTCAATACGCCCTTTTTCAGCAACTGCAAGCACAGGGAGACATTACTCTTCATCCTGGTAGCCTGGCATTTTTGCCATCAGAACTGACATACGAAGACTTTATTGCGCCATGGGTGGGGGACACTGCGGTCATCGCCTTGCTGCCCTTAGAGAATCCCGCTGAAAGCGTTATTCAAGAACAGGAAATCCTGATTGCGCCAATTGCAGACCCAGCGGCTTTTGCTGCAGTTTACGATGCCGACATGGTGGGCTTGCTCAGCACTATCAAAGAAGCGGCCCCGAATGTCGAACAGTATCAGGACATTGAGATCGTCTATTGGGAACCGCTATTTTTGGAAGCTCCATCTGAGGCAACTGCTCCACCTGAAGTGACTGCGCCAGAGCCAACAGAATCAGCGCCTGCTCCGCTACTGAATAACTTTGCTCCACAAACCACTACAGCGGCGGTGGAGACGGCGACTGAGACCGACCAATCCGTGGATAGCGAGTTGCCTATTGCCATCCCGGATAAGCCAGGATTAGCGATCGCCCTATTTCCCGATTTTATGGTCGTGGCCGAAAGTCCTGTCGCCATTCGTACCTGGGCTGACCTGCGCCCTGCGCCGACTGATTCCCTCGCCAATACGAGTAACTTTCAGCGAACTCTAGCGCATCCCAGTTACGATCAAGCGCTAGGTGCCCTTTACGGCAATGTCTCAGAATTACTGAAATACTATCTGACTGATCTGTCCCTGCCCGAGCTGCCCTTCGACATTCCTTGGCCGACCGACATCCCGCCTCAAGAGCTAGCTCAGCTCACATCACTGCAAATCGACAGCAATATCGAAGCCCTAATTTATCCTCAGCCCCAGGGGCTGCGTCTGCATGGGCGAGGATACTACAACGATCTCCTTTTGTCCGCATTGGTCGACGCGCCGTCGCCAGTCTCTTCGGAACTGCTGGCCTATGCGCCTAAAGATAGCTATTTCATGATCAATAGCCAAAACATTGCCGCGGCTTGGCAAGATGTGGTGACGACCCTCGAAGCCACTGAAGAAACCCAGGCCTTTTTGGATATGGCTAGGGGCTTCACCATGGGATTTGCGGGGTTGGACCTTGATGAAGACATCTTTGGCTGGATGGATCGAGGCTTCAGTCTTTTTCTCTATCCCACGAATGACACGCCGTTAACCGCTATTTTTCCCCGACTGCGCATCGGACTCGGCATTGCCTTACAGACGAGCGATCGCCCGACGGCAGAGGCCACCTTTGATAGTCTTGACGTCCTGATGGATAGCTTTTTAGTTGCGGTTGAACCCAGCACGGTTGAAGGGCAACCGGCCACCAGTTGGGGTGAACCGCTGGGCAACGGAACCCCGCTAGAGAGCTTTTTGGGCCGCACGTGGATTAGCGATGACACCCTGTTGTTAACCACCAGCATTGAAGCGTTGTCAGGGCTGGCACAGATGGAACCGGCTCAGGCGATGTCTAATTCTTTCCGGTTTGTTGAATCCACCAGGGATTTTCCCACGGCTAATCAAGGCTATTTGTTTGCCAATACGGCGCCGATGCGATCGCTGTTCAACAGCATTTTTCCACCGATTCCCGGAGACCCGGAAGCGCTGCAATTTAGCACCGCGATCGCCTCAGTGCAGGCTTTCAGCGGCACAGTCTCTTTTGCTGAAGAGTATGCTCAGGTGGATGGTTTTATCTTGTTATCGCCAGCTGAAAATCCCTAGTGACTAGGTGACTGAATACGTGGATGGGTAGATGAATAAATACGTGGACGGGTGATTCTACTACTCACTTAGTACCAAAATCATCGTCCTGCCCTTTGCCTCCTCCCAAATCTCGTAAAATAGAGTTTGTCCATTTCGCTGCGAGCCGATGACACACTCGACCGATATCGCTGCCCTTGCCCGCTGGATGGCTGCCGATTTTAGTAACCAGCAGCAGGCCATTGATAATCCGCCGCTATATGCTCACATTCGGGTTTGCATGCGACCGTTGCCCCACAGCCTGCTGGATGGGGTTGCGCTTTACCTAGAGCAGGCATATGATTTCGCGCTTAAACAGCCCTATCGAGCGCGGGTGCTGAAGCTTATCACCGTGGATAGTCGCATCGAAATTGAAAACTACTCGATTAAAGATGGCGAGAGCCTGTATGGAGCTTCTCGCGATCGCGATATGTTGGGCAAGCTAACGCCCGATCAGGTGGAACTGATGCCCTGCTGCAATTTCCAGGTGGAGTGGACAGGACGGGGCTTTAAGGGGGCGGTGGAACCTGGAAAAAAATGTATGGTTGAACGCCAGGGTAAACTCACTTATCTGGATAGCGTCTTCGAAATCGATGATGAGAAGTTTCAAAGCTGGGATCGTGGTCGCAACCCTGACAACGATGAACATGTTTGGGGGGCACTGGCCGGGCCATTCTACTTCACCCGCCGCACCAGCTTTGCTAGCGAAGTTTCCTTCAGTTAACTAAACCGGCGATCGCTCATCCGGACGAGCTATTCTCCACATCTCATCGCGGCCATCCCCGCACATGATGTTAAGGAAATTTCTGGAAATAAAAACACCAATTCTGCGGTGCGTCACGCTACGCTGACAGCACCCTACGAGCGGTAAATTCTTTCCTGAAGATTCCCTAAATAAGTCCCAGCCCCGCCACCCTGCTCCCGCCATCCCGTCACCCCGTCACCCCGCCACCCCGCCACCCCGTCACCCTGCCACCCAAGCCCTTCGGGCAGGCTCCGCCTTTCTTGAATGCCGTCAGGCTATACATACCCTGCTACCCTCAAACTCCTCAATGGCTAAACAACGACTTGACGTGCTGCTGGTGGAACGAGGGCTATGTGAAACACGTCAGTGGGCCCAACGCTTGATTCGCGCTGGAGACGTGCAGGTTAATCATTGTGTGGTGGACAAGCCGGGAACTGCAATCGCGGCGGACGCTGAGATTATTGTCAAACAGCGATCGCCTTTTGTGTCTCGCGGTGGCGAGAAGCTGGCAAAAGCACTGCAAACCTTCGCGATTACCGTAACTGGGCGTGTCTGTTTGGATGGGGGCATTTCCACCGGCGGCTTTACCGACTGTCTGCTGCAGGCGGGGGCCACGCAAGTATACGGCATTGATGTGGGCTATGGGCAAGTGGCGTGGAAGCTGCGCCAAGATGCTCGGGTGAGGCTGCGGGAGCGCACTAATCTGCGGTACTTGACGCCAGATGACCTGTATGGCGAAGCGGATGTCCGGCCCGATTTGGGAGTGATGGATGTTTCATTTATTTCCCTAACCAAGGTGCTCCCGGCTTTTTGGCAACTGTTGGTCGCTCCTCGGGAAGCAGTGCTGCTGGTGAAACCACAGTTTGAAGTTGGCCGCGAAAAAATTGGCAAAAAAGGCGTTGTGCGATCGCCCGAAGCGCAAGCCGAAGCGATTTGGCAAGTGCTGTTGACGGCGCGGGAGTTGGGCTGGTGCGATCATGGTCTGACGTTTTCTCCCATCGTGGGGCCAGCGGGCAATATTGAATTTCTGTTGTGGCTGACAATGCTGCCAGCGCCGACGGCAGGCCCAGAACCGCTGACCCTGGAAAAGCTTCTACACACCACAAAACAGGCCCAAGCAGAGCTTGCCTGAGCCTATTGTGATGATTACGGGTTGCCTGGACTAAACTGCCGCAAATCGACAGAGTCTAGGCAATTTAGAGGGCATTGGCCTTTGCGACAACGTTATCGACGGTGAAGCCAAACTGCTGCAGCACGATCTTGCCAGGTGCGGAAGCGCCAAAGCGCTCAACGCTAACCACATCACCTTCGGCACCAACGTACTTGCACCAGCCCATGCCAATTCCCGCTTCGACAGCCAAGCGTTTAGTGACCGCTTTGGGCAGGACAGATTCCTGGTAGGCGGCATCTTGAGCATCAAACAGCTCCCAAGAGGGCATCGATACTACGCGCACCTTTTTGCCAGCGGCAGTGAGCTGCTCAGCCGCGTCAATGCACAGCTGTAGTTCACTACCGGTGCCGATTAAAATCAGATCGGGCGTGCTGTCACTGTCCGAAATCACATAGGCGCCCTTGGCCACGCTGTCAATGGCAGAGCCGTTGACCTGCGGCAGAGCCTGACGGGAAAGGGCCAGAAGCGTAGGAGTTTCGCGGTTCGCGATCGCCACTTTATAAGCCCCAGACGTCTCATTGCCATCCGCTGGACGAATTACCGTCAGGTTGGGGATGGCGCGAAGCGAAGCAATGGTTTCCACCGGCTGATGGGTGGGTCCATCTTCCCCTAGGCCGATGGAGTCATGGGTTAGCACATAGATGACGCCAGCTCGCGACAGAGCCGACAGCCGAATGGCTGCCCGCATGTAGTCAGCGAACACTAGGAAAGTAGCGCAATAGGGAATGAGGCCGGAATTGTGCAGGGCAATGCCGTTGCTAATTGCCCCCATACCGTGCTCGCGTACCCCAAAGCAAATGTTGCGATTTTCGTAAGCGCCTTTTTGGAAGCTACCGGAAATCTTCATCGACGTGTTGTTCGACTTGGCTAAATCAGCGGAGCCGCCAATCAGCTCCGGGAGCGCCGGCGCCAGAGCGTTCAGGGTCGCTTCAGAAGTCTTACGGGTGGCGATCGCTTTGCCGTCCGGTGAATACGTCGGCAAAACTGCCGTCCAGTCTGCTGGCAGCTTGCCAGAGAGCATTCGCTCAAATAGAGCAGCATCTTCGGGGTACTTGGTGCGATAGGCTGCCAGGGCTTCTTCCCACTCGGCTTGATAGCTAGCACCGCGATCAACCGCCTGACGCATATGATCTAGGGCGTCTTCCGGCACTTCAAAATCACCGTAGCTCCAGCCCAGCGATTCACGGGTTAACTTAATTTCGTCGCCGCCCAGGGGAGAACCATGGACGCCAGAGGTGTCGGCCATATTGGGAGAGCCGTAGCCGATAGTGGTCGTTACTTTAATCATGGTCGGCTTGTCGGTAACGGATTTGGCTTCGGCGATCGCTTTACCAATGCCTTCCAGATCCGTGTTGCCGTTTTCTACATGTAAGACGTGCCAACCGTACGCCTCAAAGCGCTTAGAGACATCTTCTGTAAAGGCGATATCAGTGGAACCATCAATGGAGATGTGGTTGTCGTCGTAGAGGGCGATGAGCTTGCCTAAACCCAGATGCCCCGCCAGCGAGCAGGCCTCACCCGAAACCCCCTCCATGTTGCAGCCGTCGCCCAAAATCACATAGGTGTAATGATCAACGATATTGGCATCGGGCTTGTTGAACCGACTGGCCAGGTGGGCCTCCGCTATCGCCAAGCCCACGCCGTTGCAAATACCCTGTCCCAAAGGTCCAGTGGTCACTTCGATGCCAGGCGTTTCAAAGTTTTCGGGATGACCAGGCGTGACGGATTCCCACTGGCGAAACTGCTTAATATCGTCTAAAGAAACGCTGTCATAGCCGGTTAAATACAGCAGTGCATAATGCAGCATGCAGCCATGACCGGCGGACAGAACAAAGCGATCGCGGTTAAACCACTGGGGATTTTTGGGGTTAAACCGCATCACCTGATCCCACAGCACATAGGCCATCGGAGCAGCCCCCATCGGCAAACCAGGGTGACCAGAATTGGCCTTTTGGACAGCATCAATCGCTAAAAATCGAATCGAATTCACGCAAAGCGCGTCTAAAGATTGGGATGCGACAACCATAAACCTACTCTCAAAGACGGGACAGCATTTACCGGGGCCTGATGCCCTCCAATGGCAAGGCGCTCAGCATCAAACTGCA
>JBCCJU010000071.1:0-27506 GCA_039027715.1 Cyanobacteria bacterium P01_C01_bin.120
AGACCGCTAAAGCAGCTAATTTTTCGTCCAAATGCGGCCAAAATTTTCTGGAAAGGCCACCTATCTCAAAATTTCTGTGTTAGATTAACGCCAGTGCAATCAAGTTTTGCACTGAACACCCAGAGACAAACCGTCTAGGGATTCAAGGAGGTGATGCCCATGAGTGATAGTAGTAAATGCATGGGTCTCCAGGTTGAGGTAAGCCGGCTGTGTGCCGGGGCTGTTCGCTAGGAACCGGTGTCAATCTCGTTGCAGATTGCCTGACCGATTGAAACTGGCTTCTGGAGTTCCTCCCGGCAGTCTGGTTTCAGCCTGAGACCCGCTACACCGCCCCTGCTTTCTGAAGGAATTTCCTTCCACGAGTAGGGGCGGATAGTTTTTTAAATGGACTTTTCAAGATTTTCGTACGGCTTATTCAACGTCTTAGTTTCAGATTTTTTTGATCCAGCCTGAAGAATACGGTTATCGAGCCGTTTATTTTGGATTTTCTGCCAAACGAAGGTAGAAAGCTGCACCGATTGAGATTTAGAGTCAGTCTTACAAATCTATCGATATATGAGGTTTCCACTATGGCAACGCTCTTGACTGACGCTGCGATTCAAACTCAATTGCAAAGCTTGAAGGGTTGGCAGCAAAATGATCAGACGATCATGACGACAAAAACATTTGATGGCTTTCCTGGCGCGATCGCCTTCGTCAATAAATTAGTTGATCCGGCAGAGGCAGCGGGGCATCATCCCGACATTGAAATTTCTTACAACAAAGTCACAATCAGTCTTAGCACCCATGATGCTGGTGGGCTGACCCAGAAGGATTTTGACTTAGCTCAAAAAATTGAGCAGCTTTAGCTTTTGGCGCGAGCGCTTGAGGTATCTCTGAAGATTCAATTCGGATATCTAGGGCGACGAATGCCGTCAACAATAGTTCAGACTTCTTCGGCATATGCCTTCCTGGTGCACTATCAGCCTTTAATGCAGGCTGTTTTGGTGTTCGCGGAAGGTTTTTTTGTGGTTCTGAAACAATCAGCCGAAAGCAGCGCGCAGCCATGTTACTTATACAAAAGCAGGCGGGGCAGCCGGGCACATAAGTTTTTCCTAATCTTGAGGCGACATATCGAGGCTACTTGCAATAAGCGATCGCCCCTATGAGGTGACTGGACTTTTTTGTTTATGCAGGCTGAAACTCTGGCTGAAAGAGCATTACAGTGACTTGACGGAATCCGTCTTCTGGTTCTCAAAAGCCGATAAATTGCTTTACGCTGAGTACAGGTATTCTGAAAGATTAATTAGCCTATCGTGGCATAAATGGTGTGCCAAAATTTTTTAAGGTCTACAGGCTAGTGTGTACGAAATAGATCTGTTACTATTTTCCTGTGTGTAATCTTTGTCCGGTTATTGAGCCGCTGCATTGGTGATATCGCACCCATTAGGACAATTTCTAATGGTTATCAACCTTTATCTCAAGGTGTGAGGAGAATATAGAGTAAATGTCTAGCAACAAACTCTGGAAAGTATTGTTAGCAAGCCCTGCTGTTTTAAGCATGGGCTTTGCCGGATCTGCGTTTGCGCAGGTTAGCACGATTGACGAATTGGTTGACGTGTCTCCGACTCCCGACAACTGGGCATTCGGCGCACTGCAATCTTTGGTTGAAGATTACGGTTGTATTGAAGGTGACGCGGGTACTCGGACTTACCGTGGCGACCAGTTTATGACTCGTTTTGAGTTTGCGGCTGGTTTGAATGCCTGCTTGGATTCCATCCGCTTCTTGATTGCTGACGGCATCATTGATCCTGAAACCATTGCTACTATTCAGCGTCTGCAAGAAGAATTTGCGGCTGAGCTGGCAACTCTGCGGGGTCGTGTGGATGCTCTGGAAGCTGAAACTGCTGAGCTGCGAGCCCAGCAGTTCTCCACAACTACTAAATTGCGTGGTCAAGTTGATGCAAACTTGGCGGTTCCTTTTGATGGTGATGTCGGTTTCGACGATTCGACTGCATTCACCGCTCGGGCCCGCTTGAACTTTGATGCTAGTTTCACTGGTGAGGACCGTTTACGCGTTCGTCTCCAGTCTGGTGATGACCGTGGTTTGCTGGCTGCAGCTGGTGGTTTGGCTAACAGTGCTGGCGATGGTGACGGTTTCAACGTCGATATTGATGATCTCTTTTACAGCTTTGGCGTTGGCGATAATCTTGATTTCATTATTGCTGCCAACAGCATTGCCACTGACGACTTTGTGACTAGCACTATCGTTCCCTTCGACGGTCCTAGTGTCGCTGACCCCGGTGGTCCGCTTTTCTATGACTTTGACATGGGTGGCGGCGGCTTCGGTATTGGTGGTAGCGTTGCCCTGGGTGATAACTTTGTTATCGACGCCGGTTATTCGGGTGAACAGGGTGCCAGTGGCACCAACGATCCGTCTGATGGTGGTATTTTTGGTGCTGATCAGCAGTCCTACATCGTTCAGGGTAGCTTCATTAGCGACGGCTTGATTGATGCTGGTCTTGCTTATCTCCGTGGTAATGACGGTGAAGATAACGATTTCACCAACACCTTTGCTGGTTTGCTGAATCTTGACTTTGGCGGTTTCTTCTTAGCCGGTACGGTTGCTTTCAGCGACAACGATGACGATGATGATTTCCACTGGATGGCCGGTGGCGGCTTCAGCGACCTGCTGTTTGAAGGATCTGAATTCGGCGTTTACTATGCTGAACTACCTGATTACGGCGACAATGATCCTCGAATCATTGAAGCCTATCTGGGCATTCCGGTTAATCAGTTCCTGACGATTACGCCCGCATTCATTTATGGTGATTTGAACCAGGGTGACGATACTGACCAGTTCTATGGTGCAGTTCGTGCGACTTTCAGCTTCTAATTTAGTGAAGTTGTCTTTAACTTAGTTTCATCAAAGGGAGTCTTATGGCTCCCTTTTTTGTGTTTAAATCCTGTATTCACTACCTCACTGGCTTGCCGCCAAAAGCCGACCAATCGTTTTGACTTTTTCCCCAGACTTTTCAAACAACTGTCGGTGACTTTACCGGAATCCTGCAAACCCGACTGGAGAACCGGAGTTATACTAAAGAGACAGCCGCTTTTTAATCGATGCCTGTGGAATTGTCTAGTAAAAGCGAATACGCTCTTTTGGCTCTGCTCGAACTCGGGCGTAACTTCGCCACGAGTGAGCCGACGCAAATTCGCCAAATTGCGGCTCAGCAAAATATTCCCGATCGCTATCTTGAACAGCTATTGGCGACTCTACGACGAGCTGGTTTGGTACGTAGTCAGCGCGGTGCCAAAGGCGGGTATTTACTAACGCGATCGCCCTGGCAAATCACCCTTTACGAAGTTGTCAGCTGTATTGAAGGATTTGACACGAATAAAGAAACTGCTAGCGTCCCCAGCACTTCTGAAGAGTTAGTCATTGCCGAAATTTGGCAAACCGCTCGTCAGGCAGCCGAAGCCGTCTTACAAAAGCAAACCCTGCAAGACTTGCTCGACCAGTGTAGGGCGAAGCAGCAAGTTGATCTCATGTATTACATTTAAATCACCTATGCGTATTGCCGAAAATGTTACTGCGTTAATTGGGCATACTCCTCTGGTGCGACTGAACCGCATTCCGCAATCAGATGGGTGTCAAGCGGCAATTGTTGTCAAATTAGAAGGGATGAATCCGTCGGCTTCGGTTAAAGATCGCATTGGCATTAGCATGATCAATGCAGCTGAGGCCGCAGGCGAAATTGCCCCAGGGCGAACGACTTTGGTGGAGCCCACCTCCGGCAATACCGGCATTGCCCTGGCAATGGCAGCCGCCGCCAGGGGTTATCGGCTAATTTTGACCATGCCCGAAACCATGAGCAGCGAACGACGAGCCATGCTGCGAGCTTTTGGCGCTGAGCTGGAACTGACGCCCGGATTCGAGGGCATGTCCGGCTGTATTCGCTGTGCCCAACGCTTGGTGAACACATTGCCGGACGCCTACATGCTGCAGCAGTTTGCCAATCCGGCCAATCCTGAAATTCATCGCCAGACAACGGCAGAAGAAATTTGGGCAGATACGGATGGTACTGTTGATATGGTAATGGCCGGGGTGGGTACTGGCGGCACCATCACCGGTATTTCGGAAGTGCTGAAGGCACGCAAACCAGAACTGCAGGCGATCGCGGTAGAGCCCACCAATAGTCCAGTACTTTCTGGGGGCCATGCGGGGCCACACAAAATTCAAGGCATTGGCGCCGGGTTTATTCCGGAGGTTTTGAACACCCAAATTATCGATGAAGTTGTGACTGTCAGTGATGCTGATGCCATTACTTATGGTCGCCGCCTTGCCCGTGAAGAAGGGCTATTGTCGGGCATTTCCACCGGTGCCGTGCTGAAAGCCGCGATCGCGGTCGGCTCGCGTCCAGAAAATGCTGGCAAGCTCATTGTGATGATTCAGCCCAGTTTTGGCGAGCGCTATCTAAGTACACCCCTGTTTCAAGATCCTGAGCTGACGGCACCCGTTGCCGTCAATTAATGTCAAAATTTACTTTGGCTATGCCGTATGCAGCTCACGGGTCAGAAGAGAGACGGACAAGATGATAGGTATCGGTAGTGACCAGGGCGGTCTGTTGGGCAATTGGCCAGTTAATATCAGCAATCTCGTCCGCAGTGCCGACCACCAATGCTGATGAGTTCGGCGCTTGCGCCTGTAAGGTTTGGCGCAATTCGCTTGACCGTTCAATGTAGGTAACAGGCTGTTGCGTATAAAACACTAGGGAAGGCTTCATAAAGCCCACCATATAGAGAGATTCATCGGACTGCTGCTGAGCGATCGCTGCCGTGGCAATTTCTCGTAAGGGCGCTTGACGCACCTGGTCAGCAAGCTGTAAGGCTGGCAAAATCGACAGCATAATAAACGTGGCAAAGGCTACCAAATTTACGCTCCACAGCCAGCGGCTGCGACGACTGACGATTAAGGCCGTTCCGACTAGCAAGGCTAAGGTCCAGATGCCGGCAGCCCGCACCATAATGCCAGATTCCCGCATTAGCTCTGGCAAACCTGGCATGGCCGGGTCATTCCCCATCCAGTTGGGACTGTAAAGCGCCGCAAAGGTCAACAGGCCAAAAACGACTAAGTTAAGGCTGCAGCTTAGGGTAAAGCCCCAGCTATCCTTGGAGCCATGAGGGGCACTACAGAGGCGATCGCTCCAGCCTAATCCCACTAAAATCGCTAGTGCTGGCATCAGCGGTAATACATAGCTGGGTAGTTTAGTGACGGCAATGGTGAAAAAGCCAAAAATGACCACAAACCACACTAAAGCGAATAGTCCTAGATGGGCAGCGCGAGGTTGACTTTGCCAAAACTGGCGTTGCTGGGGACGGAGACGCGCGATCGCCCAGGGCAGCAGTGGGGACCAAGGCAAAAAGCCCACTGCCACCACCAAAAAATAAAAGTACCAGGGAGCTGCGTGACCGTTGACAACGTCGGTGAAGCGTTCGACATTGTGATAGCCAAAAAAAGCATCAATGTAGGCACGACCGTTTTCGGCAATGACCAGCACATTCCAGGGCACCGTAATCGCGCCGAAAATAATAGCCCCTTTCACCAAGTGCAGTTCTCGTAGCAGCTTGAAAAATTGGCCGGTATAGTAGGCAAACGCCAAAACGGTTAGCCCCGGTAAGACAAGGCCAACTGGACCCTTCGCTAAAACTGCTAGCCCCAGAAAGACATAGGCTATGAGATACCAATTTCGTTGCCGTTGCGGAAACTCTGGTTGAGCATAGGCCAAAAAGAACGACAACAGGGCAATTCCTATACAGCTGGACAACAGCATGTCTGAAACGCCAATCCGAGCCCAAACAATTGTTTCCGGATGCAGTGCCATAATGGCAGAGCCAATCAAAGCTGACCACATTAGGTTTTGCTGACTCAGCCGCGATCGCTGTGGAGCAGAGCCATTCATCTCTCCCGTCACTGCCGTCGCCAGCTCTGATCGTGAGAAGCCAAAGCGTCTCAGAGTATAGAATCCCAGGCCCACTAGCGCTGTTGCCGATAACGCGGAAGGCAGTCGCACTGCCCATTCTCCCGTTCCCCAAATCTGCATACCTATCGCCATTAACCAATAAACTAACGGCGGCTTATCGAAGCGCGTCACTTCATTGAAGTAGGGCGTTATCCAATTTCCCGTTTCGACCATTTGGCGCGCTGCTTCGGCAAATAGCGGTTCCGTTTCATCTACCAAACCAATGCTGGCCAAGCCCCAAAAGAAAGCCACACCACAAATCAGACTTAGCCAGGCAATCGACCACACTACAGTTTGAGAAAGAGATTCGCTGCCTCTGATCAAAGGCAGTGGCGGAGAACTATCAAGGGTAGAGCGCTTAGTCATCGGGAACTGGACTCGTCAATCAAAAGAGGGAATTAGCTTTCTACATTACAGCGATTTGTCCAGCATCATGACGATAAGCGGGCGAAATAGCAGGTGGCATAGGGTGTGGCAGGTGACAGGGTAGGAGCGCATGGCCGCTCGCCTATACGAGCTGCTGTTGCGCATCCAAAATTAAAAATCGAAAATCAAGAATTGGCTCAGTTCCTAGGTTTTTCACGCTCGGCAATCGACATTCTGCATTGTGAGCTTTATTGGTCTTTGCATCTGAAGAAGAAATCTTTCACAATGGAGCCCAGAGCGATCGCGCTTTGACATTCTTGAGGTGGCTAGGCTTTCATGTATGGCTTCTAGGTCAATCGAAATCGATCATTATCAGACGCTACAGATTTCCGAAGGGGCGACTCAGCAGGAAATCAAGCGGTCCTATCGGCGGTTAGCCAAGGAACTGCATCCTGATACACAGAAGACAGTGGGCGATGCGGAAAGCATTAAGCGATTAAATGCGGCTTACGAGATTTTGGGTGATCCCCAAGCGCGATCGCACTATGACCGTGAGCGGCGAGTACAAAAGGCTGGGTTTGAGTCGGAAAGCCAGATTCGCGATCGTAGCGATCGCACGGCTCAATCTCAGGAACAGTACCGCCAGCGTCGCCAAGCTGCCCAAGCCGCTGACGATGCCTTCGCGGTGTGGGTCAGCAAGGTCTACAATCCCGTTGACCGTCTGATTGCCAAAATCTTGACTCCTCTTAAAGATGAGATTCGGGCGCTCTCTGGCGATCCCTTCGATGATGAGCTGATGGAAAACTTTCAGGAATATCTTGAAGGCTGTCGCGATAATTTGGAGAAGGCCCGGAGCAAGTTCCAATCGGTAGCAAACCCGCCCAGCACTGCCGGCATTGCTGCCAATCTCTACTACTGTCTCAATCAGCTCGAAGACGGCATTGAGGAAATGGAGCGCTACACCTACTGCTACGAAGAAAGCTATCTGCATACGGGGCAAGAGCTATTTCGCATTTCCACGAAGCTGCGTAAAGAAGCGAAAGCGCAATTAAAGATCGCCAGTAGATAAGGCTCAGCACAGCATGTTGCCCTGAGAAATGAATGATTTTGCCGCAGGATTTGGGGTTTTCTACTGTTGATGCTTGGTCTGAAGCAGACGGCATTCTGCAGTGATGGACTACTGGCGAGAATCGCGATCGCGCTGCCGATGCTTGGCTTGGGCACTTTAATATATGGCCCTTAAACGCGGCGGCTAGTCAAGAGAAAATCTAGAACAGTGTGTTGGATTTTAAATGATTTGCGCAGCATCGGTGCGCCCGAGTATTTTTCTGTACTGTTGCCGATTATTTGGATACTTATGCTGCTGTCAATCGTCGGCGGATTTGTGGGTTCAGGGTTCGGCGGCATTTTCCTTGCCAAAAAAATTGTATCCCGATGGCTACGTTATATAGAACCCAGAGCCAAAAGCTCCATTTCAATCACTGCTTCTATTCTTCTTCTTATCGTCACGCTCGTGGCGGTGTTCCTTGGTTTACCCACACTAGTAGCCTTGCTGGTAGCTGACGTTATGGGCATGGTTGGTACCTATCTGCCCGTACAACTGCCGAACTGGGCAGAGATGACTTGGCGATCGCACTGTGGATAAAGCACATTGTGATTCTCTTGTGCAGTCAAGCAAATTCCCAGGACAATTCAGCTACTTGCTCAATATGGATGACTCACTTTTCCTAAGCAGAGCGGAGATAGCAGCTGTGCTATCGCTGAAAATTGCTTCAAAACTATCAGACTTCTGCGATGATGGACTACTGGTGAGAATTACGATCGCTAAAATAAAGAAATCTCCATTGCACTTCCCTGGCTTTAGTTATGCCGCTGCCTGTTGTTGCCATCATTGGTCGCCCGAATGTGGGCAAATCCACCCTCGTAAATCGACTGGCGGGGGTGCAGGAAGCGATCGTTTACGATACGCCCGGGGTGACCCGCGATCGCACCTACAAATCGGCTTTTTGGGCGGATCGGGATTATTTGGTGGTGGATACCGGTGGATTGATTTTTGACGACGACACTGAGTTTTTGCCCTATATTCGCGAGCAGGCAATGATTGCCCTAGTCGAAGCGAGCGCAGCAGTGATGGTGGTGGATGGGCAGGAAGGACCAACCGAAGCTGATCGCGAGATCGCCCAGTGGTTGCGGCAGCAGCATTCCGTACCGGTTTTGCTAGCGGTGAACAAATGTGAGTCGCCAGAGCAAGGTCTAATTCAGGCGGCGCAGTTTTGGGAGTTGGGTCTGGGGGAGCCATATCCCGTTTCGGGTATTCACGGCAATGGCACGGGCGAACTGCTGGATGAGCTGATCACCCACCTGCCCCGCAATGAGGATATCGACGAGCCAGAAGAAGTGCGAGTCGCCATCGTGGGACGCCCCAATGTGGGTAAGTCCAGCTTGCTAAATGCCTTTGTGGGGGAAAATCGAGCGATTGTGAGTCCGGTTTCGGGCACAACACGGGATGCGATCGACATGCTGGTGCAGCGAGAGGAGCAGCGCTATCGATTAATTGATACGGCAGGCATCCGCAAAAAGAAAAATGTTGATTATGGTCCCGAGTTTTTTGGCATTAATCGAGCCTTTAAAGCGATTCGACGGGCGGATGTGGTGCTGATAGTGATTGACGCGATCGACGGCGTCACCGAGCAAGATCAGAAGCTGGCGGGACGGGTCGAAGAAGACGGTCGCGCCTGCGTTGTTGTAGTCAATAAGTGGGATGCCGTGGAGGATAAGGACTCCTACACCATCTACGACTACGATCGCACCATTGGCAGCAAGCTATATTTCATGGAGTGGTCTAAGCGCATTTATACCAGCGCCTTGACTGGACAGCGGGTACCTAAAATTCTCGACTTAGTGGATCAAGCGGTAGCAGAGCATCGTCGCCGGGTCAGCACCTCTGTGGTTAATGAAGTATTGGAAGAAGCCGTCAGCTGGCATACGCCACCAACGACTCGTCAGGGTCGCCAGGGTCGTATTTACTACGGTACTCAGGTCACGGCGCGACCGCCTACCTTTGCCCTGTTTGTGAATGATCCAAAGCTCTTTGGCGAAAGCTATCGTCGCTATATTGAAGGGCAGTTTCGGCAAAACCTAGGTTTTGAGGGCAGTCCCATTCGACTGCTCTGGCGAGGCAAGAAAATGCGGGATCTGGAACGCCAAAGTCCCAACCGCGCCACCAAAGTTTAGCCCTTTAATCCTGGCGGGCTCTTTAAAGTTATCGAGATGAAGCATCCAACCGTTGTCAGCCCAACAGTGCTGCATCGCAAATCGCCAATCTGCAATCGCAAATTAGTTTGACCTAGCGCATGGATCTGCTGAAGACTTTACCTATCGGTCTCTATCTTGAAGAGCCGATCACCTGGCTACATCGGCTCGACCCTCGGGTAAAGCTGTTTTGGCTGGTGAGCATATTAGTCAGCCCCCTGTTGGCCAATGCCGCTTGGCGGTTTTTCTTGGTAGGGCTGTTAATTGTCATCACTCTGTTAGCGATGATTCCCCTGCGGGTATGGCGTCAGCAAATGGGTTGGCTGCTGTTTCTCTGTACGCTGATGCTAGTGTTGACGTCGCTACTGCCCGATGGATTAGTCATTAACTATCAGTCGCCGGTACCATCGCCGCAACAGCTACAGTCTTTTACTGATGATTCTTCAGCAGCCGCCTCCAGTGAAGCTTCAGAGACTACTTCAGAGGAGGCTCCCTCGAATGATTTTCCCGATCAGTTTGCGCCAGAGTCGTTAAATCTGCCCCAGCCCACCGGCTATCGATATGTGCTTTTCGATATGTGGCGCCTGCGGATAACCCAGCGATCGCTCGAACTCGGCATTCGCATCAGCACCCTATTTTTCACCTTGATCTACGGCACCAACCTATTTCTTTTGACCACGGCAGCCGAGGAAGTTACGGTAGCGCTTGAGGTACTGATGCGGCCACTGCGATCGCTCAAAATTCCGGTTACAGAAATTGCCCTCACCGTGACGCTGGCCCTGCGGTTTATTCCCCTGGTGCTGGAAGAAACCCAAAACCTGATTCGCTCTGTGCAAACCCGCGCCATCAACTGGAAAAAGCTCGGGTTTCGCGGCTCTATTCAAGTTTGGCTGGCCGTAGTGGAACGGCTGCTGAAAAATCTGCTGCTGCGGGCTGAACAAACGGCGGCAGCGATGGCGGTGCGCGGCTTTACGACCCCTAATACACACCGAGTGAAGTGGTCAGAACTGCGGTTAGGCAGCGCTGATTTCCTGGTTTTGGTGATCTTGATCGGCTTTTGGTACGCCCGCGTTGTCTGGGGCCACGAAGGGGTGTGATGTCGCTATCACCGTGGTACGTGCGATCGCAGCCCTTGGCAGGAAAAACGGGGTCAGATATTTTTCAGGCGCTCTACGGTCAGTCATCTAGCCCTTACAGTGGTAGGCATCCGGACCGCAGTTGGCGCACCATCGCGACGCTATTGGAAAGTCCGGCAAGGTTGCCATCCAATACGCCCCAAGCACGACTGGCACGCTATTCAATTTGCGCCGGACCGCCCAGGTGCGCTGGCGATCGCCCGCTGCTGTGGACGCCGCCCGTGGGTGAAATTTTGCCTATGTTGGCAAAGCGGCTGGCTACTCCCCAGCCGGAGGCGGTTTTACTAACCGAACATGGTGATCTCTGGACCGAGCCGCTGGAACCCTTTGCGGGAGGCTGGCTCGGCTGGCTGGGCTATGACTTAGCCTGGGAAATTGAAGCGTTACCGGTGAAAAATGCCGATCCGCTGCCGTTTCCCGTCGCCTACTGGTACGAACCCGATACTTTTGCAATTGCCGATCACCTGACTCAGCGCCTCTGGTTAGCAGCGACCCAGCCGGCTCAGTTGGCCGACATGGCGCAGGCGATCGCTGCATTTTCACCGACTGTTCCAGCCGACACTCACTTGACGGCCTCCCTACAATTTGCCTCATCGCAAATTGAGTATGAGGCGGCCGTACGGCAGGCACAGCGGCACATTCAAGCGGGAGATATTTTTCAAGCCAATCTTTCCCTCCGGTTTACCACCCAAACCGACGCTGATAGTTGGACCATCTATCAACATCTGCACCGCATTAATCCTTCCCCCTTTGCCAGCTACTGGCGCACTCCTTGGGGGGCTGTGGTCAGCTGTTCGCCAGAGCGATTGGTCTCGCTGCGGACCGATCACCCTTCTGGAAACCGCGCGGAAACTCGTCCCATCGCTGGGACTCGACCGCGAGGCACCTCAGCTGAAACCGATCAGCAATTTGCTCAGGCGCTAATGAACAATCGTAAAGAACAGGCCGAGCATATTATGTTGGTCGATCTCGAACGCAATGACTTGGGGCGAGTTTGCGCATGGGGCACCGTGCATGTGGATGAGCTGATGGTTTTGGAAGCCTATAGTCATGTGATGCATCTAGTGAGCAATGTAGTGGGCACTCTAGCACCAGGCAAAACCGCGATCGACCTAATCCGGGCAACCTTTCCCGGCGGCACGATTACCGGCTGCCCCAAAGTTCGCTGTATGGAGATTATTGAAGCCCTCGAACCCTGGCGACGCAGTCTGTTCTATGGCTCTTGTGGCTATTTAGACCAGCGCGGACATTTAGACTTAAATATCTTGATTCGCACCTTGCTATTGGCCCGGAACGCCTCTAGCCAGCAAACGGTTTGGGGGCAGGTTGGTGCCGGCATCGTCGCTGATAGTCAACCTACGCAAGAGTGGCACGAGTCTTTGCAAAAGGCTCAAGCCCAACTGTTGGCGATCGGCATTGCCAATTCTCCAACTTCAACGGTCACACCGTAGTCGCTTTTTTTCGCAATAAAATTTCAGAAAACTATCCAACAAATCAGAAAAGCGGCAGCGGAGGAGCAAAATTGAGTTCAACTGCACAAGCCATTTCATTGTTGGCGCCAACTTGAAACAAACGCTAGTTTTACTCTCCATCATGGCTTACAGTGTGGGGATGACTAGATGACCACCCACTGCCGTTATCGCGTGTTCCCGCCTGGATGAGTACAGAGAATTACATTAATCACCCGACATTCGGCTTGCTCTACCGACTATGCATGATTACGGAAGGGCAAGAACTGTTTGTCACTCTCTATGCTCAGCGCCTCTTTTTTACGGTGACGGTGACGCTGCCAAAGGGAGTTACGTTTGACGCTATTAGCCGCAGTGATGCCCGCCAAAAGTTTGAAGAGCGGATGCGGACTGTACGGCGCCAGGGCGACTATTCAGAGTACGATCGCCTAAAGCCGATCTATCAGCAAACTTTTCAATGACCGCTTCCTCCTCTACGAATACGATTGCCGAACACGTTGCTGCCATCACTGCTCAACTACCCTCTTCAGTACGCTTAATCGGCGTCTCTAAAAAGCAGCCGGCTAGCGCCATTCGCGCTGCTTATCAGGCACATCTGCGCGACTTTGGCGAGAGCATGGTGCAGGAGGCCATAGCCAAGCAGGAAGAGCTGACGGACCTAGAGGATATCACCTGGCATTTGATTGGCCATTTGCAGAGCAACAAAGCCCGCAAAGCCGTCGAGCATTTTGATTGGATTCATTCTATCGACAGCCTTAAAATCGCCACTCGGGTTGACCGACTGGCGGGGGAAGTTGGACGATCGCCCATCTGCTGTTTACAAGTCAAAATGGTGCCTGATCCAGCCAAGTTTGGCTTTTCAATGGATCAGCTCTGGTCGGCTTTGCCTCAACTTAATCAGCTGCAGCATTTAAAAATTGTGGGATTGATGACGATTCCTCCTTTAGAAAGTTCGATGGCTGAAGTAGAAAACATTTTTCAGCAGGCTAAAACCCTAGCGGCCCAAATCAATGAGCGCGGGTTTGATCAGCTGTACTTATCAGAACTTTCAATGGGGATGTCTAGTGATTATTCGGTCGCCATCACCGCTGGTTCGACCATGATTCGACTTGGCTCAACCCTCTTTGGCGATCGCCCCGCCTAGGTTTCAGCGATTAGGTAGTTGACTCGATTCTTCGAACGCCTTTGATCAACAATTGCCGGCGATCGCTACACTGTTTCAAAAAACTTGATCGCAGCGATCGGATCAGCCGCACTCAGGAGGTGAAATTCGGTGCTGGCAGCGATCCTAAAGTTTTTAACTAATTATTAAAGGGAACGTCCATTTGAGGATTTCGTGTATACTGTGGACTCAAATTCCGCAAACTAGATTAAAGTAAAAGCGGTTCAACGAACGGGTCGGTTTTCAACTGATTCAAATTCAGATTCAGTCTGGAAAACGACAAACCTGACCTCAACAGTTTATTTCTGCAGTTAGGCTGTCGAAACGCTGAATGAGATCGTTGGCATCATCTCTCATGCTAAGCCAGTTAATTACTGGCAATTGCTGATTGTTATGGAGTGTAGCTGTGAGCAACTTGTTCAATAAACTAAGAGACTTTGTCGGCCTGAACGATCCGGCTGACTATGACTACGAATATGACGAGATAGAAGCGGGCGATGATTATCAAACGCTCTATCAGGAAGAAAACACCCCTCAGGCAGCGGTGGCGGCTCCTCAGCCTCAGCCGCCGTCTCCGGAAGAGCCGCGAGCGCGTCGTCGTGTTCGCGAACGGATGCTGTCTAATGAAACTGGAATGAACACTATGGGAAGTAATGTGATTGGTATGCCTGGAGCCATCAACGGAGCCTCCGAAGTCGTGGTGATGGAGCCCCGCTCTTTTGAGGAAATGCCGCAGGCAATTCAAGCCCTGCGGGAGCGTAAGTCGGTGGTGCTGAACCTGACGACGATGGACCCTGATCAGGCTCAGCGGGCGGTTGACTTTGTGGCGGGGGGCACCTATGCCATCGATGGCCATCAAGAGCGGATTGGTGAAAGTATCTTCCTGTTTACGCCAAACTGCGTCCATGTGAGCACGCCGACAGATGTCGAAGAAGACATGCCTATGGCCCCGCAAACGCCGATGGTCGATCCTCGCGCTGTGCCCCCGACTCCCGTTTGGGGCGGCGATCGCGCAGTCGGCCTGGGCTAATGGTCGCTAATTCAGCAATTCTGCTGAGAGTTTGATTGACCAACGGTACATCCGTTATTGCAGTTCGTTGACAAGGACGTTAGCTAGTTGCCAACCCAGCTATGCGTTTTAGGAGGCGGGGTGATGGGCGAAGCGCTCATCTCTCGCCTTATTTTGCTAAATACTTTTGCCGCTGAGGCGATCGCGGTGGGCGATCCATCTCCCTCACGGCGACAGTTTTTGGTGGACACTTACGGCGTTCAGGCAGCAGCAGACAATACCGAAGTTTTGTCTGAGGCCGCAGTGGTGCTCGTTGCCGTCAAGCCCCAAATCTTTGCCAAAGTAGCGCCTGATTTACAGACCATTGCCTCACAGCAAACCTCACTGTTGCTGTCCATCATGGCCGGTACGCCCCTCTCGACTCTGGAAGCGGCGGCTCCTGGCTGGCCAGTGGTGCGCGCCATGCCCAATACGCCTGCTACCGTCGGTGCGGGCATGACTGCCCTGGCGCCTGGCACTCACGCTCAAGCCGAGGATTTGAAGCGGGCCAAACAAGTCTTCAAAGCAGTGGGCGAAGTCGTTGAGGTACCCGAAAATCTAATCAATGCCGTTACAGGCCTTTCTGGGTCTGGCCCCGGCTATGTGGCCGTGATGATTGAAGCCCTGGCCGATGGCGGGGTGGCCGCGGGATTGCCACGCGCAACAGCGCTAGAGCTGGCCATTCAAACTGTTAAAGGCACCGCCACGCTTTTACAGGAAACAGACTGTCATCCTGGTGTGCTCAAAGATCGCGTTACGAGTCCTGGGGGAACGACAATTGCTGGCGTTACGCAGTTAGAAATCGGCGGTGTGCGGGCATCACTAATAAATGCGGTGCGTGCTGCTTGCGATCGCGCTGACGAATTGGGAACTTAAATCCTGCCGGAGGTGAGTTATGGATTTGACTCGCTTGCTCGTACAAATTTTGATTGCTTTGGGATGCGCTAGCCTGGCAACCTTTTTGATTCCTCGGCGCATTCCAGGCAAAATTTTTGGTCTGGTCCTGATTGGCTTTGCCGGCGTGTGGCTAGGCGAATGGATACTCAAATACGTCCAATCGACTTATTCACTGGCGATTCCCAACTTTGTGACTTGGGATCTGCAGGGCGTCCCGATTTTGCCCGCAGTTGTGGGATCAGCCATTATTCTTTTTGTGGTTACTAGCTTTTTATCTTGGGGCCGCTATCAGCGTTAATCAAGTTAGCGGCTGTTCTTCTTAGCCATTGGAATAGACGTGACGTGCTGACTGGCTGCTGAGTCTAGGAACGACTGCCCACCCGTGGTTCAGTGCCAGCTAGGATGCGCTGAATATTGGCGCGATGGCGCAAAATGACATAGAGGCTGCCGGCGATCGCTAACAGCACGTACGGCAAAGGCTGTTGGAAAGCCACCATCAAAATCACCGCAACGATCGCGGCCGTCATGGAACCGAGCGAAACCATCTTTGACAGTCCCAGGGTAGTGGCAAATACGGCGGCGGTGCCCAGTCCAGCCGGCCAGTAAAGCGATAGGAGAATGCCTAGTCCGGTGGCGGCTGACTTACCCCCCGTCCAGTTCAGCCAAATAGAGCGACTATGGCCCAAAATTGCCAAGAGTCCGGCGATCGTAATCCACCAAGCCAACGTTTCAGCGAGGACTGGAAAACGAGTCAAGCTGCTGGTCAAAATGAGCTTGACCAACAGCACAGCCAACAGCCCTTTACATAGATCAATGACCAGAACTGAGATGCCAGCGCCCTTGCCCACAACTCGAAAAACATTGGTGGCGCCGGTATTACCAGAACCATAATCACGAATATCGACGCCTTTGACAGCTTTTGTAATGAGATATCCGGTGGGAATTGAGCCCAGCAAATATGCTGTTAATAGAGCCAGCAATCCAATGCACCAAGCCATCAAAACTTCTCACAAAACACTATATGGTTCAGTGTACCGGCCTAGACGGATTACCTAAAGCGACACCGTCAACTATTTACAAAAGCCCAAAAACAGATTTAAGCATTGGGGATCAGCCTGGATGGGAAATGATTGTTCGTCCCAATGTTACTGACTTCGTCAGCCTGGAGCTGACTATTCTTCCGTCAGCCAAACTTTAATCGCGGGATTTTCCTGACTAGCGGTCACCAGTTGCTGACGAGAAAGTAAGAGAATGTGATCAACGGTCATGCCAAAGCCGGTGTGAATTGTCTGCAATTCTCCAGTAGCGACATGCCAAATTCGCACGGTCTCGTCGGTGCTGCCGCTGGCCAAAAATTGACCATTGCGGCTCATCGTCAACGCATTCACGAAACTGGTGTGTCCTTCCAGAGTGCCCAGCATTTCATTGGTATCTAAGTCCCATCGGATCAGAGTGTTGTCAGCACTAGCGCTAAAGAGATAGCGGCCATCCGGACTAACGGCGATCGCATTGACGTAGCTTTTATGGCCTTCCAGTACCGCCATCTCGTCTCCCGTTTGCAGGTTCCAGAGGCGAATGGTGCGATCGGTGCCGCCGCTAATAATCCGCTGACCATCATCCGTAATAAATAGCGTATTGACGGCCCCCTCGTGACCAGTCAACGTCATCACCAAAGCTTGCGTGGCCGTTTCCCAGATCTTAAGGATGCCGTCAGACCCAGCGCTTACCAACAGACGTCCATCAGGACTACGATCTAAGTGATTAACAGCGCCTTCGTGCCCGGCAAAAGCCGCCTGCTGTTCCCCAGTGGCAAGATTCCACGCCAACAGTTCGCCGCTAGCACTACCGCTATAGAGCGTGCGTTCGTCAGGACTCAAGCTCAGGGTGTTGACAAAGGTTTCATGGCCGGTAAAGGTTTGCAGCGCGTCTCCAGTACTCAAATCCCACAGTCGCACGGTGCTGTCAGCGCTGGCACTCACAAACTGCCGCTCATTTGACAGCAGCTTCAGATCATTGACTGAATTTTCATGGGCAGACAGCGTGCGTAGTAGTTGGACAGAGGTTTCGGGCACGGCTGGCGGTGGCTCTGGCAAGGTTTCAGCGGCTGATTCCGCAGTTGGCATGGGCTGCGATCGCTGACGGCTCCAAATGCCCAACCCGAGTAGAGCCACTGCGCTCATCACCACGCCTCCGGCAATTAGCCATGTCCAGAATGTGGTTGTTCTGCCGGTCCCTGTTTTGCCCTGCTGCTGTTCCGTCGCGGGGGGCGTTACCGTAGACTGTCCTCCCAAAGCGTAATGGGACATGTGAAAGCCACTGGAATGAGTCGTACCTGTGATCGGTGGTGAAGTGATGGCAAGCAGAGCCGCTTCGTCTCCCTGATACTTCAACTGACTGAGGGAGAGCCGCTGTAGCCGCTCCAGCAGTTCCAGAGCGGTTTTAGGTCGGTCAATCACTCTAAGTGATACTAAACTATCCAGCAGATCGGCAAAATCTTCGGATATTTGGGGCGCATAAGGCCGCCACTGAAACTGATTGACCATGGGGTCGTAGAGCGCTGTGTCGTTGGGCGATCGCCCCGTCAGCAGAAAAATAATGGTGCGCCCCAGGGCATAAAAATCGGACTGCGGTACGGCTTGCCCCTGTTCTTGTTCAGGCGGCGTATAACCGACGGAGCTAATGGTCGTGATCCCCAGACTGCCAACCTGGGCCAAATAAGTTTGACTCATTTCGCGAACGGCACCAAAGTCGACTAGCACCAACTGACCGTTGGATCGCAACATAATATTGTCAGGTTTAATATCGCGATGAAAATAGTTGAGCTGATGGATGCGGCGTAAGATTTCAGCCAGCTGATAAAGCCACTGAAAGGCTTGTTGCTCGCCGATGGGATGATTGCCCTGCTGCTGCATCCATTGGAGCAGATTAGGACCGTCAATTTTTTCCATCACAATGCAGTGCAGAGGCGGTCCCGTTTGGGGATGATAAACAAAATAGCCATCGCCTTCGACTAAAGGTACGCCAGGATGCTGCAGCTGACTCAAGACGTCGGCTTCTTTGCGGAAAAGACTTAAAATCTTGGGATTATCACTGCGATCGCGTCTCAACACCTTCAAAATTTTGGGCCGGTCTTGCTGATAGGCCTCATACACTAAGCCGAAGCCGCTATTGCTGCTAAGCAACCGCATCACCCGATAACAGTTCTGCAGCAAAAGGTCCGACCCACAGGCCTGACAGGTAACGTGTTGATTATTTTCCAGATGAGCGGGCTGTGGACAGTTGGGATTAATGCAAAGGCTCATTGGCAACTCGAAAATGGAAGATGCAGTGTGCAGTGGCCTAACTCTGGAACGAAATATTTTGTGGAATAAAGCGAAAATAGCAGACGAGATTCAGGGGCGCAGTGTTTAGAACGCTATCACGCCCAAGCGATCGTCTCTCACCTTTCGCAAAAAATACTTGCATTTAGCAATTGTGCTGAGATGTTTATTATTAGCTTCATCTGCCTGCTGTTGATGGCTTACCGATGCGGTTGCAGCATCTTTTCCTAGCATGCCCAACCTTTTCATCAGGATGATAGTTGATGAACGATACGAGTCGAATCAACCCATCTGCTTTACCTAATGATGTCTAGCCGTTATTGAATTTGTTCACTCATTCTCTATGGATTCTTGCAAGAGTTGGTTCATCTCATGACTGCGCAGCGGTTTGGAAAATAAGAAACCTTGTCCTGATTCACAGCGCAAAGCTTTGACCTGGGCCAAATGGCGACGAGTTTCAATGCCTTCTGCAACCACTTCAAGGCCCAAGTTCCAAGCTAAACGAACGACAGACTGCAGAATTTCAAGCTTTTCAAAGTCAGAATCAGCATTCTCTAAAAATGAGCGATCGATCTTCAAAGTATCCACCGTAAACTGATGCAAATAGCTTAGAGAAGAATAGCCGGTGCCAAAGTCATCTACTGAAAGCTTAATGCCCAGTTCGCGAATGCTGGCCAAAATTTCGATAATAGAATCAGAATTCTCAATTAATACGCTTTCAGTCATTTCAATTTTGAGAAATTTTGGCGATAAACCGGTTTTATGCAAAATATGTTTAATGCCTTCCAGCAGGTCTCTCTGAGCAAATTGACGACTTGACATATTAACGCTGACAAACAAATTTTCTGCGCCAGGAATAGTTTCCTGCCATTCTTTAAGCTGCCGACAAGATTCTTCTAAAACCCACCAGCCGAGCGGAATAATTAGCCCCGTCTTTTCAGCCAAGGGGATAAACTGAGCCGGAGAAATGGTTCCCCGTGTGGGATGCTGCCAGCGCACCAGCGACTCAACGCCAATGACCGCATGAGTGCGCACCAGAAAAATAGGCTGGTATACCAAGTAAAATTCATTATTTTTGATAGCTCGCCGCAGCGACATTTCGAGATGTAGTGAATTGTCAGCAACTGCCGCCATATCGTCCTCAAAGACGCAATAGCGCTCTTCAAAGCGGGCTTTTGCTTCATTCATGGCGAGGTCAGCCTGCCGCAGCAGGGTATCAGCGTTGGGAGTCTGATGACTGCCTAGGCTGATGCCGATGTTGACGCCGACATTGATTTCATAGTCAGCAATTTTAAAGGGAGCCATCAACTCTTGATATAGAGTGTCAGCGATCGCCAGCACTTCAGAATAGGACGAGACTTCCTCAAGCAGCACGGTAAATTCATCGCCGCCCAAACGTGAGAACGTGTCTTCTCGCCGTAAATTTTGCTTAAGTCGATGGGCAATTTCGACCAGTAGGCGATCGCCCGCTGCATAGCCAAAGCTATCATTCACGGCCTTCAGTCGCATCACGTCCAGGCATAAGACTGCAATAAAAGTGCTTTTATCATCACCTACCTTAGTCAAGGCATGATGAATGCGATCCATAAAAATCGTGCGATTTACGAGCCCCGTTAATTCATCATGATGAGATTTATTGGCCAAATTTGCTGTCAGGGCAGCTTGGTGGCCGGCATCGCGGAGTAATAGCAAACCGCCTTGAAAATCGTGATTTGGCAAAGCAAAACTATGACCGGTAATGGCTAGCCAAGTTTCGTCTTTGGCTGACGAGCAGTGCAATATAAACTCACGGTGCTGCTCTGGAGCAGCAGATAGCACTGCGGCCAGCAGACTGTCAGTCGATTTTTGCGGTTGCTGATGGCAAATTTCCCACAGCTCACAGCCTGTGTGATCAGCTGATGCTAAGGCCGTGAGCAGCATTGGTGAAACTGACAACAGCGATCGCGCCTGCGCATTCGTGTAAACCACATGGCTCTGATGGTCCACTACCATTACGGCATCACCGCAATTTTGAAAAATCGCTTTAAAAATCTCCATGGGAAATACCGTAAACGGCCATCAAAGCGGCGTCGAAAACTGCAGCATACTTTAGCTGAGATATCTCATTTAGCGTTGGCTAAGCTTTGAAAAATTGAGTGTTTCTAAAATTTGAATAGAGCAGAAAATATGTCAGTCATATTTTCTAGAGGGTTTCGTCAATTGGCATCAGAAGCCCAATGGAATAGGTATGAATGAACCTGTCCCAATTTCATTAGTTGGGCACTGAAACCGTTACTCAGAAATTGCTCGGAAGCTGAATGATGACGACTTTTAGAAAAACCCTGAACGATTCATGAATTTTTTGCTAGAAATTTTTCAAATTAACGACCCTTGCCTAGCGAAATCTTTTGCTACAGTTTTAAGCTGCTTGACACCTTACTTTTTGTTTCTGAGGCTTATTTAATGACGAACAGGAACGTTGCCAGCACCGACGTTGATTAAGCGTCCATGCCACCGCAATGCTACTACCGCAATGTCCTTGGTCAATCTGGCTGATGACGGACAAGTTTATAATTATCTACTATCTATTCCCAAATCCGAGAGAATTAGACCAACTGTTACTTAATGAAAGGGACATTTTGGCCAATGCTGGCGTCCAATCGTGATTCTTTGGGCGCTTAGCACTCCGCAATTATGCTGGCTGGGCCGTAGTACCGAGCCGTATGTCGAGCCGGAATTGATGCAATGCCTGGCCAATGCAGAGAGAAGGCTATTACTATCGCTATGCCCGCTTGTCCTGCTGAGCCGGTTTCCGTCACTTGACTCCGGAAAAATGACCCTCAACGGTACATGTAAGCTTAATTGTCAACGTGACCCAGTGGCTCAACAGCGCAGTCATCGTCGTTTTGAGTTCCATCTGGCATGGTTGTACGACAAAAGATAGCGCCTTCAAAAGATGTGCGGCTGAGTTGAGCATTCAACAGTGAGGCATCGGTCAGGTCGGCCCCATTCAGATTACTTCTGACCAGACGAGCCCGGGAAAAGTTAGCGTCGCGGAGATTCGCATCCGTCAGCTCAGCTCGCAGCAGATAAGCCCGATTCAGCTCGGCCCCCTGCAAGTTAGCTGCGCTGAGATTGGCACCAGTAAAGCTAGCTTTGGTGAAAACGGCTCCAGCCAAGGTTGCTGCCGTTAAATCAGCATCCGTAAAGTTTGCCTCGGGGGCGATCGCGCTGGTCAAATCAGCCCCTTGCAATATGGCTCCAGTCAAATCGGCAGAGGACAAGCTCGCTGCCGTTAAATTGGTATCCACCAGCGTTGTCCCAACCAGCACGGCTCGGGTCAGGGCTGCCGCTTGCAGATTGGCACCGGTTAAATCAGCCGCCTGCAAATTGCCGTCGGTTAAAATCACGTCTTGCAGACTGGCAGCTTGTAGGTCGGCCCGCAGCAAATTAGCGCCGATTAGCCGCATGCCAGCCAGCACAACGCCAGACAAATCACAGCCGACGCACTGTTGACTGATCAGTAATCGCTGTAAATCGGTGGGATTATCCGCCACGACGGTTGCAGCGCTTCCCGCTAAGAAAATGGGACTCAAAAGCGCCGCTGCGATCGCCGGCTTCATATCTTGACGCATGTGCATTCGCCCAATCAGGACTAAATAAGTTAAGAACTTTGAGCAATCTAACGTTCAACTTATTAATTTACCTCTACAATATCAGCACATTACCGGAGCCCTTGCAGGGCATATCGACTGTTGATTTGACCAGATTTTTAGGAGTTGCGTATAGGGCATCATCCATCAATGCTAAAAACGTTGCAGGATGAGCATCGCCACCGTCCCGATTTCATCGGTTCTGGGCTTGCCATCAGCTGATGTGACTTTAATAGCGAGATGACCGTCCTCAATACTCAATTTTTGGTGGATTTAGCAAACGACTGTACAAGGCACTGCTAGGCATGACCGCATGATGTTTTACTACGCTGATTTTCGCGTTTATGGCCCGCTCTTCCGTTCAGCCTAAATCGACTCTTGGTCAGCCCCGGGTTAACTTGCGGGTGCCGTTGGGGTGGTTTTGGCCACTCTTTTGGAGCGGCCTCATGGTGGGGTCTGGTGTGTTTGGTCTCTGGGCCTTGACGTGGCTGACTCGTGTTCCACCAGCTCCAGATTGTGAAAAGGTGACGGTGGCCAGTGCTGATGGCGACCGCTTGATTTGTGCCCAGTCGGCACTGCGTACTGGCAGCGCTAAATCTCTGATCCAAGCAGTACAGCTAGCGGCTAACTACTCGCCAACTCATCCGCTTTATGGCGAAATTCATCCGGTTTTGATCGAGTCTTCTGAGCGGCTGCTGGAAAAAGCTGCAGATAAAATGCATGATGGCGACTTGGCCATGGCAACGGAGTGGGCAAAACAGATTCCCCTCGATACGCCTCTGCGGGACACGGCTCAGGGTAGGATTTGGGACTGGCAACAGGAGTGGAAGCAAGGGCAAGAGCTAGAAAATGCTGTTAAACAGGCGATCGCCGCGCGTGACTGGAGCACTGCCGATAATGGCCTTCAGGCGCTAAAGCTATTGACCAGTGACTACTGGCTGAGTCAGCGGCACAACGAACTGCAGCAGGAAAAGCAGCTGGAGCAAACGGCTTGGTCGCAAATTGGACAGGCGCGGGGATTAGCCAACACCAACAATCCCGACAATATTGCCCAGGCGTTAGTTATCGCCCAGCGCATCAACCTGACCAGCAAAGCTTGGAGTGAGGCGCAAGAGGATATTGATCGCTGGAGCCAAAACCTGCTGCTGTATAGTTTCCAGCGGTGGGAACTGGGAGATGTCGACGGGGCGATCGCGGCAGTACAAAAAGTACCTCCGGATCCTAACCTCGCTCCCGATGCTCAGGATCTCATTCAATTCAGTCATGCGACGCGGTTGGCACGGCAGGCGCAGCAAGATAATCCTGGTCTACTACAGCTTTTTAAGCTAATGGAAGCCATTCGAGCTGCCGAAAAAATTTCTATCAACAGCACGTTTTATCCCACTGCTCAAAAATCGGTGCAGGCTTGGCAAGCCGAGTTGGACGATTTACGCACGCTGCAATTTGCCAACAATGTCGCTAGTTTGCGGCAGGAATGGTCTTACAGCTATGCGGCGGACTTAGCTTGGACAGTTGAGCTAGAGCGACCGCGCCGCCTGCAGGCTCAGACCCTAATTGCCCACTGGCAGGGTGAAATTGAACGCATTGAAGACCGGCCATTTTTAGTGCGGGCGCGAAACTTGGCGCGGAAGGCAACGATTCCTGCTTTGGAAGCGGCGATCGCCGAGGCGCGTAACGTGGCCCTGGGTCGAGCCTTACGGATTGATGCCCAGACTCTCATTGCCGACTGGCTCGATCAGATCGAAATTATTCAAGACCAGCCCATTTTGAACGAAGCCAACCAGTTGGCTAGCGACGACAAGCTGCAGGAAGCGATCGCAGTTCTCCAGCAGATTCAAGATGATCGCGCCTTATACGAACGGGCACAGGTCATGGCCAAAGACTGGACACGCACTTTGCAAATTCAAGCGGACAGTCCCATTCTCGAAGAGGCCAAGTCGCTGGCCTATCGCGGTTCACTGACAAAGGCCATTAACGTCGCTGCGCAAATTGCCCCTGGTCGCGCCCTATACAACGAGGCTCGTAAAGCTATTGAATTATGGGAGGCTGAAAGAGCCTATATTTGGAAGCAAGAGGCCGAAAGGGCGGAGGCCGAAGCCGTCGCCGAACAGCAAGAGCAAGAAGCCAATGAGCCCGCTGCCGAACCAGTGACTCAACCGCCGCCTCCCGACTTAGATAACTAGCTGTACTGCGGATATGACGGCGTCTCCCCTTAACCTGTTTTTAGTGGACGAAGATCCCGTCTTTCGATTGGGGCTGCGCATCTGGCTCGAACAGCGCTCGGAATTTGTCATCGCTGGGGAAGCTGCCGATAGTAATACAACTCTCTTGGCCCTGGCGGAACTGCAGGCCGCTGCTGCTGCCAGCGCCACTGATGCCGGCAACTCTACCGAATCTTCTGCAGTAGATTTGGTGGTGATCGACTTGGGCTTAGGGCAGGGGACTCCAGATCAGCTGGCAGGACTGCAGCTCTGTAGTGAGATTAAACAACAGTTTCCCGCCTTGTCGGTCCTGGTGCTGAGTGCGCAGATTGAACCGGTGCTGCGGGCGGCCGCAACTCAGATGGGGGCCGACGGATTTGGCGCGCGAGGTCTGCCGGTGCGTAAGCTGGCGCGCTTGATTCAGCAAACCGCTCGACCCGACCCCCCGGTCGCTGCTGAGACTGATGACGATATCGTCTACCCGCGATCGCTCGAAGGACCCATCGCTTACTTAAACCGCACCTCGACCCATCAAATCGACAGTGCGATGGTCCAAATCGAGCAGTTGGCCACCCAACGCCATGCTTACTGGTATCGTCTGGTATTGGCAGGCAAGTATCGTGAATTGCGGGCCGCTCGATGGTTGATACAGCGAATTTTACCCGTTTCTGAATCAGTGGAACCCATCGGCCCAACAGTCTCGATGCCGAGTAATTTCAACCCGGCCAATCAAGTCGCCTCAACCCTCGGTGCAGCTTCTATCCCCGGTGCGAATTCTATCGAAGCGTCAGCCCTGGCGGAGTTGAGCGGGCAGGCGATCGCTCGACAGCGTCCTCCTGTGCCTGTGCCCTTGGGTGATGTACGATCGCGAGTGGGTGAGGCGATTTTTCGTAAGCTACAGTTTCCCCTCGACAACCGCAGCGCCATTCCCCTAGAAATCGACATTTTGCGGCCCGAAAAAGCCCGTGAACTGCTTTACACCACCTTGCGAGCCATTGAAAACTTGCTGGACGATTTACAGCAGGCGCAAGTGCTGCCAGGACAGCTAGAAGATCAGCAATCTACTATCGTGCGAGATCTGTGGCAAACGGTAACCGTGGATTTCTTTGGACGCTACTATACGCCGGCGGCCGCCGGTATTGAACAGCCTTTGGTGTCGGTGTTACAGCAAGATGAGGCAATCGTACAGGCAGAAATTCTCGACAAAATTCCGGCGATCGCTCCTCTACTAGCGCATCTCCTCTTTCAGTCGCCGTTAGAAATTGAGGGCGCTTCTTACATGGCAACGACTCCTGAAGCCCTGCGCCGCAGCCAGTTTTTGCTGGAAAATTTTTTGATTCAAGTGGCCTGCGCTGTTATGCAGCCTCTGCTGAATCGCTACCCTGACGTCGAGTCCCTTAAACGCAGTCTTTACCAGCGCCGCATCATTTCAACTCGCGACATCACGCGGTTCCGTAATGAGCTGTCATGGCGCTATCGCTGGGATCAGTGGGTCAACGAGCCCAAAGCCATATTTGAGAGTGAATATCGCCTTATTGCTTTGACCCCAACCGGCCTGCAGGCCCACACCATCTATGCGCCCCGGCAAGCCGAGCTAGATGACTTGTCGGGCACGCAGTATGCGCTGACCCTGGCCTTGGAAGCCCGCGATGCGATCGCTCCACGGCTCCGTGCTACTTTTTCCCTAGCCGGCAGTACTGTGGTCTTTGTGCTAACGGAAGTGATTGGTCGCGGCATTGGCCTGATCGGACGCGGCATCGTCAAAGGTATTGGCAATACTTGGCAGGATATCCGCTTTCGTCAACGTCAGCGCGATGAACCCTGACCCCGGCTAAAAACTGAGCTATCTCACGAGCCAGCTTCGACTCCGGCCCAGGGAGACTATTGTCCCCCCTTAAACGATGCAATAAAAAAGCGCCCGCATAGCGAGCGCTTGTTGAGAAAATACTCCTGGTTTAAGCTCTACAGCGCGTTACCACGGGGTAGAACCTCCTCAGGGAATACAAACTTCTCATGGGGCTGGTCGGTCGGTGCCATCCACGCCCGGATACCTTCATTCAGCAAAATGTTCTTCGTGTAGAAGGTCTCAAACTCAGGGTCCTCCGCCGCGCGGATTTCCTGCGACACGAAGTCATAGGCCCGCAGGTTCAAACCTAAACCCACAACACCTACCGACGCCATCCACAAACCCGTCACTGGCACAAACAACATGAAGAAGTGCAGCCAGCGCTTGTTGCTGAACGCAATGCCGAAAATCTGCGACCAATAACGGTTCGCGGTCACCATCGAATACGTCTCTTCCGACTGGGTCGGCTCAAACGCTCGGAAGGTGTTGGAGCCATCGCCATCATCAAACAGCGTGTTCTCCACCGTCGCGCCGTGAATCGCACACAGCAAAGCGCCACCCAGAACGCCCGCTACGCCCATCATGTGGAACGGATTCAAGGTCCAGTTATGGAAGCCTTGGAAGAACAGCAGGAAGCGGAAAATTGCCGCCACGCCGAAGCTCGGCGCAAAGAACCAGCTGCTCTGGCCCAAGGGATACATTAAGAAGACGGAGACAAAAACGGCAATCGGTGCGGAAAACGCAATCGCGTTGTAGGGCCGCAGGCCGACTAGGCGAGCGACCTCGAACTGACGCAGCATGAAGCCAATCAGGGCGAAGGCGCCGTGCAGAGCCACAAAGCTCCACAGCCCGCCAATTTGGCACCAGCGGACAAAATCTCCCTGGGCCTCGGGTCCCCACAGCAGCAGCAGGGAGTGACCCATGCTGGCCGCAGGTGTCGATACCGCCACGGTCAAGAAGTTACAGCCTTCCAGGTAGGAAGAGGCCAAACCGTGGGTGTACCAAGATGTTACGAAGGTGGTGCCGGTCAGCCAGCCCCCAATCGCCAGATAGGCGCAGGGGAATAGCAGAATACCCGACCACCCGACAAAGACGAATCGGTCGCGCTTTAGCCAGTCATCGAGGACGTCGAACCATCCTCGCTGGGCTTGCGCTCGTCCCATTGCTATGGTCAT